>CAYTJL010000074.1:17820-37411 GCA_964437785.1 uncultured Polyangiaceae bacterium
GGCTTTTGCACGAGCAAGAGCCACCGCGAGCCGCCCGTCCCTTCCGAATACTCCGCGGCGATCACCCGGTGATCCAAGCCTTGGAGCCCCTCGATGAACGCCTCGCGGCGGCCTGCGCTCGCGGCGACCAAGACGATCGCCCCCCCAGGAGCGAGGTAGTCAGGAGCCTCTTTGAGGAACCGCACGGTGAGCGCGCCGCCCGGATCACACGCGATGCGGTCCACCGGATGCTCGATGTCGCCGTGGCGCAGAGGAGCGTTGAAGAGGATGAGATCAAAGCGCTCTCCCTCGACCGCCTCGAACAGATCGGAGCGGCGCACGTCGAGCGCGACGCCGTTGTCCCGCGCGTTCGCCTGCGCGCACGCGACCGCCTCGGGATCGACGTCGACCGCGATGACCTCTTTGCCCGACCGCGCGAGGAAGAGCGCGACGGCGCCGGAGCCCGTGCCCACGTCGAGCGCGCGGGGCCCAAAGCGCTGCGCAGAAGACGAGAGCTCACGGAGCATGAAGCGCGTCGAGCTGCTCTCGTCGGGGTGGTAAATGCCCGGCGGGCACGCGAGGCGAAGCCCGTAGATCTCGTAGGCGCGCCCGACGAGCTGCCGCTCGCGAAAGGCGACGTGCGACGGATCGCGCGCGTCCGTCGCCGTCCAATGGCGCTCGTCGATCTCGGTGATCTTGGTGGTCGGCGTGGGCAGCAACATGCGATCTCGTTAACGCCTCTGCGCTCACTTCACGGCGGCGAGCAGATCGTCGAGCGACGACGTTTTGTCGAGGATCTTGAGCTCCACGAGCTGGCTCATCATCTTCTCCCACCGCTCGCGCGACATGTGGCCGAGGCCCTTTGCGCGCGTCTCGTCCGTCTCGATGAAGGGCTTTTGCGTGTCGGAGACGGCCGCGATGTTGTCCGCGAGCGAGGGGTTGCGCTTGGTGATCCACGCGTTGATGGGCCCCGGGTCGTCGAGGTAGCTCCGCCACCCGGCGAGCGACGCGCGGCGGAAGGCCCGCACCATGTCGCCCTTTTGATCGAGCAGCTCGCGCCGGGTCACGGCCACGACGAGGTAGGGGTTGTAGCCCTCGTCCGCGATGATGAAGGTCTTCGGGTCGGCGCCCTTCTGCTTGGCGGTGAGGGGCTCCGAGGTGGCGAAGCACTGTTGAGCAAAGTCCTTGTCGGCGAGGAACCGCGCGACGCCGCCGTCGTAGGGGACGATCTTGGCTTTGTCGAAGCCGTATTTGTTCTTGAGGAACGCCACGTAGGGGAGCCCCGCCTCGAGCGCGACCACGCCGCCCGAAGAGAGGATGTCGGAGATGCCTTTGAAGCCGCGCGACGCGTGCGCCATGATGGCTTGAGGCGACGTCTGGAACACCGCAAAGAGAGGCACGATGTCGGCGCCGCGCGCGCGCGCCATCAAGATCTCGTCGGCGCCCGAGATGCCGAAATCGGCCCTGCCCGTGGCGACCATCTGCACGACGGGGACCCCCGCGCCGCCCTCGATGATCTCGACGTCGAGGCCCTCTTTGGCAAAGGCACCTCCCTCGCGCGCGGCGTAAAATCCGCCGAATTCTGGATCGGCCACCCAGTTGAGCACGAGCTTGACCCGCGCCTTGCCCGCGCTGCCCGACGCGCTCGCGCTGTCCTTCTTGCAGCCGGGGACGAGGAGCGCGAGGCAGGTAATCCACGCCATCCAGGAGATGATCGCGAGCGAGCGGCGGCGTTGTGGGGAGGTGCGGCGCATCCCAGGCACGCTTACGCGAGAGGGCAAGGGAGTCAAGCGCCAAAATAGGCAATGAAATTCCTTCGAGGTGTACTAAAAGAGCTAGCCCCATGCTCCCGATTCGGCTCCGCGGCGCGCGCACGCACAACTTGAAGGGTGTTGATCTCGACGTCGCGGCGGGCGCGCTCGTCGCCGTCACCGGCGTCTCGGGCGCGGGCAAGTCGTCCCTCGCGATCGACACGTTGTACTCCGAAGGGCAAAGGCGCTTCGTCGAGAGCTTCAGCCCTTATGCGCGCCAGTTCTTGGAGCGGCTCGAACGACCGCCGATGGACGCGCTCGATCCGGTCGCGGCGGGCGTCGCGGTCGATCGCAGGGCGCCTGTCAAGAGCTCGCGCTCCACCGTCGCCACCATGGCCGACATCGAGCCTTATGTCTCGGCCCTTTATGCGCGCGAGGCGCTCCCCGTGTGCCCCGATTGCGGCGCGCTCGCCATCACCATCGACGCGGCGGGCGCCTCGGCGCGCGCGACCGAAGCGCACGACGGCGCGCAGGCGCTCGTCACGTACCGCGCGCCCGCGGCGGACCCGGAGCGGTTCCTCACGCTCCGCGAGGGCTTGATCCGCGATGGATATCGGAGGCTCCTCGTCGGCGGCGAGGTGCGCGATCTCGACGGGATCAAGCCGAGCGAGGTTGTCGCTTCGGGCCACGTCGACGTGGTCATCGATCGTGTGAAGGTGAGCGCGCGCAACCGATCGCGGCTCGGCGCCGCCATCGAGCAAGCGTGGCAGCGCTCGGGCGGGGACGCGCGCGTCCACGTCGAGGGCAGCGCGCCGCTCCCCATCACGCGCGGGCTCTCGTGCCCTTCGTGCGGGCGATCGTTCGCGCCGCCCAAAGCAGGTCTCTTCTCGTATCAATCACCCACGGGCGCGTGCCCGTCGTGCCGCGGATTCGGCAGGACCATCGGGCTCGACATGGCCAAGGTGATCCCCGATGAGCGCCGCACCCTCAAAGGAGGCGTGATCCGGCCTTGGAACGGCAGCTCCAGCGAGTGGGAGAGGAAGAGCCTCCTCGCGTTCTGCGATCGCAAAGGCATCCCCGTCAACGCTCCTTGGAGCGCGCTCACCGACGCTCAACGAAGGATGGTGATCGAGGGCGAGGGCTCGTGGAGCGGCGGGAAATACCCCGGCGTGCGCGCGTGGTTCACGTGGCTCGAAGGGCGCACCTACAAAATGCACGTCCGCGTGCTGCTCGCGCGGTATCGCTCCTATGACCTCTGCGCCGCGTGCCACGGCAAGAGGCTCTCGCCCGAGTCGCTCACGTACCGCGTGGGCGGGCTCGACATCGCTGCCTTTCACGCGCTCGAGCTGCGCGAGGCCCATCAGCGGCTCAGCGATCTCCGCACCACCACCGGACAAGGCGAGATCGCCCGGCGCGAGCTCGCGCAGAGGCTCGCTTACCTCACCCGCGTCGGGCTCGGCTATCTCACGCTCGACCGCCAAGCCCGCACGCTCTCGGGCGGCGAGGCGCAGCGCGTGGCGCTCACCGCGGCGCTCGGCACGTCGCTCACGGGCGCGCTCTTCGTGCTCGACGAGCCCACGGTCGGGCTCCACCCGAGCGACGTTCCGCCGCTCGTCACGGCCATGCGTGAATTGTCCGAGGCTGGCAATGCCGTGCTCGTGGTCGAGCACGAGCCGCTCGTCATCGACGCATGTGATCGCGTGATCGAGCTCGGGCCCGGCGCGGGCGCGGCCGGAGGCTCGATTGTCTATGACGGCCCCGCGCGCCAAAGGCCCTCCGCGCCGCACGTCGCGACCGGCGCAAAGCCCCCTCCCCGGCGCACGCCCATGGGGCACGTCAGCATCGAAGGCGCGCGCGCCAACAACCTTCGTAACGTGACCGTGGACGTGCCGCTCGGCGTGGTCGTCGCGGTGACGGGGCCGAGCGGATCGGGCAAGAGCACGCTCGTCGAAGACATCTTGTATCGCGGGATCGCCCGCGCGCGGGGCGTCCGCGACGTCGAGGCGCCGGGCGCGTATGGCGCGCTCCGCGGCGCCACATCCATCGTAAATCCCGTGCTCGTCGACCAAACCCCGCTCGGCAGGACGTCGCGCGGCAACCCCGCCACGTACACCGGCGCGTGGTCGCGTATCCGCGACTTGCTCGGCAAATCGCCCGACGCGCTCGCGCGCGACATCACCCCTGCTCACTTCTCGTTCAACGTGGCGCTCGGCCGGTGCGAGGCGTGCAACGGCGAAGGCTCCGAGACCATCGAGATGCAGTTCTTGGCCGACGTCTCGCTCACGTGCCCTGTCTGCCGTGGGCAGCGCTTCAACAGCGAGGTGCTGGAGGTCCGGTATCAAGGCAAGAACGCTTCGGATCTGCTCGCGATGTCGGTGGACGAGGCGCTCTCGTTCTTCGCCAAAGAGGCCACCATCGTCCGCGCGCTGGGCCCTTTGCGCGAGCTCGGGCTCGGGTATCTGGCGCTCGGACAACCGCTCTCCACGCTCTCGGGGGGCGAGGCGCAGCGGCTCAAGATCGCACAAGCCCTCACCGATCACACCGGCACAGGCTCGCTCGTCGTCCTCGACGAGCCGTCGGCGGGGCTCCACCCGAGCGAGGTGGCGAAGCTCACCGCCGCGCTCTCGTCGCTCGTGAAGGCGGGGGCGAGCGTGATCGTGGTCGATCACGATCTCGACGTCATCACCGCGGCCGATTGGGTCATCGATCTCGGCCCGGGCGCCGGCGCCGAAGGTGGTTTGGTGGTCGCCCAAGGCACCCCCGAAGACGTGATGAAGGCAGAGACCAAGACGGGAGAGGCCCTCCGGGCACATGGGGTCTTGGCAAAGGCACCTCTGCTCGCCGCTTCGAAGAGCGGAGGGGCGCCCGCGCCGGCGTATCATCACATCAGCGTCAAGAACGCGCGCGAGCACAACCTCAAAGAGGTGAGCGCCGAGGTGCCGCACGACGCGCTCGTGGTGGTGACCGGGCCGAGCGGGTCGGGCAAGAGCACGTTCGCGTTCGACGTGGTGTTCGCCGAGGGGCAGCGGCGTTTTCTGGAGACGCTCACCCCGTATGCGCGGCAATTCTTGCCCACGTTGCCGCGGCCCGACGTCGATCGGGTGACGGGCGTCCCGCCGTCGATCGCGCTCGAACAACGCACCACCCGATCGGGGTCGAGCTCGACCGTGTCGACCGTGACCGAGATCGCTCATTATCTGCGCCTGCTCTTCGCCAAGGTGGGTGATCCGCACTGCCCCGCGTGCGACACGCCCATCACCGCGCGTCCGCCGGATCAGCTCTTTACGGATCTCGTCGCGATGAAGGGGAGTCGCACGCTCCTCGCGCCCGCCGTGGTCGCGCGCAAAGGCACCTACCTCGACGTCTTCACCAACGCGGCGCGCGCCGGGATCACCCGCGCTGTCGCCGACGGCGTGGAGGTCAACACCGATCAGCCGCCGCGCCTCAAGAAGACCATGGAGCACTCGATTGATCTCGTGATCTTCGAGGGCAAGCTCAAGGACCTCGACCGGCGCCTCTTCGATCGCGCGCTCGCGTTCGGCAAAGGCGCGGTGAAGGTCAAAGCGCCGAACGGCGACGAGCAGCTCCTCTCCACGAGCCGCACCTGTCCGCGCTGCGGGACCGGCGTCCCGGAGCTCGATCCGCGCTGGTTCTCGTTCAACACCAAACAAGGCAAATGCGAAGACTGCGAGGGAGCGGGCGTGGAGGGGGGCCCCGAGGCGCTCTCCGGCGACACGGCCCCTGATCCCTGCCCGTCGTGCGGCGGCTCGCGGCTCTCGCCTTTGCCGCGCTCGGTGAGGCTCTTGGGCGATCGGTATCACGAGGTCTCGATGCGCTCGATCACGGACGCGACGCGGTGGGCGCGGGCGCTCTCGTTCTCGGGGGATCGCGCGCGCATCGCCGAGGCGCCGCTCAAGGAGCTTCGAAGGAGGCTCGAATTCGTGCTCGAGGTGGGCCTCGGGTATTTGTCGCTCGACCGGCGCGCGGCCACGCTCTCGGGCGGAGAGATGCAGCGTTTGCGGCTCGCGGCGCAGCTCGGCAGCGGGCTCACCGGCGCGCTCTACGTGCTCGACGAGCCGACGATCGGCCTTCACCCGCGCGACACCGAGCGGCTCTTATCGAACCTCCGAAGGCTCGTGTCGATGGGCAGCACGGTGCTCATGGTCGAGCACGACGCGGACACCATCCGCGCCGCAGACTACTTGATTGATCTCGGCCCCTCGGGCGGGCGCGGAGGTGGTCACATCGTGGCGGCGGGGCCGGCGGGCGAGGTGCTCGCCCATCCCGACTCCCCCACCGGACATGCGCTCTCCAAAGAGGGTGAGCTGCTCGCCGCGCGAAAGGCGCTCGGCCCCTCCAAAGAGCACATCGAGCTCAAGGGCGCGCGCGCGCACAACCTGAAGGGCGATCTCTGCCGCATCCCCGTAGGGCGTTTGACGGTGATCGCGGGCGTCTCGGGGTCGGGCAAGAGCACGCTCGTCCGGCACGTGCTCTATCCGGCGGCGCGCAAGGCGCGGGCGCTCACGGCGCCTGAGCCCGGCCCGCACGACTCCATCGCGCTGCCGAAGAGCATCACGCGGGTGATGGCGGTCGATCAATCGCCCATCGGCCGCACGCCGCGCAGCGTTCCGGCCACGTTCTTGGGGGTTTGGGACGAGGTGCGGAGGCTCTATGCGGCCTCGCCCGAGGCGCAGGTGAGGGGGTATTCGGCGGCGCGCTTCTCGTTCAACACGGGCGCGGGCGGGCGGTGCTCGGGGTGCGACGGCCAAGGGGTCAAGAGCCACGAGATGTCGTTTTTGCCCGACGTCACCACGGTGTGTGAGGCGTGCGGCGGGGCGCGCTTCGAGCCGGCCACGTTGGAGGTGCGTTATCTCGGAAAGACCATTGGAGAGATGTTGGACCTCTCGGCCGAGGAGGCCGCCGAGGTGCTCGCGACGCACACCAAGATCGCCGAGCCGCTCGCCACCATGCGTGACTTGGGCGTCGGCTATCTGCACATCGGCCAAGGCTCTCACACGCTCTCGGGCGGCGAGGCGCAGCGGCTCAAGCTCGCGGCCGAGTGCAGCACGCGGAGCAAACCCACTTTGTACGTGCTCGACGAGCCCACGACGGGCCTTCATCTCACCGACGTCAAGAAGCTCATTGTCGTGCTCGACAGGCTCGTCACCCAAGGCCACACGCTCGTCGTGGTCGAGCACCACCCCGACGTCATCGCCTCCGCCGATCATGTGATTGAGCTCGGGCCCGAGGGCGGCGCCGAGGGCGGGCGCATCGTGGCCGAGGGCCCGCCGAGCGCGGTCGCCAAAGCCAAGACCGCGACGGGCAAGGTGCTGCGCGAGCTCTTCGCGCGGGCCAAAGCCTCAAATTAGTGGAAATGAGGCTCAAAAAGGGGTAGTCACGGGGCCATGTCCAGCCTCCGCATGGCGAGCGGCGAGGATCACCCCGACGCCGCCGCAAAACACCTCAGCGACGCAGCGGCGCTCTACGCTTGCGATCGATGGGACGGGACAGCGTATTTGGCCGGGTACGTGGCGGAGTGCTCGCTCAAGTCGGTTATCTTGGTGGGGACCAGCGGAGCTACGACGCGCGACGCGCGCGGGCACGATTTGGGTGTGTTGAGCGGCAGGGCGCTCCACTGGCTCAGCGCGGCGCCTTTCAGCGGCAGGACGGCCAAATACCAACCTGCGTTGGGGTTGGCCCCGACCATCGAAGCGCGCTGGAGCGTCGAGTCGCGTTATTTACCAGAGCGCCTCACCCAAGCTGAGGCGACGGCCTTCTTCAACGAGGCGGAGGCGCTCTACGAGGCGACCGTGCTCGAGATGCGAAAGGACGGGCTCTTGTGAAGCACATGGACGAAGCCCGAAGAGACGCGGTCTCGGCGCTCCAGGCGTTGATGCGCGAGAGCCAATCCATCGAGCGCGCCGCGATGCTCGATGATCTCTTTGGCAGGATCCATGTGGTGGTGTGGCCCAAAGAGGGCGCGGAGGCCGCGGCACAAGGTGAGATCGGCGCGAAGCTCTCGGGCGCTGTCGGAGCCCCCTTTTGGACCGGCGACGTGCAAGTCGTCACGCCGAAGGCCGGGTACGCCGACAAGTTGTTCTACGAGAGCGTGTGGAGCGACGGTGTCGAGGCGGGGTCCAAGTCACTCCGCATCACGGATCGGCACCGCAGCCGCGGGGGGTGGCTCACCCCCCTCACCGATCCGCTCTGGTCGGGCTCGCCCCCGATCGTGTCATTCTACTCCTTCAAGGGCGGCGCCGGCCGCACGACCGCGCTCGCTTCCTTCGCGATCACGCGTGCTCGTTTGGGCGAGCGGGTCGCCGTCATCGACTTTGACCTCGACGCTCCGGGCGCGGGCGCCCTCTTCGCGGAGGAGCTCGTGTCACGCGATGAGGACGGTGAGGAGGTCCGCGCCCTCGCCGAGCCGCAATGGGGAGTGGTGGATTACCTCCTCGAAAGGCCGCATGGCGCGGTCGATCTCAGCGATTACTATCAACCTTGTCGAAGGCCGACGGTGACGGGATCCGGCGAGATCCTGGTGTTTCCCGCCGGGCGCATCGACGGAGAATATCTGCGCAAGCTCGCGCGGGTGGACATGGAGCCCTCGCCGAACAACGCCGCTGGGCTCCCCGCGCTGCTCCTTCAAATCAAAGAGGATCTCGCGCCTCACTGGATCTTGATCGACTGCCGCGCCGGGCTCGGTGAGCCCTCGGGCCTCGCGTTGAGCGGCCTCGCTCACCTGCACGTGCTCTTCGGCACCGGCTCGGAGCAGAGCTGGCAAGGTTTGGGCATTGTTATCGATCGCCTCGGAAAGGAGCGCGTGGTCAAAGGGCTTGCCCAAGCAGGTTGCCTGCTCGTTCACGCGATGGTCCCCGTCGAACAATTCGAGAGCTCGCGGCGAGATTTTGACTCACGGGCAGAGAGGGATTTTCGCGATCGCTACTATGGCGAGGCCCAAGACATCACCGACGAGCGGGACGACATCCTTCGGGTGGGCGACATGGACAACGACGACGCGCCCCATCGCGCGATCGCGGTCTCCTACGATCCGCACCTCGCTCATTTCAAGTCTATCGACAATGTCGCTGACCTCTTGGCCACCTCTCGTGATCACGCAGCTTTGTCCGCGCGGATCGCGGCGCAGTTCGAGGTGGAGGATCTGTCATGAGCCACGTCACGCTGGAGGAGCAGGAGAAGCTGCTCCGTCTCCTCACGCACGTCGGCGCCCGCGGTCAGCCCGAGCTCGAGACCTCTGAGTCGTTCAAACGCACGTTCCTCCCCATCCCCGAGCACGCGCGCGCGTTCGATCCAGATGTGGTCTTGGTGATCGGAGAGCGCGGCGCTGGCAAGTCGGAGCTCTTCCGCGCGGTGCTGCGCGAGAGGCTGTTGCCCGCGATCGCGCGTCACGCGACCAACGTCCGCTTGCCGTCATCCAATGCTCATTGGGTCGAAGGTTACCCGCTCGGCGCTGAGTTTCCTGATGGGACCTCGATCCGTCGCTTTGCTCAGGAGCACGCCGACGACCGCGACAGCATGTTGAACCTCTGGCTCGCTTATTTGGTCCGCACGTTGCGACCCCATCTCGACGAGCAAGCCCAAGAGCGCCTCGAAGCGTTCTTCGCGCTTCAGGGCGGCGCGGCCAAAGACAACCACGATGCCTTCCTCGCCGCGGGCGACGAGCCGGTGCTCGCGCTCGATCGCTTGGAGCAGAGGCTCCAACGCGAGAACGGCTGGATCTTCATCGGTTATGACGAGCTCGACACGTTGGGTCATTCGAACTGGCAGGCCATGGGATACGCCACGAGGGGGTTAATCTCGCTTTGGGCGAGCTATGCCCGAAGGTGGCGGCGAATCCGCGCCAAGGTCTTTTTGAGGACGGATCTCTTTCACCGCCACACCGGCCTCGCGGGCGCAGATCTGGCCAAGCTCGCGGCCAACCGCATTGAGCTGACATGGAGCGATCGCAACCTCTATGCGATGCTCGTGAAGCGCATCGCCAACTTCGACGATGATCTTTGGGACTATTGCAAGAAGGCCAAGCTCAGCTTCAACGTAGATCCTGATCTCGGACGTATCCCCATCCTTACGAGAGCAGAGGACGCAAAGCCCTTGATCCATCGGTTGATGGGCGAATTCATGGGGCCGAACCCTGGCAAAGGGAAGACCTTTCGCTGGATCTTGGACCATACCCGAGATGGCCGCGGTAAGACCCAGCCGAGACCGTTCGCTCGTTTGATCGAGAGGGCCTCGGAGATCGAAATTGATCGAAGAAAGGCCAACCCCCCAAAGCTCATTCACCACACCTCGATTCGCCGCGCGCTCGACGACGTCTCCCACGATCAGGTCGTGCGGATGATCGCGAATGAGTGCCCTTGGCTCGAACAGGTCAAAGCGCGCATCGCGGGCACGAAGGTCCCGTGCGAACGGCGCGAGATCGAGCGCTTGTTCAAAAAGGATTGGGACGCGCTTTGGGGCGCGACGCCCGCGCCGGCCGATGAACCGGCGGGCCTCTTCGACATCATGATCGACCTCGGCATCCTGCGCGATCGCTCGGGAGGGGATCTCAGCCGTCCAAACGCCTTGGTCGATGCTCCAGACCTCTTTTTGGCCGGCCTCGGCTTGAAGCGCCAAGGCGGCGTTGCCATGAAGTGACCCAACTCCGATATCGCGACACCGCGGACGGATCCGGCGCACAAAGTTGCCCGCGCTCTTTGGGCCGTGTTGAGGTACGCTCGGGCGCGCGCCATGGCGGACATCCTCATCGTTGACGACGACCTGACCATTCGAACGATGTTCGCGCGGGCGCTCCGGCCTCTCGGCGAGATCGAGCAAGCGTCGAACGGCGCCGAGGCGCTGCGGCTGCTCGGCACCAAGAAGTACGGCGTGGTCCTGCTCGACCTGCACATGCCGGTGATCGACGGCTTCGTCATCCTGCACACGCTCTCGACCAAGCCCGGGCCCAACCGCGACACGCCCATCTACATCATCACGGCGGACATGTCGGATCAGGCGCGCATCCGCGCGCTGCGCCGGCACGCGGTCTTCTTCTTGACGAAGCCTGTCCCGCTCGTGACGCTGGTGTCGCTCGTCGAGTCAACGCTCAAGCGCTCGGCGAGCCGCGAGGCCGCGCGCGAGACGCCGACGCCGCCCGACCCCAAGCCCGTCACCAAGAAGAGCTGAGCGAATCCTACGCCGGTAAGATCTTAACACCGATCGCAGACATACCTAAAATCCAAGGTGTTCGCGATCGGCACTGGGCTTGCTTGACACGTGGCCCGCAGAGAGACGGAGCCGGGAGGGCGGGCCAATGGTGGTCAGCGTGGAAAAGCGGCTCGATCCTCCCAGCTCCGGCTCTCCTTTTATCACATCTCACATCGGAGGAGGACGCGTGGTGGCCGCGCCTTGCCCTTCGGCGCGCGCCGGAGGCAGCTTGACCGTCGGCGCTTGACCGTCGGCCGGAATACCGAGCTTGGCGAGCGCGGGCGCGCGCCCATCGAGCTTGAGGCGCAACATACGCGCGAGCGCCGAGAGCCGCTCATAGAGCATGCGCTCACGACGCCCGGCGTCCTTGACGGCCGCGTGGAAGATCTCGGCCTTTCGGTCGCGATCGGCGGCGGCCTCGATGAGCGCGAACCCCTCGCGCGCGAGGACGTCGATGTCTTTGCCGGTGATACCGACGCTGTCGAGCTCACCGATGAGCGCGCGGGCGTCGTCGTCGTGATCAGCGTCGCCGAGGAGCTGAGAGAGACCTTCGATGAAGGCCTGCGCTTGCTCCAGCGTCTTTCGAACCGTGAAGTCGCGGACAGCCTGGATGTCCTCCGTGGAGAGACGGGGGGGAGCGATGGTTGCCATAGTCCCGTCGTACCCCCGCCCCCGTCCGGCGAAAAGCACGGATCGCGCGATGCACGGACAGGGAATGTCCGAGCAAAAGAGGCCTTGGTTATTCGATGATCGGCGGGTCGTAAACCCGCTTGACGTCGGCGCCGCCCGCGAACGCATACGACCCCGCGGCGCCGTAGCCGTAGGCCACGATGCCAAAGGGCTTGTCGCCCGCGATCTTGTGGACGCCCTCGGTGAGCGGGCAGACGCGCGACTCGTAGGTCTTGCCGCCGACCGTGCCCGCGGGCTCGACGTCGCAGGTGGGGAAGAGCCCGTCGATGGTGACCATCGTGTCGGGCTCCGCGGCGATGACGACCCAGTTCTCGCTCCACGAAGGAGGCGTCAAGATGACGTAGTCGCTCCTGTATTGGACCGCGGGCGGATAGATGGTGAGCGAAGGATCACCGATGTACGTCCCGTCGACGTATTGATTGCTCACGAGGATCTGGCCCACCATGATGGGCTTGTCCGACGAGACGATGATGTTGTCCTGCGTCCACGTGGTCTTGACCTCGCCCGGCTGGAGCGTGAACGTGCTGAAGGGCGAAGGCAGGTTGGTGAGCACCGTCGCGGGCTCGGCGACGCCCACGAAGCGCAGCACGTCGGGCTCGCGGAACGAGCTCGTGGACCGGACAGGGCTCCTCGTGATCACGTATTGAGTCCCCACCGACTCGGCCGGGAAGAGCTGGTCTTCGAGGTGGTCCAAGCAGCACGAGTCGCCGCTCATCCACCCCGGCGGCGTGGGCACTTGGAGGCTCCCCGGCGCCCCCGTGGTCTCGACGCCCGAGAACACGGCGATAGGCTTGCTCGCCGTCACCAGCGTGCCGCTCAAATCGGCCATGGTGGCGGGATCGTCTTGGAACGTAGCGTCGTCCGTCTCCAGGTTGAGCACGTCGAAGGGGCCGATGGTGACCTTGATTTGGCCGCCCGCGGGCGTCGCCGCGATAGGCGGGTTGCCCTTGATTCGCCAGCTCGGCTTGACCGTGACCTCGGTCCCGGGCTGCGAGCCGACGATGGTGACGTACGACCTGTCGACGATGGTGCCGATGCCGGGGAACGCGATGGGGATGGGGTGGCCCGCGCCCCAGCCGATCACGCGGTAGAACTTGCCGAGCGCGTTCGAGGGCAGGAGGAGCGAGGCGTCGTTGGAGTACGCGTTGGTGAAGACGTTGAATTGATACACCACGATGGGCGACGACGACGTGATGCGATACGCGTTCGACGAGAGGCACGTCCCGGGGGACAGATAGTCGTTGGGCTTGACCCCGCAGTCGAGCTCGCGCGTGGGCAGGACGAGCGCCTCCAGCGTGCCGGGAGGCACCGTGATCTGCTGCACCACCATGGTCGAGATGGGCTGTCCCTGAGGAGCGGTGTTGATCTCGATGGTGACGTTGGCGGGGCTCTGACCCACGTTGGAGAGGGCGACGCCCCAAGGCTCGCTCGCAGGGTCGTTGAGGCCGTCTTGCTGGTCGAGGTCCACCGCCCAGAACTCACACCCCACGTTGGAGGGTTGATCGGCCGCGACCTGACAGGCCCCCGCACAAGCCCCTTGGGAGCACACTTTGCCGCCGGCCACGTCGCACGTCTCGACGACTTTATCGAAGTTTTGGCCGTCCGCGGAGCACTCGTGGACCTCGTTGCCGACGCACGTGGTCGAGCCCGGCACGCACAGCACACACCCTTTGCCGGGCGCGCACGCGTCCGGGCACACGACGGGCGTGCCGGGGGTGCCGTTGGGGTTACACGGCGTGTACGTGGTCCCAAGGCACGTGTTGCACGCGGCGCCCTCTCCGCCGTGGCCCCCCGTGCCGGAGGTCCCGCTCGCGCTGCTATTGCCGCCTGTCGCGGAGCACGCAAAGCCGATAAGAAGGGTGAGGGGGGCCCACGCTGCGTGAAGGAGTCTCATGGAACGCGCAGCGTAGCCGCCCAAAGGCTCGCTCGTAAAGCGATCTCACTCGATGGTGTCGCGCGTGTTGGCGCCTTGCACCCTCGCCCCGACGCGCGACGAGCCGCGCAGATCGGCCCGCTCCAGATCGGCGTCGCGGAGGTCCGCGCCGTCGAGCACGGAGCCCGAGAGGTTCACCTCTTTGAGCCTCGACGCGCGGAGCTGCACGCCGTTGAGCGTCGCGCGCGCGAAGCTCGCTTTGGAGAAGTCGGCCTTGGAGCCGTACGCCTCGCGCAGATCCGCGCCTTCGAACGACGCGCCGAGGAAGCGGGCGTGGCGGAGATCCGCGCCGCCGAGCGACGCGTTGTTGAAGATCGCGCCGTCCGCGGTCGCGCGCTGCATGTCGGCGCGCGCGAGCTTGGCGCTCGAAAAATCGGCCTTGGCGCACGAGGCGCGCTGAAAGCTCGCCTCGCTCAGATCGGCGCCCGTGAGCTTGGCGTCGCGCAGATCGGATCGATCCCACGTCGATCGGGCCGCCGCGACGGACGCGAGCTTGGCGCCGTTCAGCTTGGCGTCGGCGAGCGACGCGTCGGTGAGCTTCGCGCCCGACAGATCGGCGCGCGACAAATCCGCGCGCGCCATGTCGGCGCCCGACAGATCCGCGCCCGACAAATCGGCGCCTGACAGATCGACGTCCGCGAGCTTGGCGCCCGCGAGCGCCGCGCCCGCGAGCTTCGCGTCGCGCAGGACGACGCCGGAGAGCGACGCGCCTCTCCACGGGATAGAGCGGAGATCCGCGCCCGTGAGATCGAGCCCGCGCAGCGACTCGCCCGCGGCGAGCTTGGCGAGGAGCGCCGCGCGCGGGCTGCCCGGGGGCGCGGCGATCTCGGGCTCCGGCGCGGATTTGCCGGGGATCGCAGGCAACGCAGGGATCGCGGGCAACGCGGGGATCGCAGGGGACGTCGGGAGCTTCGCGGGCGGCGGAGGCGGCGGCGCGAGCGGCGGAGGCGGCGCGGGCGCGAACGCCGAAGGGATGGGCGGCAGCGCGGGGATCAACGGCGCGGGCTTCGCGACGAACGGCGCAGGCTCGGGCCTCGATCCGCCGAACATCGCAGGCGGCGATGGATCGGGCCTCGATCCGCCGAACGGCGCAGGCGGCGATGGATCGGGCCTCGATCCGCCGAACGGCGCAGGCGGCGATGGATCGGGCCTCGATCCAAAGAGCGGAGACTCGGGCGGCGCGGAGATCGCGATCGGCGCCAGGTGATGCGCGGTGTGCGACGTCGGGTCGTCGATCACCGAAGGCGCGGGCACGCTCCAGGGCGCGCCCGGCAGCTCGCGATGTTTGTCGGGCATGAGCGCGCCGGGCTCCGCGATCGCGAACGGCGCGATGGGCCGCTTCGCGCGCGCGTGGATCTCCTCGATGCTGAAGCCCTGCGTCGCGTCCTCGGACGAAGGTTGCGAAGACGGCTGCGGCGCGCTCGCCTGCGGAACACGCCAAGGCGCGCCGGGGATCGCCTCGCTCGGCCCGCTCTTCTTGCCCGGCTCCGCGATCGCGAACGGCGCGATGGCCTTGAGGCGCGCCGCGAGATCGTGCGCCGAGATGGCCGCGGTCTCCATGCTGGGATCGTCGTCGATGATCTTGGGCAGCTCGTTGCGAACGACGGGGGGAGCGGGCGCGGAGGGGCCGCTCGCGGAGCCTCCGCCGTGGACCTGAGGAGCGGGCGCGGATGCGGCTTTGCGAGGCGCGTTGAACGGGATGACGCGCGCGGTGGTCTTGAGATCGTCGGCGTCGTCGTCGTCTTGAAAAATCTTCGGCACCGCGGCGGGCGCGACGGGCCCTGTCGCGGGCTTGTCCTGCGCGACCGGCGCGGCGACGCCGGGCTGCGATGGACGCGGCGGCGGCGCGGCTTGCGCGTGCTGCGCGGCGCGATCGATTAAATCGTCGACGTCGGGCCATTCGAGCGGCGCGTCGGGCATCTCGACGCCCGCGAACACGCGGAACATCGCCGGCGACTCGCCTGGTTCGAGCGCGAAGTTGCCGCGGAACAAGACGGCGCACGTGAGGCTGTCCATGTCGACGATGACGGTGTCGGCGATCATCTCGATGGGCCGCGGCGCGACGCCGTCGGTGCGATAGCGCATGGCCGCGCCGCGCGCGGACGGCAGCCGCGTCGACAAACGCGGCATGTCGGGGTGCATCCCTTCGAGGAAGAGCCACTCGTCCCCGTAGAGCCGCTCGATTTGCTGATCGGGCGGAGCGGCTTGGAAGTAGTGCGCGGCGAAGCCCTCGGGCAGCACCATCACGCCGTTTCGGATCGAGGGCATCCGCGGCGCGAGCCTCGCGCGGGCGGGCCAGCCCGGCGCGATGGGGCCGAATCCACCGGGCTTTCGCGCGTCGCGCGCGTCGATGATGTTGGGCAGCAACGGCGAGCCCGCGCCGATGCCCGCGGGGTTCGCGTCGACGCCTTGGCCGCCGTACGCGCGCTCGTACACGATGGGCAGCCGCGAGAAGGGCTGCGCGCTGGTCTCGCCGGGGCGCCGATCGCCGTAGACGTGAAGCGTCTTGTCGATGAGCCACGCGCCGCGGAACACCGCGAGGCGCACCGACACCGCGCGCGCGGGCGTGGCCGTGCTCGGCGCCCAAGCGTGCCCTTTGACGACGATGCCCGCGGAGGGCAGATACGGCACGAGCTCACACGGCTCGTCGAGGCTGCCGTTCGGGGTGCGCGAGAAGTCCTCGCGGACGAGCGGTGACGGATCGATGGGCTCCATCACCGCTTGGTTCTGGATCTTGAAGCGCGCCTTGATGGCGAGCGTGATCCGCGTCGTGCCCCCCATTTGCCACGCGAGCGCGCCGGCCGAGGCACGAGAGAGCATGGCGACGCGCAGCGGATCGGGGGCGAGCACGGGGGCGGCTACGATACCAGAGCGACAAGCGGATAGAAGCCCCGTCAACGGAGATGCTTAAACCGCTGCTCCGGCCCCGGCGGCGCATAAACCTGGACGGCCACGAGCGGCTCTTTGCCGGTCGGGATCCATGCGTGTTTTTTGCCCATCGGCACGCAGACGCGCGCGTCGCGGCCGATGCGGCGCGCCTTGCCCTCCAGCACGAAATCCCCCTCGCCCTCGATCAGATAAAGGCACTCCCACGAGGCGTCGTGCGTGTGCTCGGCGACCTTGCTGTCTTTGGACATCACGAGCGCGTCGATCACGATGCCAAACGAGGGATCCTCCCAGCCGATGCGAGCGTGGTTTGCGCCGCCTCCCCACGACAAATCGGCCTGTTTTGTAAGGTCGAACAAGGAGATAGGCACCTTGCGCGCAAACGTCGTCGAGGCCTTGGGCGCGCGGCCCGGGCGCTCGGGATCCGGGAGCAGCGGCGCGACGGGGCCGAGCGGTGGTGCCTTGACGAAGAAGAGCAAGACCTTGGCGCTCGCGCCCTTTTGAACGGCGATCTCGACGCCCGCCCCCTTGGCCCGAAACCCCTGCCACGGACCGATCGATCCCGACGATTTGCCTCTCTCCTCGATGCCCGCGACGTCGAGCTTGCCTTCGAGCCCGACGCCGTAGAGCTCGATCCGCTCGTCGTACGGGAACACCTCGGAGGCCCCTTTATCCTTGAGCCCCGTGACGCCGTGGACCTCGATGCCGACGGGCGATCCGTCGCCCATGCGCGATCCGGGCGACATGAAATAATCAATCTGCGCGCGCTGCCCGTACGTCTCGAGCACCGTCGCGTCCTTGCCGATCGCGATCGCGGGCAGCGCTCCGTCGATGGCCGCGGGCGGCGGCGCGGAGCTGCTCATCGCGGGAGGCGGCGCGGCGCTCGACGCGAGAGGAGGAGTCGTCGCCGAGACCTCGGGAGAGGGCGCCGCGGGCGCGACGTCCGTCGAGGCGCACGACACGAAGGAGAGAGCTGCGGCGAGGGCGAAGGCACGCGCGATCATCGCGAGCACGTTATCAGGAGCGGGATCACAGGCCGAGCACGTCGAGGATCGATCGCGCCCGATCGCGGTACGTGTGGCCGCCGTGAACGACGTGCTCGTACGCGGCCTCGGCGATGCGGCGCCGCTCCTCGGGCGCGTCGCGGTAGCGGAGCACCTTGTCGAGCAGCTCGCTCGCGTCGCCGAAGCACTCGACGGTCTCGCCCTCGCGGAACAGCTCGGTCACCTCGCTCGTGCGCGAGACGATCGAGAACACCTTGCACGCGGGCAGCTCGAAGACCCGCTGGTTGTGCGCCGGATGATCGAGCGGATCGATCGGGTTCAAGCACACCTTCGCGGCTTGGTGCGCCTTCGCGTATTCGCTTCCGAACGCGAGCCCGCGGCCGCGCCACCGCGATCGCACCCACGCGTGGCGGCCGTAGCGATCCCAGTTGTTCGAGCCCCACACCGCGAGATCGATCGAGCTCCCCTCGAACACGCGGAAGATGTCCTCGTGCTCGGCCCTCCAGTTGCCGGCGAAGATGGCGTCGCACTGAAAGCGCGCGCGCTCCTCGGCCGTGAGGTCCTCGGGGTGGTGCAGCCACGGATCGGCCGCGCACGGCAGGTAAAACGCGTTCGTGCAGCCCGCGCGCTTCAAGAGATCCACGCTCGATTTCGCGTGGACGCCGAACACGTCGTAGAGCGGGAGCGCCGCGAACGCGCCGTCCGGGATGCGGATCGGCTGATCGGGGTGGATGGCGACGATGGGCGTCGAGGGCAAGCTCACCTTCAGCTGGAGCAGCGTGCCCGGACGAATCGGCTCGGTCGCGCAGACGATGATCAGGCTCGGATCGAGCCGGATGGCCTCGGTCACGAGCGCGCGGTTCGCGCGGACGTTGAGCGAGACGAAGTCGAGATGGTTGAGCGCGGGCCGCACGAGCTTCGCGAACGGGATGAGCGCGTCGCGCGTCGCGGTGGGATCGAAGTAGCGGCTCGTGTACCCGAACGCGGCGAAGGCGCGGTCGTAGCTCGCCAGGAGCCCCCCGGTCGAGACCCCCGAGATGACGATCAGCGCGGTCTTTTCCTTCATCCGGCGGCTCCGGTCGCTCTCCGGTCGCAAGATAGAGCACAAGCGGGCCAAGGGATCTATGCGAGAGCCTCGCGTTGCCGTATGGTACGAGGCACCCTCGTGGACGGCCGGCCGTGAAAGTCACGTCTCCGCTGCTCGGATTCAACAACAACGTCCGGCACAAGGGCCGTATCTTCCATATTCAAACCGAGGACTCGGGCGTCAAACACCCGCACATCATCACGCACCTCTTCGCGGATGGCGGGCGCATCCTCAAGACGACCAAGACGTCGTACGCCGAGCACCTCGATCGTCCCGCGCTCACCGAGACCGTGCGCGCGATGATGCAAGAGCAGCACAAGGCGATGTTCATCGCCCTGCGCGACGGCCAGTTCGATCACCTGTTCGACGACGCCGCGGGGCCCGTGAGCGTCCGCGGACAGAAGCCCGCGCCGAAGCCTGCGCCTGCGCCTGCACCTGCTGCTGCGCCCGCGCCCGCGCTGCCTCCGATCGAGCCCGTCCATCCCCCGGAGTCCGTCGCGCCGACCGCGCCGATGGAGCCTGTTCGCACCGAGCTCGCGAGCGCACCGACCGTCGCCCTGCGCGTGCCCGAGGCGCGCGAAGAGCCTCCCCCGCAACGCATCAACACGGCGCCTGTCCCCGTCGAGCCCGCGCCCGAGCCTCCGCCGGCCGTACCGCCGCGATCGATGCGAAGGCCGTCTCCGCGGCCTCGGCTCGAGATCGATCCGAAGATCCTCCACGAGCGCGGAGGCGACGCGAGCGCCGCGTCCGCGCCCACACCGACCGAAGCCGCGGGCCCTGCCAAGAAGTTTCGGATCGACTCCGAGCCCTCGATCGATCTCGATCTCGAAGCGCTCGAGCGCGCCGCGGCCGAGGCGCAATCCTCGCTGTTCCAGCCCGTTCACGATCTCCCTCCGCCGCCCGCCGCCGTGCTCGGCAGGCGCGCGAGCGGCGGGTATTCGGTCGGGCGCGAGGGCGACCCCGCGCCGCGCGGTCGCGCGCCGAGCGAAGGCGCGGCCGACGTTGGTCGCGACGCGGCGTCCGCGAGTCGCGCGAGCGTGAAGGCGCCCGCGAGCCCCCC
>CAYTJL010000075.1:0-37255 GCA_964437785.1 uncultured Polyangiaceae bacterium
CCATGTTCGAATCGGCAGAGCTCGGGCACACCATCGACAAAGAGCGGTACGAAGCGGAGGTCCCCGCGCTCCGCGAGGCGCTGCTCGACGCCCAATACGATCTGCTCCAAGCCAAGAAATTCCCGGTGATCGTGCTCATCTCGGGGGTCGACGGCGCGGGCAAAGGCGAGACGGTGAACCTCCTCAACGAGTGGATGGACCCGCGCCACATCCAGGTCCACGCGCTCGACGCGCCCACCGCCGAAGAGACCGAGCGCCCGCGGTCGTTCCGCTTTTGGCGGCTCCTCCCGCCCAAAGGCAAGGTCGGGATCTTCTTCACGTCGTGGTACACGACGCCGATCATCGATCGCGTCTACAGGCGATCGAGCGACTCGGACTTGGATCACCGCATGGAAGAGATCCGCCGCTTCGAGCGCATGCTCGCCGCCGAGGGCGCGCTCATCCTCAAGTTCTGGTTCCACCTCTCCAAGCAAAAGCAGGAGGAGCGGCTCGACAAGCTCGCCTCCAAGCAGAAGACACGCTGGCGCGTGACCGACCTCGATCGCAAGCACCTCAAGATGTACGACCGCTTTCGCAAGGTCTCCGAGCGCGCGCTGCGTGAGACCAGCACCGCGGAGGCGCCGTGGATCGTGGTCGAGGGCGCTTGTCCCCGCTACCGCAGCTTGACCGTGGGCAAGGCGCTCTTGGCCGCGCTGCGCCGCCGCATCGACGAGCCCAAGCCCAAGCCGACCGAGACGCACACCGCGCCTTTCCTCCCGCCCGTCGATGACGTGAACCTCCTCGGCAAGCTCGATTTGTCGCTCAAGCTCGAAAAGGACACGTACGAGGCGCGGCTCGAAAAACGCCAGCGCGACCTCGCCCTGCTCGCGCGTCACGAGCGCTTCAAGGATCGATCGGTGGTCGCTGTGTTCGAAGGCATGGACGCGGCGGGCAAAGGCGGCGCCGTCCGCAGGATCACGGCGGCCCTCGACGCGCGGCTCTACACGCTCATCCCCGTGGCCGCGCCGACCGAAGAGGAGCGCGCGCAGCCTTATTTGTGGCGCTTTTGGCGGCATTTGCCGCGCAAAGGCAAGGTCGCGATCTTCGATCGATCGTGGTACGGCCGCGTGCTCGTCGAGCGCGTCGAGGGGTATTGCACCGAGAGCGATTACATGCGCGCGTACCTCGAGATCAACGACTTCGAGGACGAGCTCGTCCAGAACGGGACCGTGCTCGTCAAGTATTGGCTCCACGTGAGCTTGGACGAGCAGCTCCGGCGCTTCGAGGAGCGGCAGGCCACGTCGTTCAAGCGCGTCAAGATCACGGCCGAGGACTGGCGCAACCGCGATAAATGGCCTGCGTACGAGCGCGCCATCTGCGACATGGTCGACAGGACCAGCACGGAGATCGCGCCGTGGACGCTGGTCGAGGCGAACGACAAGTATTACGCGCGTGTCAAGGTGATTGACACGTTCATCGAGCGGCTCGAAAAGGCCCTTCGGTGATGCGGTGTAGCGGCGCTCGCCGGACGGTGGTGCTTTGGGCTGCGCTCGCGGCGGCGCTCGTCACGGCTCCTGCCTGCGGCCAAAAGGACGCTCCCACCATCACGAAGGACAGCGACAAGCCCGCTCCGCCCGCCGCGGTCCGCGGCAAAGCCACCATCGTCACGGCCAAGCCTGGATCCAACGTACAAGAGACGGTGCGGGAGGAGCTGTCGCGCGCCAAGGCGGACGGCAAACGGCTCCTCGTGTACGTGGGCGCGCCGTGGTGCGAGCCTTGTACGAGGTTCCACGAGGCGGTGCTCAAAGGCGAATTGGATCAGGCCTTTGGGGACGTGCGCTTTTTGGAGTACGACTTGGACGAGGACAAAGACAACCTGGCCAAAGCGGGGTATGCGTCCAAGATGATCCCGCTCTTCGCGGTGCCGCGCGCGGACGGCACGGGCAGCGGCGAGCAAATCGAGGGATCCATCAAGGGATCGGGCGCGGTCGACAACATCTCGCCGCGGCTCCAGGCGCTGATCTCCAAGACGCGGTGAGGCCGGCCAACACCGCGCTCAGAGCACCCTCCGAATCCTGCGTCGCTCCTCGATCATGTGCTCGGTGATGCGCTGCCTGTCGTCCGCGCCCTCGACCAGCGTAAAGAGGTCTCCCGTGGGGCTCACCTCACCCCGCCTCGCCGCCGCGGCGAGCAAGAGATCCGCGGCGCGCTCGGGGGTGATGAGGTTGTCGTGCCTGCCGGGCAGCTCGATGACGGGGCCGCGAGAGGCCAAGTCCTCGATGGTGTCGAGCATGGCGACGAGCACCTTTTGAAACGCCTCCTCGTCGAACGAGGCGCGCGCGCCCGCGCCGAAGAGGAGGATTTTATCGAAGCTCGTCTTGGGCTTGCCCGGCAGGAGCACCACCTCGCCGAGATCGCCTGTGATGTGGCCTCTGCGCTGCAGCGCCGAGATTCGCCCCGCGAGCCGGAAATCACAGAGCCCCGCGACGCCGTGGGACGGCCGCGCGTCGCTCCAGACGGAGCAGCACACCACCTCGGTGTCGACCTCGTCGAGGTGAACGAGCCGCGGCGCGACGAAGCGGAGCTCCAACGCGCGCTCCTCTCAAACGCTGATGGCGCCCTTGCGGAAATCGCTCTTGGCGATCTTCACGTTGACGCAGGCGGGTTTGCCGGCGGCGAAGGCCGCGTCGAGCGCGGGGCCGAGGTCCTCGACGCGCTCGACCCACGCGCCGAAGCCGCCCATCGCCTCGACGACCTTGTCATAACGTGTGTAGTCGAGCGCCGTCGCGGGCGCGCGCTCCAGGCCGTAGAGCTCGACTTGGCCGCGGCGGATCTGCGTCCAGCCCGCGTCGTTGCCGATCACGGCGACGACAGGGATGTTCTGTCGAATCATCGCTTCGAACTCGAGGCCATGAAGGCCAAACGACCCATCGCCGTACACGAGCACGACGTTCGCGTCGGGGCGAGCGAGCTTGGCGGCCATCGCATATCCGGGGCCGACGCCGAGCGTGCCGAGCGGGCCCGGATCCATCCAGAGCTGCGGGTGCTCGAGCTTGAGCACGTACGCGGCGGTCGCGACGAAGTCGCCGCCGTCGCCGATGATCACGTCGTTCTTGCCGAGGCGCTTGCCGAGCTCGGCGCACACGCGGAGCGGGTTGGGCGGGCTCGCGTCGCTCGTGATTTCGGCCTCCATCTTGGCGCGTGATTTGTCCTCGGACGCGCGCACCGTCGCGAGCCACTCGCTCGCCTTCTTCTCCTTCACCTCGGCGAGGAGCTGGCTCAAGACGAGGCCGCTGTCGCCGTCGATCGCGACGTCGAGCCGGCGGTTTTTGCCGAGCTCGGCGCCGTCGAGATCGATTTGAACGACCTTGGCGCCCGGGTTGATGGCGCGGCCGTATTCGAGGCGGAAGTCGAACGGCGTGCCGAAGACGAGGCACAGATCGCATTGCCCGAGCGCGAATTTGCGCGATCGGGTCATGAGGTTCTTGTGCGCGTACGGGAGCGCGCCGCGCGCCATGCCGTTCAAGTACATGGGGGCTTCAACGGCGTCGGCGAACGCGCGCACCGCATCCATCTTGGGCGACCAACGGATTTGACTCCCCACGATGACCATGGGCCTTTGGGCGTTGCGGATCATCTCGGCCACGCGCGCGATCTCGGCCGGGTTGCCCGCGGGCCTCGGCGGCGCGCCCGCGCCCGCGGTGGCCGGCGCCGCGTCGTCGCCGAAGTTCATGAGCAGATCGAGCGGCATCTCCAAGAACACGGGGCCGGGCACGTTGGCCTGCGCGACGCGAAACGCCGAGTCGACGTACTCCTGAATGCGATCGGTCGAGGGGACGGCGACGCTCCATTTGGTGATGGGCCGCATCAGCTCGATGTGATTCATGTCTTGGAGCGAGCCCATGTCTTGGAGGATGCGCGGGCCCGCGCCGCCGATGATGAGCATGGGCACGCCCGCGCGCTGCGCGTTGGCCGCGGCGGTGACCACGTCGGTGACGCCGGGGCCCGCGGTGACCGCGCACACGCCGGGCTTGCCCGTGACGCGCGCGTAGCCGTCGGCCGCGTGGCCCGCGGTCTGCTCGTGCCGCACGTCGACGACGCGGATGCCGTCGTCGAGGCAGCCGTCGTAGATCGCTTGGATGTGCCCTCCGCAGAGGGTGAAGAGATGCGAGACGCCATGGCGCGCGAGCGCCTTGGAGACCAGCCTGCCGCCGTGGACCATCGCCATGCCCGGCCCTTTACCACGGGACGTCGTAGGCTGTTAACGCCTTATTTTAGAACGCGGCGTACCGCACGCCCGCCGAGACGTGCGCCCCCTCGCGGTTGATCAAGAGCCCTTTTCCATTGCCCACGTCGAAGCCGCCGAAGAGCGCGAGCGTCCCATATTTGCTCGGCAGGCTCACGCCGAGGAGACCGCGCACGTACCCGCCGTCGTCATAGGCATTGTTCACCAGGAGGCGCTCCGCATAGACGCTGAAGAAAGGCACGATGAGCGGCACGACGCGCACGGTGATCACGCCCTCGGCCCACGGAGCGTGCTTGATGGGCCCCGTGACGTACAGCCGGTCGCCGAGCCGCCCGATGATCGTGACCCGCTCGTGCGGCACGAGCTTCACCGAGAAATCGGCTTGAAGGAACATGCCGGAGCCGCCGTCCGGGATGTCCCTCGGCTTGGGAGCGTCGTTGAAGGGATGGGCCTTGACGAAGCTCGCCGTCGCGTTCGCCGTCTCCCGCGCGAAGACACCGCCGATCTCGAACATGGCGCCTTTGCCAAAGAGCCTCTCTGCAAAAGATGAGGACGAGAAGGCGATGGTCGCGCCCCAAACCCCTCTCCAAAGCTGGGTCGCGATGAGCGGCACCCCGACGGGAGAGCCGCTGTGCACGTTCTCGAGCGCCACCAAGAAGTGCGGCCCCACGCGCACCGCCAGGTCGTCGAAGTGAAGGCGGAACGTCCCAAACTCGATGCCTACGCTCGACCGCGACACCGGCCCATACGAGCCCTCGAGCACGGGCGCGTCCCGCGAGGCCGAGAGCGTCCTCGGGATCTCGCGCGCGGCGCCCGGAAAACGCTCGAACCATGAGGGCATGAGCTGCTCCAGGAAGCTCGGAGCAGGCTTTGCCACGGGCTTTTCTGAGGGCTTGTCCGGGGGCTTCTCATCGGCCCGACAAGGCTCCGCCCAAACCAGCGTCGAGAGCGCGCACAGCGCGACAACGCCCCTTCTTTGCAGCGCTGTCACGCAGGATCCACCGAGCTTTGCCCCCACTCTCTGGCCAAGGCGAACGTCCGCGCGTTCTCGGGGACGTGCCGATAAAAGCTCTCTTTCCAGCCGAGCTCGGCGATCCGCTCGCCGCGGGCGAGGATGCGCTTCTTCGCCACCACAATCGCGTCTTCGGCCGCGTCCCGCAGGCCGCACGCGTCGAGCGCCTCGGCGTACGCGAGCCGGAGGAGCGACTCGCCCTCTTCGATCGCGCCGAGCGCGGAGAGCGGATCCATGCCCTCGCGCGCGGCGGCGAGCGCGCCTTCGGCGTCGCCCACCGCGAGCCTCACCTCGGCGAGCGCCGCGCGCGCGAACGCGAAGAGCGGCGGGATGGGCGCCGCGATCGCGCCCGCTGACACCGCCTCGCGCTCGGCGCCCTCGTGATCGCCGCGCGCCGACAAAACCCGCGCGAGGTACGCGTGGCCGCGCGCCTCCTGCCTCCTGTTCTGCTGCATCACGAACGCGGCGACGGCCTCGCGCACGACGCGCTCCGCGTCGTCGAAGGCGCCGCGCGCCGCGAGCACGGGCGCGAGGTTCTGCCGCGCGAGCGCGACGACGTTGCTGAGCCCCATCCGCTCCGCGTCCGCGAGCGCCGCGCCGAGCCCGCGCTCCGCGACCTCGAACGCGCCGAGCTCGCGCAGGCACACGCCGGCGTTCACGCGGCCGAGGCACGCGTTGCGCTGGTCGCCCGCGATCGCGAAGCACGGGATGCTCCGCTCGGTGAAGGACAGCGACGCGAGCGGATCGCCGTAGCAGAGCGCGCGCGACGCGTGCAGCGCGTAGAGCCGCGCGCTCACCAGATAGTCGCGCTCGACGCCCTCCGCGCTGCTCGCCTTGGTCACGCGATCGAGCTCGGTGATGAGCGCCTCGGCGAGCGCCAAATGCCCGTCGTGGAGGAGCGATCCCGCGAGCCGCGCGACCGCGCTGTGCGCCGAGGCCATGGTCGGCGCGGGCGGCAGCGACGACATCATCGGGCGCCGCGATCCCGCCGGGGGTGGGGGGGCGGAGGGCCCGCCTGCGGCCCGCGCGCTCGGCCTCCCGCGGAGCACCTGCTGCGTGTGCGGCGACTCCTCGGGCGAGGGCTCGGCCTTGATGCCCACCGCGAGCACCTCCTTCGCGACCTCGGCGAGCTCGTCGTGACGGCCCAAACGAAGCCTCATCGACGCGGTCTCGGACGCGGCCACGTACCAGAGCGGGCTGCCCACGGGGAGCCGCTGCATCGCGGCCGCCGCGTGCTCCTCGGCCGCCGCGGCCGAGCCCATCCACTTGTACGCCTCGGCGCTCAAGAGCCGCAGCGCGCCCAACATCTCGCCGCTCGCGTACGCGGCGCCCCGCTCCGCGCGCGCGATCGCGGCCGAAAAATCGTCTCCTTCGAGGGCCTGCTCGGACGCGCGGCGGAACCACCCGAGCGCCTGCTCGTGCTCCTCGCCGCGCTCGAAGTGCTCGGCCAAGACCAGCGCCTCGCGCTCGCCCGCGCGCACGAGCCACGTCGCCGCCATGCGATGACCGAGCGCGCGATCGGCGTCGGTGAGCGTGCGGTACGCGGCCTCGCGGAACAAGCTGTGCCGGAACGTGTGCTCGTCTTCGCCCGGGAATTTGGCTTCGTCGCGGCGCGCGATGATCTCCTGCGAAGAGAGCTCGCGCAGCGCGCTCGTGATCATCGCGGCGGCCTTGTCCCCGCCGAGCAGCGCGGTGAGCCCGCCCCTCCAAAACACCTGGCCGAACACGCTCGCGGCGCGGAGCACGCGGCGCGCGTCGGTGCTGATCGCTTCGAGCCTCGCCTCGACCATCGCGAGCACGCTCGCCGGCAGATCGCCCGTCGTGCCCTCGGCCGCCGCGCGGATCAGCTCCTCCAGATAAAACGCGTTGCCCGCGGCGTGCTCGACGATCCGCGCGACCGTCGCGTCGTCGACGCGATGGCCGAGCACCGCCCGCACGAGCTTCTCGCTGCCGCGCTTGCCGAGCTCTAGGAGCCGAACCTCTTGCACGCCGCGATCGATCCAGAGCTTCGGGAACTGATCGTGGAGCTCGGGCCTCCCCGTCGCGATCACCGCGAAGGGCTGCTCCGCGAGCCTGCGCAGGAGGCCGTCCAAGATCTTCACGCTCGGGAGATCGCCCCAGTGCAGATCTTCGAGCACGACGACGAGCGGCTGCGCGCGCACCTCGGCCTCGACGAAGTCCTCGAACGCGCGGCGCATCTGATCGCCCATCAGCACCGGATCTTGCCGCGCGGCGGTGAGCTCCACGCTCTTGCCTTGGAACGGCACGCCCGCGATCTCGCCCAAGAACTCCGAGACGCGCGTCACGTCTTTGTCCCCGAGATGACGGCCCGCGCGCGCGCGGAGCTTCTGCCTTCGAACGTCGCGCGGCTCGCCTTCGAGCACGCCGGACTCGCGCCGCAACAAACGGCTGATGATCCCGAACGGAGATCCCGCGCTCATGGGATCGCCCTCGGCCGACCACACCGCGACGCGCGGCTTGGGCGGGAGCGTGCCGTGCGCGCCGGGCCGCTTCACCTCGACGAGCCTCGTCACGAGCTCGTGGATCAAGCGGCTCTTGCCCACGCCCGGCGCCGCGGTCACGACCACCGCGCGCGAGCACGGCTCGGACGCGCTCTCGTCGACGACGGCCTCCAAGATCGCGAGCTCGCGCTCGCGGCCCACGAACGGCGTGGGCTTGCCGAGCAGCGTGCGCACCGCCATGACCTTGTCGCGCGCGCCGCGCAGCACGAGGCCCACGCGATCGCCGCCCACGTCGAAGCGCGCGCCGAGCAGCCCCGCGATGACCTCGTCGATGCGGATGAGCGCTTGATCGCCGTCCCTCCCGTGCGCGAGGAGATGCGCCGCGTGCTCCATCGCGTCGGGCGCGTGCGCGCGGCCCGCGCTCATCGATCGTCCCGCGACGAGGGCCATCGGCGCGCCGGGGAGCGCGGCGCGCAGCGCGAGCGCGCAGCGCGCGGCCTGCGCCGCGAGATCGGTCGCGACCTTGGGCTCCAGCGATCGCGTGGTGTCGCCGGGCTTCGCGCCGAACGTCACGAGCAGCGCGCCTTCGGGCAGGTGCGTGACGTGACCTTGGTGTCCTGTCGCGATCGTCTCGATCTCTTCTCGCCTCGGATCGCCCTCCCAAATCTGGAGCGTCGCGGGCAGCGTCATCGGCGACGTGGGCGCGGGCCGATCATCGTTGCTCGCGGGGGACGACGCGGGCCCCCACGCGAGGCCGTCGGGCAGCTCGACGAGCACCGCGCACGAGAGCCGGAGCTCGCGGCCGGTGAGCGCGCTCGGCCGGAGGCTCTTCGGAGCGGCCGCGAGATCGAGCGCGAGGATCGCGTCGAGCCTGCGCTCCAGATCGGCCGCGTCGCGCGGCCTCCCGCTCGCGGCGCGGCTCAACAGGCTCGCGACGAGCGCGTCGATCGGCTCGGCGATGTCGTCGCGCACGTCCGAGAGGCGGGGCGCGTCCTCGAGCACCACGCGCAGGAGCGCGGAGTGGATCTCTTCGCCCGCGAAGGGCGCCTTGCCCGTCAAACAATGGAAGAGCACGCACCCGAGCGAGAACAGATCGGCGCGCGGATCGATGTTGCGATCGCCGCGGGCC
Source organism: uncultured Polyangiaceae bacterium (assembly GCA_964437785.1). Lineage (GTDB taxonomy): Bacteria > Myxococcota_A > Polyangia > Polyangiales > Polyangiaceae > CAYTJL01. Next base: position 8,829 of record CAYTJL010000075.1, read on the forward strand.
TGCTCGGGCGCCATGTAGAACGGCGTGCCCACGACCATGCCCGTCATCGTGAGCGCGGCGCCGCCGGCCACGCGCGCGATGCCGAAGTCGAGCACGCGCACGTTGTCGATCGATCGATCGGGGAGGAAGAGGTTCGAAGGCTTGATGTCGCGGTGGACGATGCCGAGCCGGTGCGCCTCCGCGAGCGCGTTCGCGACCTTCTTCGCGACCGCGAGCGTCTCCTCGGCGGTGAGCGTGCGGCGCCGCAGGAGGTGCGCGAGGCTCTCGCCTTCGAGCCACTCGAGCGCGAGCCACGGCTCGCCGTGCTGCGTCTCGCCGTGCGCGATGTAGCGCACGATGCCCGGGTGACCGAGCTGCTGGAGCAGCGCGGCCTCGCGCGAAAATCGCTCCGAGTGCTCGGCCGACTCCATGATGTGCGCCCACAGGACCTTGAGCGCGGCCGCGCCGCCGGTCCTCCGATCGCGCGCGCGATACACCGCTCCCATCCCACCGGATCCGGCGAGCCTCTCGATCTCGAAGCGATCGGCGACCACATCGCCCGGCTTCATGGCGGCGGAGTATACGGGACGCTGGCAGACGTCGTAAGCTCGCGTGAAGATGCTTGTTTTTCCGGCGATCGATCTGCTCTTCGGCCACGCGGTGCGGCTCCGTCAAGGGCGCTACGACGACGTGACGGTGTACAGCCGCGAGCCCGCCGAGGTCGCCGCGTCGATGCGCGGGGAGGTCCCGATCCTCCACGTGGTCGACTTGGAGGGCGCGCGCGCGGGCAAGCCCATGCAAGACGTCGTGATCCGCGCGATCGCCGAGGCGTTCGGCGGCGCGCTCCAGATCGGCGGCGGCGTGCGATCGATGGACGCGATCGAGGCCGCGATCGCGATCGGCGCGTCGCGCGTGGTGCTCGGCACCGCGGCGATCAAAGATCCGGCGCTGCTGCGCGAGGCGGCGCAGCGCCACCCGGGCCGCATCGTCGTCGCGCTCGACGCGAAGGACGGCAAGGTCGCGACCGACGGATGGGAGGTCGTCTCGGATCTGCGCGCGATCGACGTCGCGCGATCGCTCGGCGATTTGCCTGTCGCGGCGATCCTCTACACCGACGTCGCGCGCGACGGCACCGAGGTCGGCCCGAACGTCGAGGCGACGGCGGCGCTCGCGTCGGCGACGTCGATCCCGGTGCTCGCGTCGGGCGGCGTCGGTTCGCTCGATCACCTCCGCGCGCTCGCGAAGATCCCCGGCGTCGAGGGCGCGATCGTGGGGCGCGCGCTCTACGAGCGGAAATTCACGCTGCGCGAGGCCATCGACGCGAGTCGCGACTCCGCATTCGCGGGTCGCTCGATCGAAGCCGCGCGCGGTTCTCAATAGCCCCTCGCCTTCGGCTCCGCTATGGAGCCCGTGTGTCGGAACGGGAAGGTCAGCGCAGCTCGGTTGCGAGCCGCGACATCGCGGCCGAGGACTTCCTCTTTCACCTGTATCGCGGCAGCGAGCTGCTCCAGGACGATCGCGTCCACGAGGCCAAATCCGAGCTCGAACAAGCGCTCTCGCTCCAGCCGCTCGACCCCAAGGGCCAAGACCTCCTCGGCATCGTCTACTTCCGCTTGGGGCTCTATCCGCGCGCGATCACCATCTACGAGCACCTCATCCGCATCCACCCCGAGGCGATCGAGCCGCGCATCAACTTGGCGCTCTGTTACCTCAAGACGGGGCAGCCTTCGCAGGCGCGCTTCGAGCTCGAGAAGGTCGTCGAGCACAACCCAGGTCACAGCCGCGCGTGGGGCTACCTCGGGCTCGCGTTCCAGCGCCTCGGCGACTACGAGCGCGCGAGCTACGCCTTTCAGACCGGCGGTCACGAGGGCATGGCGCGCCGCTTGGCCGAGATGATCGCGGCGAGCGCGGGCGTGCCGATCCAGGCCTCTCCCCCGCCCCCGGAGCCCGCCAAGACCGAGATGATGCGCGCGGCGGGCGACGCCGTTCACGAGCTCGACAAGGCCGATGCGTTCAAGAGCGCCGAGGAGCAAGCGGTCGCGGATCCTCCTGCGGAGGCGGCGAGCGCCGAGAGCGCGCGCGAGCCTGCGCGCGCGCCGTGGTCTTCGATCGAGCTCGGTCGCGAGGCTCACCCGACCACCGCGCCGTTCCCTCCGATCGCGGTGTTGTCCGAGCCGCCTGCGCCTCCGTCGTCACGCGCGCTCGCGTCGTACCGGCCCGCGTTCAGCGCGGCCAAGCAGCCCATCGATTTTTTGCGCGGCCTGCTCCTCGTGTTCCCGCGCGATCACGCGATCGCGAGGCACGCGTCCGGGGTCGTGCTCGTGCAGTCGTCGGGGCGCTTCGCGGTGCGCTTCGAAGCGATCCGATCGGCGGCGTTCGCCTCGGGGGCGGGCGGAACGAGCGCCGTCACGTTGCCGCGTCGCGCGCGCGGTCGTGCGCTCGACGAGCCGCTCGGCGGCCCTGCGTCGCCGCTGCTCGAGATCACGGGCAAGGGCGAGCTGGTGCTCGCGCCGCATGTCGGTCATTCGCTCGAGCCGATCATGCTCGGCGAGGAGCTGTTTTATCTGCGCGAGGACGCGCTCATCGCCTTCGATTTGTCGATCGGCTACGAGAACGGCCGGCTGCCCGTGGGCGACGGCGAGGCGCTCGGCATGCTCCAGCTCCGCGGCCCGGGCGCTGTCGTGATGAAGGCGCCCGAGACGATGCACGTGGTCGAGGTGATCGAGGGGCGCAGCACGACGGTGCGCGCGACGTCGGTCGTAGGGTGGATGGGCAAGCTCGTCCCGAGCGCCTCCGACGTCCTCACGGGGGCGCGCGGCCACGTGACGTTTGCGGGGGAGGGGATGGTGCTGGTCGATGTCCGTTGAGGCGGGGACCGAGCCCAAACCGCCGGTGACCGCGGCCTCCAAAGCGGCTGTGCGGAGGCAGCAGCGCAAGACCCTTTGGGAGGACGCGAAGAACCTCCCCAACCTGCTCACGTTCCTTCGTATCGTGATGATCCCGATCGTGCTCGTTTTGCTCGATCGGGGCGCGCCGCGGGACTGTTATTGGGCCGCGTGGGTCTATGCGCTCGCGGCCATCACCGATCTGCTCGACGGTTGGCTCGCGCGGCGGCAAGGGCTCGTGAGCGTGCTCGGTAAATTCCTCGATCCGCTCGCCGACAAGCTCATCGTCGCGGCCACGCTCGTTTACTTGGTGCCGATGGGGCGTATCCCCGCGTGGGCCGTGGTGCTCCTGCTCTCGCGCGAGATCACCATCACCGCGCTTCGGTCCATCGCCTCGGCCGAGGGCATCATCATCGCAGCGGGCGAGGGGGGCAAGTCCAAGACAGCCCTTCAGATGATTGGCATCATCTGTTTGATCTTGGGGTATCCGTATCGGATCCATCTCGGGGTCTACGACTTCGGGGTGATCGATTTGGTCCACGTGGGCAGGCTCCTCATCTATGTGTCGCTCGTCTTCTCACTCACGAGCGCGGCCAAGTACATGGGCCTCTTCGTGGACGAGATCGACGAGAAGAACAAGCGCGAGGGCTGAGGTCACTTGCAGTCCGCGAACACGCGCGCGTGCAAGGCCGCCGCGACCTTCTTTTGCCCCTCTTCGTCGAAGTGCAGGCCGTCCACGAAGGGCTTGTGCGTCACCGTCTCACAGAGCCTCTCGGGATCACCGCACGAGAGGAGCGGCACCGTGTCAATCGCGTGCTTCGCCCTCCCCTCGTTGACGCCCGCCAAAATCCACGCGTTGACCTCCTTCATCGCCTTGGCGCGAGAGGGGTTGTACCACCGCCGAAACCCGCCCCAAGGAGCGATGGAGAGCGCGACCACCTCGGCCCCGGCCTTCTTGATGGCCTCGTACATGGTCGTGAGATCGCCCTCGATGAGCGCGGGTGTCCTGCCCGCGGTCTCGTCGCTGTAAAGGTCGTTGACGCCGCCGAACACGATGACGTGGCTGTACGCGACGCCATTGGTGAGCACGTCGCGCAGGAGCCTGCGCCGCATTTGATTCACCATGTCGCCGCCTTTACCATGGTTGTCAAAGCGGCTCTCCGGGCACATCTTGGCGAGGATCTCTGGATATTGCTCCCCCGGAGCGCGCCTGTCGGTCAACGAGTCTCCGACCGCCGCCACCACATAACGCCTCTTCGCGACAGGCCCTCTCGGCTCAACCACGTTTGAAGAGGCGCTCGCCGGCGCCGAGGGAGCCAAGGGAGGAGGCGGCGCGGGGTGAGGCGCCTCCACCGAGACGGGCGACGTCGCGACCGACGACGCCGACGGCTCCACCCGATCCACCGGCGAAGGAGCGGCGCAACCGACCCCGATCGTCAGGGCCAATACAACGGAGCGCAGGGAAGGGGGTTGACAGAGCAGGACGGAGCCTCTAGAGGTGCCGATAGGTAACCCTCACGCATACGTCAGAGTAAGACTTCACTCTGACGCCCACGTGAGGGTCGGAGTATACAGCTCACCGTGGAATCACCGTCCAGAAACCGCCACCTGCCGCTTGCTCCGGCGCGCGAAACGAGAGAGCGCCCGGACCTCGTGCCTCCCGAGGCCGATCTCGATCTGCGCGGTGACGACGGTGAGAAGCTCCTCCAGGTCGGCGACATCGCGAAGGCCTCGGGCAAGACGGTCCGCGCCATTCATCACTACGAAGAGCTCGGACTGCTGCGCCCGCACGCGCGATCGAAGGGCCGTTATCGCCTCTACGATCAAGCCGCGCTCACGCGCCTGCGCTGGATCTTGAAGCTCCACGATTTGGGCCTCTCGCTCGTCGAGATCCAAGACATGGTCCGCTCGTGGGAGGCCTCTCCCTCGGCGCCCTTCGCGATGGCCAAGATGCGCGCGCTCTACGCGCAGAAGCTCGCCGAGACGCGCTCGCAGATCGCGCGCCTCCAAGGGCTCGAGCGTGAGCTCGAGGCGAGCATCGAGTACCTCGACACCTGTGACACGTGCGACCCGGCCGCGATCATCCGCGCCTGCACGTGCTGCAACCACCACGACAAAGACCAGCCCGAGCCCGAGCTCGTGGCCGGCATCCACAGCGCGACATGAAGGGTCTTATGAAGCTCCCGATCTACATGGATTACCACGCGACGACGCCCGTCGACCCGCGCGTGCTCGACGCGATGCTCCCTTACTTCACCGAGAAGTTCGGCAACGCCGCGAGCCGCAGCCACGTCTACGGATGGACCGCCGAAGAGGCCGTGAGCATCGCGCGCGAGAAGGTCGCGCGGCTCATCGGCGCGCAGAACAACAAAGAGATCGTCTTTACGTCCGGCGCGACCGAAAGCGATAACCTCGCCATCAAGGGCGTCGCCGAGTTCTACAAAGAGAAGGGCGACCACATCATCACGACGGCGATCGAGCACAAGGCCGTGCTCGACACGTGCAAGCGCCTCGAAAAACAGGGCTATCGCGTCACCTACCTCAAGGTCGGCCCCGACGGCCTCGTGAGCCCCGACGACGTCGCGCGCGCCATCACCGACAAGACCATCCTCGTGAGCGTGATGCTCGCCAACAACGAGGTCGGCACGGTGCAGCCCATCGCCGAGATCGGCAAGATCACCCGCGCGCGCGGCGTGCTCCTCCACTCCGACGCCGTGCAGGGCGTCGGCAAGGTGCCGTTCGACGTCGAGGCGATGAACGTCGACCTCGCGTCGATCACCGCGCACAAGATCTACGGGCCCAAGGGCGTGGGCGCGCTCTACGTCCGCCGAAGCAAGCCGCGCGTGCGCATCACCGCGCAGATGGACGGCGGAGGCCACGAGTTCGGCGTCCGCTCGGGCACGCTCAACGTGCCCGGCATCGTGGGCTTCGGCCGCGCCGCCGAGATCCTCACGCAGGAGGGCGCCCTGGAGTCGAAGCGCATCCTCGCGCTCCGCGAGCGGCTCCGCGGCCGCATCGAGGCGAAGCTCGACGCGGTCCAGGTGAACGGATCGCTCGTGAACAGGCTGCCCGGCAACCTCAACATCTCGTTCAGCTTCGTCGAGGGCGAGGCGCTCATGATGGCGATCAAGGACGTGTGCGTGTCGAGCGGATCGGCGTGCACCAGCGCGAGCCTGGAGCCCTCGTACGTGCTGCACGCGATGGGCATCGGCGACGACCTCGCGCACTCGTCGATCCGCTTCGGCGTCGGCCGCTTCAACACCGAGGATGAGGTCGACTACGTGGCGGATCTCGTCATCGACAAAGTGCAAAAGCTCCGCGACATGTCCCCGCTTTATGAGATGCACAAGGAGGGGATCGATCTCTCCACCGTGGCCTGGGCCGCGCACTGATTCATTGATTCGGATCGAAGAGGAAGAGCAGTCATGGCGTACAGCGAAAAGGTCATCGAGCACTACGAGAACCCGCGCAACGTGGGCACGCTCGACAAGAACGACGAGCACGTCGGCACGGGGCTCGTCGGCGCGCCCGCGTGCGGCGACGTGATGCGCCTGCAAATCAAGGTCGGCGACGACGGCAAGATCGCGGACGCGAAGTTCAAGACGTTCGGCTGCGGATCGGCCATCGCGTCGTCGTCGCTCGCGACCGAGTGGCTCAAGGGCAAGACGCTCGACGAGGCGGATCAGATCAAGAACAGCATGATCGCCGAGGAGCTCCACCTCCCGCCGGTCAAGATCCACTGCTCCGTCCTCGCCGAGGACGCCATCAAGAGCGCGATCGCCGATTTCCGCTCCAAACAAGCTGCAAAACGAGCGCTCTCAGAGCCTGCCGCACAAGAGGCGCCCAGCGCGGCGGCCGGCGCGCGCGCGGAGTGATGTCGTCATGACGAACGCAGAGCCGATCCACGCACCGGGGTTCAAGCCCGTCGATCGCGCCGAGACAGGCGTCTCCAAGAAGACGATCGCGGTCACGCAGGCCGCGGTCGATCAGATGGCGCGGCAGCTCGACAAGCGCAGCACGCCGAACGGCGCCATCCGCGTGGGCATCCGCGGCGGCGGCTGCTCCGGCTTCAGCTACGCGATCGAGTTCGACGACGGCGAGCCCAAGAAGGGCGATCTCGTGCTCGAGCTGGACGCGACGAACGGCCAAAAGGTGCGCGTCTTCTGCGACAAAAAGAGCATCCTCTACCTCGGCGGCTCCGTCCTCGAGTGGGAGAAGCAGATGATGTATCAGGGGTTCAAGTTCAAGAACCCTCAAGAGGCGTCGCGCTGCGGCTGCGGGCACTCCTTCACCGTCACGTGATCTCGGATGATTGACCCCTTCGACACGCTCGGTGTCGAGCCCCGCTTCGACCTCGATCTCCGCGCCCTCGAACAGCGTCATCGCGAGCTCTCGAAGGCGCTCCACCCCGACCGATGGACGGGCGCCTCGTCCGCGGAGCGGAGGCTCTCGTTGAGCCGCGCCATCGACGTCAACGAGGCGTTTCGAACGCTGCGCGATCCGATCAAGCGCGCCGAAGCGATCGCGCGCCGCGCGGGCGTCCCGATCGGCGAGACGTCAGAGCCCAAGCCCTCGCCGTCGCTCTTGATGGAGATGATGGAGGCGCGCGAAGAGCTCGCCGAGGCGCGCGCGAACAAAGACCTCGGTCGCGTCGCGTCGCTCGCGGGCGCGATGCGCGATCGCATGGATCGATCGACAGCGTCGCTCGGACGCGCGATGGACGCCGCGCACGGTGACGCGGCCGCGATCCAGACGACCATCCCGATGCTCGGCGAGCTGCGCTATCTCCGCCGCTTCCTCGACGAGGTGAGCGCGATCGAAGAAGAGCTCGCGCCCTAAATCAAAGGCACCATGTCCCTCCTCGAAATCTTCGATCCAAAGGCCACGCCTCGACCGATCGGCATCGACCTCGGCACCACCAACTCGCTCGTGGCGCGCGTGCGCGACGGCAAGCCCGTCACCATCGCCGACTGCAACGGCGCGCGCCTCGTGCCGTCCGCCGTCCACTACGACGCGCGCGGCGGCGTCGTCGTCGGGACCGAGGCGCTCGCGCTCGCGCTCGAGCACCCGCGCGAGACCATCGTCAGCGTCAAGCGCTTCATGGGCAAAGGCGCGGACGACGCCGAGACCAAGCGGCTCGGCACGGTCGCGTTCGCGGAGCCGAAGACGCCCGACGATCAGCGCAGCGTGCGCTTCGCCGTGCGCGACCGCGTCGTCACGCCCGTCGAGGTGTCGGCCGAGATCCTCCGCGTGCTCAAGCAGCTCGCCGAAGACGAGCTCAGGAGCGTGGGCGGCGCGGTGATCACGGTGCCCGCGTACTTCGACGAGGCGCAGCGGCAGGCCACCAAAGACGCGGGCAAGCTCGCGGGGCTCGACGTGCTGCGCCTGCTCAACGAGCCCACCGCGGCCGCGCTCGCGTACGGCCTGGAGCAGCGCAAGAACGGGCTCTTCGCCGTGTTCGATCTCGGCGGCGGCACGTTCGACGTGACGATCCTCCTGCTCGACGACGGCGTCTTTCAGGTCAAATCCACGGGCGGCGACAGCGCGCTCGGCGGCGACGACATGGACCGCGCGCTCGCGAACGAGCTCTTCGAGAAGGCCGGCATCACCGATCGCAGCCCCGGCGTCGTGCGCCTCGTCCTCGATACGGCGAGGCGCATCAAGCACGGGCTCACCGACGCGGGCGTGGTCGACGTCGAGCTGCCGAGCCCCAAAGGTCCGGTGCACGTCGAGATCACGCGCGAGCGCTTCGAAGCGCTGATCACGCCGCTCGTCGAGCGGACGGGCGTCGCGTGCCGGCGCGCGCTGCGCGACGCGGGCCTCGCGCCGGGCGATCTCGACGGCGTGATCTTGGTCGGCGGCGCCACGCGCGTTCCGTACGTAAAACGGTACGTCGCGAAGCTCTTCGGAAAGGAGCCGCTCTGCGATCTCGATCCCGAGGAGGTGGTGGCGATGGGCGCGGCGATCCAGGCCGATCTCCTCGCGGGTGAGGCGCAGGCCGGCGACGTGCTCCTGCTCGACGTGCTGCCGCTCTCGCTCGGCATCGAGACCATGGGCGGCGTGGTCGAGAAGATCCTCCCGCGCAACACCACGATCCCCGCGGGCGCGCGCCAGATCTTCACGACGTACGCCGACAACCAGACGGGCTTCGACGTCCACGTGGTGCAGGGCGAGCGCGAGCTCGCGGCCGATTGCCGATCGCTCGCGCGCTTCGTGTTGAAGGGCATCCCGCCGATGCCCGCGGGCCTCGCGCGCTTGGAGCTCACGTTCCGCGTCGACGCCGACGGCCTCTTGCACGTGACCGCGCGCGAGCAAAAGACGGGCATCGAGCAGTCGGTCGACGTCACGCCGAGCTACGGCCTCAGCGACGACGAGGTCGAGCAGATGCTCCTCGCCGCGCTCGATCACGGCGAAGAAGATCTCGAGCGGCGCAAGCTGGTCGAGGCCCGCGTCGAGGCCGAGCAGGTGATCGTCGCCACGCACAAAGCGATCGCGATCGACGGCGATCTGCTCTCGCCTGAGGAGCGGCGCGCGGTCGACCTCGCGCTCGCGGACCTCCAGATGGCCGTCAAAGGCGAGCGCGCGGCGCTCATCACCGCGCGGACGCAGGCGCTCGACGAGGCCACGCACGCGTGGGCCGGACGCAGGATGGATCGCGCCGTGGCGCGAGCGATTGAGGGCAAACGAGTGGACGACATCGAGCGAGATGTGGAGGGTGCGCGCGGCGTCGACGCTCACGTCGCCGAGCACGCGGCCATGGCTGCTTCGCGTCCGGGAGCATGAGTCATGGCCAAGATCGTGTTTTTGGCGCACGGCAGGACGTGGGAGACAGAGGCCTCGTTGGGTGTGTCGCTCCGCGACGCCTCCAAGCTCTGTGAGGCGCCCGAGGGCGACGCGTGCGGCGGCGTGTGCGCCTGCTCCACGTGCCATGTGTACGTAACGAAGGGCCGCGAGCTGCTGCGGCCCGCCGAAGAAGAAGAGGAGGACATCCTCGACAAGGCCTTTGACGTGAGGGCGAATAGCCGCCTCGGCTGCCAGGCCAAGATCGTGCAAGAGGGTGAGATCGTGTGCGAGATCGCTCGCGAGAGCCTCGACGCGTATTACAATGAGCACCCGCAGATCAAAGACCCTCGCAAAGGCTGAGACGTCATGTCCCATCGCGCTTCACCCCTCGTCTTCGCGCCTCTCTTGCTCGTGACTGCATGTTTTGCGCCGAGCGGCGCGAGCGAGCACGCCGGCCCGCTGGTGCGCGTCCACGCCTCCAAAGACCTCATGTGTCCGCAGAGCGAGATTCGCCTCGTGCGCGGGTTCGGCGGCAAATACGAGGCGTATGGCTGCGGCCGGAAGAGCGAATACGTGACGGGCTGTGAAGGGCTCCAGTGCACGGTCGAGAAGGGTGGCGGCGCCATCCCTTGGCGCGACAAGCCCGATCAAGGCGCTTTGCCGCGGTGACGAGCCCACTCCTTACGGCCCCCGCCGCCGCCCGCCGGGCTGCGGCGCTGTTTTATCGCCCCTCTGCCCGAGCGCGCCGGCGCGCGTAATCACATCTCGCCCAAACCGCGCTCCCACCTCGGCCACCACCGCCTCGACGCGCCGCCGCTTCAACGCATCTTCGCTCGGGAAGAGCGGGAGTGAGCCGGATCCGGCGCCGGACTCGGACGCGAGCGCCGCGACCGAGATGCCCAAGAGGCGCGCGGGCCTCGTAGGCACGCGATCCAAAAGCACCTTCGCCGCGTCGAACAAGCTCTGCGTGTCGGCCACGGGCTCGGGCAGCGTGAGCGCGCGTGTCTTGAGCGAGAAGTCAGCATATTTGATCTTGAGCGTGACGCGCGACGTGGCGAGCTCGGAGGCGATGAGCCGCTGCGCGACGCGCTCGCAGAGCTCCAAGAGAGCGCGCTCTTTGTCCTCGCGCCGGGCGAGGTCGTATTCATACGTCTCCTCGGCGCCCACCGACTCAGCCGCTCGCCCGGGCACCACAGGCCGTAAATCGTCGCCCCGCGCGAGCGGGCCCACGTGGAGCGCGCCCGCGCGCCCCAAGACCTCGACCAAACCGTCGATCGGCGCCTCGGCGAGATCACGAAACGTCGAGAACCCTTGCGCCCGCAGGCGCTCCGCTGTCTTTGGGCCGACTCCCCACATCCGATCGATGGAGAGCGGCGCGAGGAACGTTTGGAGATCCTCTTCGCGCACGACCACGAGCCCATCGGGCTTGTCCATGTCACTCGCGATCTTCGCCGCGAACTTGCACGGCGCGACCCCCGCCGACGCCGTGAGCCTGAGCTCGGTCTTGATATCGTGCTTGATCCGCCGGGCGATCGCCTCGCCGTCGCCGAACAAGGCGCGGCTCGCCGTCACGTCGAGGAACGCCTCGTCGAGCGAGAGCCCCTCGACGAGCGGCGTATAACGGTGGAACACGCCAAACACATCGCGGCTCACCGCGCTGTAGCGGTCCATCCGCGGCGGCACCACGATGGCGTGAGGACAGCGCCGCAGCGCCTCGGCCATGGGCATGGCCGACCGCACGCCATAAGGCCTCACCTCATACGACGCCGCGGCCACGACCCCACGCCTCGACGCGCCGCCCACCACGACCGGCTTGCCGCGCAGCGCAGGATCATCGCGCTGCTCCACCGACGCATAAAAGGCGTCCATGTCGACGTGCAAGATCGTGCGCGCGCCCATAGCGAGATGTCTTTTTACACGAGCGCGCCACAAAGACGATGGTGCAATCGGCGATGCGATCGCGGTAGCATGCTCGTATGAAGCGTATCTTCGCCCTCGGCTTGGGCCCGTCGATCACCGCGCTGGCGCTCGCGTCGGCGTGCGGCTCCTCCCCGTCCACCGCCGGAACGGGCGGAGGGACGAGCACGAGCAGCGGGACCGGGGGCGCAGGCGCGGGCTCGTCGAGCAGCGCGGGGACGGGCACGGGCACCGGCGGGAGCATCATCAACCTCGACTCGGGCACGTGCACCAACGGTGAAGCGTGCGGCGACGGCGGCGTGTGCGTCAATGGGACGTGCTGCGACTCGGGCGTCGGGTGCGGGACCGCGTGTTGCGCCGCGGGCGACGTGTGCAATTTCCAAAAATGCGAGACGCCCGGCGCGCCGTGCGTGGACGCGAGCGACTGTCCAACAGGCTACTTCTGCGACTATTCGCTCGGCCCGCCGGTCGATCAAGACGCCGGCTCGGACGCGGGCACGGACGGCGGAGCGTGCATGGGAGGCGCCGTGGTGCAGACCGGAAGGTGCTTGAGCCAACCGCCCGAGTGCGCGCCCGGCCAAGACCCCGGCGACCCGATTACGTGCATCACCAAGTGCGAATACATCCCTCCCGTCAACGACTTCACCCCCGTGCAAAAGTACGCGTGGGGCGGGCAGACCGCGCCGCCGTATTCGAGCGACGTGATGATGGCGCCCATCGTCATTCAGCTCGACGACGACAACTGCGACGGCAAGGTGAACCAAAACGACATCCCGGAGATCGTGTTCAGCACCTTCACGGGAGGTGGGTATTATAAACAAGGCACGCTCCACGCGATCTCGGTCATCAATGGAGCCTTCGTCGACAAGTGGTCCAAACCCAACGTGACCCAGCCCGGCGGCGGGCTCGCGGCGGCCGACCTCGACGGCGACGGCGTCCCCGAGATCGTCGGGTGCATGAACCCCGGCCCGAACGGCGCCAATTGCTGCGACGCGCTCGCCCAAAACACAGGCGTCATCGCGTTCCGCGCCGACGGATCCACGTATTGGACCCAGCCCGACACGACCCAGGTCCACTGCGGCTACGAGAGCCCGGTCATCGCCGATCTCGACCAAGACGGTAACCCCGAGATCATCGTGGGATGGACCATCCTCGACGGCAAGACAGGCGCGGTGATCAAGAACCTCGATCCAGCGGTCTCCGCCACGTACGGCGTGAAGCTCGTGGGCGTGGCCGACGTCGACGGCGACGGGATGCTCGACATCACCGACGGACAGCGCGCCTACAAGAGCGATGGAACCGTGATTTGGGATCTTCGCCCGGGCGGCGCGAATCCGCCGCCCACGCCCATCCCGAGGGGATATCACGCCATCGGCGACTTCGACAAAGACGGTAAGCCGGAGATCGTGGTCATCTCGTCGGGCGGGCCTCACACCATGTCGCTCGTGCAATACGACGCGTCCCTCACGCCGCCCGTCAAGGTCATCCGCACGGGCGTCGACATCAACAATGGCATCTCGACCGCCGCGTTCTGCAGCGCCATGACCGAATACGGCGGCGGGCCGCCCACGGTCGCGGACTTCGACGGCGACGGCTTCCCCGACGTGGGCGCGGCGGGCGCGGTCGGCTACATCGTCTTTTCGGGCAAGAACATGATGGATCCTGCCAAGACGAACGCGGAGCTGTCGATTTGGTTCAAGACAACACACGACTGCTCGTCGGCCGTGACCGGGAGCAGCGTGTTCGACTTCAACGGGGATGGCAAGGCCGAGGTCATCTATTCGGACGAGTACCACCTTTGGATGTACGACGGCGCGACCGGCGGTAACCTCATCCCGAGCACGTGCAACACCACAGGCACGCTCTGGGAGTATCCGCTCGTCGCCGACGTCGACAACGACGGGGAGGCCGACATCGTCGTCGCCTCCAACGCGTACGCCATCACGTGCCCGGACAACGCCTCCAAACAGTCGGGGATCCGCGTGTTCGGCAGCGCCCAAGGCTCGTGGGTGAGGACGCGCCGCGTGTGGAACCAGCACACGTATCACATCACCAACATCGGTGAGGACGGCAAGGTGCCCGCGGTCGAGACGGCCAATTGGACGGTGCCCGGCCTCAACAACTATCGCCAAAACAAGCAGCCTGGCAGCCAGTTCGCCGCGCCCGACGTGGTCGTGAGCGTCGGGCCTTATTGCGGCACGCCGTACGGCCTCGTCGCCACGGTGCGCAACTTGGGTGAAGCGCCGCTCCCCGCGGGCGTCGTGGTGGGCTTCTACGAGGGCGCGCCGCCCGCGGGCGTCCTGCTCGGACAAGCCCTCACCACCAAGGTGCTTTATCCCGCCGAGGCCGAGAACGTGATCCTGCCTCTGCCGAGCGCGCCTCCCGAGATCACGAGCGGGATGGTGCTTGTCTATGCGGTCGCCGACGACGGCATGCCCATGCACAATTGGCACGAGTGCCGGACCGACAACAACATCTCGATGGGCGCCTCGGGCGCCTGCTCCTCGCCCAAGTAACCGTAGAAGCTACTTCGAGCCGCGGTTCTGGCCCGCGCCCTCGTCGACGCGAAGCGCGATGACGCGCGTCGCGGGCGGGATCTCGGGGTGAGAGGGGTCGTCGCGCACGAAGACGACATCGGAGTCGCGGATGCGATCGACGCGCCAGTTGAGCGGCACGTCCGTGCCTGAAGGGCCGCCCGCGTGGACGATCTCGGCCTTGCCGACGTAATCACCGATCTTCGCGACCCAGCCGAGCCCCGAAGGATCGGTGAGGAGCGCCCGCGCCTGCGCTCGCGTCACGATGCCGACGAGCTTCAGCTCTTCGAGCGCATAACGATCCACGAGCACGCGGCGCTGGAGCACGATGGGAGGCTTCGTGCGCTTGTCGTTCGCGAAGCTGCGGAAAGGATCGCGGTTGTTCTCCGTCTCGACGAAGTCACGCTCTTTGAATTCGCGCTGCGGCAGAGGAGGCAAGTTGGCCGTCGGGTTGCGCCCACCGTCGGCCGCGCCCGCGTCGCCTTGTTGCGCGGGTTGCGCTCCCGGCGCCCCGGGCGCCGCGGCGGCAGGGGCTTGGCCCGAGCCCGGAGGAGGAGAGGTGTAGACCGGCTCGCTGCCACAACCGGCCATCAGCGAGGCCCCCATGCCCCCCGCGAGGAGCAGCGCGATCGAGCGACCCGCGAACGCGGAGTCGCGACCCACGTCAAAGAGCGGAGAAGGTGAGCGCTTCTTCATCGCGGCTGCGCCCCTTTCCGCTTGGGTGACTCACCGGGTCTCGCGGAGCGGAACGCGGTCGCCAGACACTCGGCCTCGATGGTGACCTCGTCACCCTCCATCTTGGGTTGTTTGAGGAGGATGTTCTCGACGTTGATGATGCGATCGATCTGCCCGACGCCGTGGAAGAACTTCGCGATTTGATGAAATTTGCCGCGCAGCGTGAGCTTCATCGGCACCTTGGCGTAGAACTGATCGGGGACCTCGTCGACGGGGCTCCACGACGTGAGGTTGACGCCCGAGTTGGTGGCGACGCCTTGGAGCGACGAGAGGAACGCGGGCATCTCGGGGTCGTCGGGCAAGATCTTCTTTTGCTCGCGCGCGAGCTGCTCGCGGCGCGTCTTCTCGTCGAGGTCCTTTTGGTACTCCTCTTTGGAGATTTGGGCCTTGGCGAGCTCGCCTTGGAGGGCGGTTTGGCGGCGCTGCGCGGAGGTGAGCTCGTTGTCGACGTCGCTGTAGAAGATCACGAAGTAGAGCAGGCCGACGAGCACGGCGAAGAGCGCGCCGACACCCACCTTGGCGACGGGAGGCAGCTTGTCGAGCGAGGAGCCGCCTTGGGCCTGCGCGGGAGGTTTGGCGGCCATCTCAGTACCTCACCTTCAGCTGGAGCGCGAAGTTGACGAGCTCCACACGCGAGACGGCCTCCGCCTCCTTTTTCCCCGGCAAGAGCTGCACGTCGAAGAAGTAGCTCGACAGCTTGAGGCGCTGCGCGAGCTCGGAGACGTCGTTGCCGTCGCGCGCGAGGCCCTCGACGCGCACGGTGCGATCGATCTCGACGTACGTCGTGAGCCAAAGCCGCTTCGTGTCCCACGCGGGGTTGTAGACGTTGAGCGGGTTCTCGCGGCCGAGCTGCGCGAGCTTGTCCGGCTCGGCCGTCGGGCCCTTGCCGATCGAGAGCACCTGCGACAGCTCGAGCAGCACGGCGGTCGGGCCGGATCGCGCCGCTTGCAGCTTGGCGATCGCGTCCTCGCGCGCGCGCAGCGTGGCGAGGGCCTTCTTGATCTCCTCGTGGTTCGCGACGAGCTTCTTGATGCCGTCGATCTGCGATTGGAGCTGCGCGTTCTTGTTCTTTTGCTCGTCGAGCTCGTCGAGCTTCTTCTTGTGGAAGAAGAAGAGCCCGATCACCTCCAGGACGAGGACGCCGAGCACGAACAAGAGCCATTTCTGGCTCGCCTGCGGCGCCTGCGAGCGCGCCCGCTTTTGAGGGAGGAGGTTTACGCGAATCACTGGCGGCGCTCCCGATCTTTTCGCATCGCGAGCCCGAGCGCCACGCAGAACTGCGCGGCGCGGCTCCTGAGGAGGTCTTGGCTCACCTCTTTGCCTTCGATCCCGATCCGTTCGAGCGGCTGGATCACCTCGACCGGCACGCGCGACCTACGGCCGATCGCGTTGGGCAGCGAGGGTAAATACGACGACCCGCCGGTGAGGAAGATGCGGTGCATCTCGGGCTCACCGCTCGTCGCGAGGAAGAAGTCGAGCGAGCGCTGGATCTCGCCCGCGATCGTGTCGCTCACCGCGTCGATCACCTGGGTCACCTGCTGCGGCACCGCGTTCGGGCCCGCGATCACGCTCTGGCACTTGAACTCCTCGGCCTGCTCGAAGGTGACGCCGAGCTGCCGTTGGATGCTCTCGGTGATGTAGTTGCCGCCGTTCGCGATGTCGCGCGTGAACGCGCTCATCCCGCGCGAGAGGATGTTGATCGACGCGAGGCTCGCGCCGACGTTGATGATCGCGAACGTGAGATCCGTCATGAGCCCGCGGTTCAGCTCGAAGAGGTTCTGCACGGTGAAGGCGTCGATGTCGACGACCAGCGGCTTGAGCTTGGCGCTCTTCGCGATCTGCGTGTAGTCGTTGATCTCGTCGCGCTTGGCCGCCACGAGCAGGAGATCCATCTGGCCGGCCTCGGGGCGCCTGCGGAGCACCTCGTAGTCGACGTGGACGTCCTTGATGTCGAAGGGGATGTGCTGCTCCGCCTCCCACTGGATCTGCTCGTCGAGCTCGGCGGGCGTCATGAGCGGCACGCTGATCTTGCGGATGATCACGGCCTGCCCGCTGATCGAGAGCGCCACCTCGCGCTGCTTGATCTTGGCGTCGTCGAACGCCTTGCGCAAGCCGTCGATCACCGCCTGCGCGTTCATCACGTGGCCGTCGACGATGCTCTGCGGAGGCAGCGCGACGAACCCCGCCTTGACGAGCGCGATCCCCTTCTTGCTCTCCTTGAGCTGACAGACCTTGATCGAGCTCGACCCGATGTCGACGCCGACCAAGTTTTTTCCTTCGGACATCGCTCCTATGCCTCGCCGAGAACAAGCTTCGCACCAGGCCCCGCCACCGGCCAACTTTCGTCGCGGCCTCCATCTCCGGCTTCGGGACGTGGCCTTCGGGCGCGGATCGGGGCCGCGTGATCGACTCGATATCTGATTACTGCTCCAGTTATCGAAGCACGATCTCTGCGCCTATGCCCAGCTCTCACCATAAGCCACCTGGCTCCGCGCGCCCGCTCTGGACAGCCTGAACCTCTCGACCCATGTTCGGATGGAGCGAGGATGAGCCCGAAGCACCCGGGTTTCCCGCACCTCATCCGGGTGGGTATCCATCGCTCCGCGCCGCCCCTCGCGGCGGGCTGAGCGCGCTCGCCGCGCTCAGGATTCTTGTTGTGAGATTCGATATTTGAGGTGGCTTTGGAGGGTGGTTGATCACCCGGGGCGGCTAAGGATCGACGTCGTAGCTGGGGACGTCGACGTCGCCCGCCGCCTCGTCGGCGTCCTTGGGCGCCTGCTGGCCCTCGTAGCGCGGCGGCTCGCCCGCGCGCGAGTAGTCGACCCAATACGTCTTGGCGGATCGCACATCCAGGTGAACGAATGAGCTGTTGGGATAGTACCCAACCCCCGCGTTGGGGAGCGTGCGGCAGAAGTCGCGCAGCTCGGTGTTCTTCACGCCCTCGATCGAGAAGTCCATGGCGCGGCCATGGTTGTGGTTGGAGTGAGGGGTGTATTGCGAGGGCGAATACGGCCGGAAGCCGCTCACGACGCGGACCATCCGGCCGCCGAAGTGATCGCTCACCTTGACGATGAGCGCCGCGAGCCGAGGGTCGATGGCGCTCTCGGCGCCCGACTTGGCGCGGAGCATGTGCTTGAGCTTGGCGAGGGCCTGCGGCGAGACGCGGCCGCGCGCGAGGAGCTGCACGTCGAGCCGCTCCGTGCCCCGCGAGAAGTGGACGAGGCCGGGCCTGCGGATGAGCTTGGCGACGGGGCCCTTGGGCCGCTTCCCTTCGTCGCTGCTCTTCGCCTTCTTGTCGCGCTCGCGGCGATCGCTCTTCTTGAGATCGTCCTTGGCGAGCGCCTTCTTGATGGCCTCCGCCTCTTTGCCCTTGTCGGGGATCACGAGCGAGACGCCCGGATGAATGAGCTGCCCGGGGCGCAGGTGGTTGACCTGCCGGATCGTGTCGACCGAGATGCGATAACGCTTCGCGATCACCCCGAGCGTTTGGCCGCGGGCGACCGTGTGGACCGTCTCCGCGCGGGCCGAGCCCGTGAACGCTGCGAGGCCTACGCCGAGAGCGAGCGAGAGGAGAGAGCGCGACGTGGTCATTCGGAGACTTCGATAAGCTCCGGCGCTCTGCGCGGCAAGCAGAAAATAAGGGGTTATCGAGGGGCTTTGAGCGCGCGCCCGCGGAGCGGTTGATCGAGCGCGTAGAGCACGCTCACGTCGTACCGCGGCTGAGGCGGCGCGCTCGTCCCTGCGCGGTGCACGAACACCGCTTTTTGCGTGCCTCGATCGAGCGCGACCACGAGCTTGCACCCGAGCTCCACGAGCACCGTTGTCGCGGCCTCGTCGCTGTCGAACGTGACCGTCGCGACGAGCACGGTGCCGTCGGCGAGCATGCACATCGCGCCTCGCGGGTGCATGGTCCCCACCTCGCGCGCCTCGGGGCGCAGCTTGCCTTCGTCGGCGATGAGGGGCAGCTCGACGAGATCGATCCCCGGCCCGAGCTGCGCCTCGCGCGCGCGCCGGATCGAGAGCGAGCCCCGCTCGATCACGATCGCGCCGGACTCTTGGCTGCGCACGGGATAGCCCTCTTTGCCCTCGATGCCGAGGCCGCGCGCGCCGCGCCGCTTGCCCGTGCCGAGCCCGATCGCCGCGAGCGCCTTGCCGAGATCCGCGTCCGCGAGCGATCGCTCGAGCTCGGCCGCGGCCTTGGTCGCGGGCTCTTTTGCGCCTGCGCGCGCGTGAAAGACGAACCGATGAGGCGCGAAGCTCGTGACCTTCACGTTCGCGCCGAGGTTCGTGATGGTCGTCGTGTGAACGCCGCTCAGCCACGCCGGCGTGGGCTGCGTCCCCGCGTCGATCGACCACGAGGCCGCGCCCTGCGAAGGAGGCTTGATCGCGCGGCCGATCGCGATGACGAGATCGCGCGGCGAGGTGCCCGTGACGTCCTCGGGCCGGAGCGACATGGCCGGATCGAGCACGGAGGCCTCGAACGCGCCCGCGTCGTCGCGCCGCACGAACGCGAGCCCGACCGGCCCCGGCCCCGTCGCGATCGGCAGCGCGATCGCGCAGTCGAGCGGGCGCATCGACGACGCGAGCCCAGCCTCGTCGATCGCGCCCGCCCACACGTACACGAGCTGGCCCGATCGAAGGAGGCACAAGGCCGATCGCTCGATCGCTCCCGGGGGCGACGGCGCGCGCGCCGGGCCCGCGCGGTCGATCAGCGCGTCGGCCGTCTGCTTCAGCGACAAAAGACCTGCGGCCTGCGCGTCGATCGCGCCGAGCTCGACGTGGCCGTCGTCGAAGAAGCCGATCGACGAGAGCCCGCGGACGAGCGGCGAGAGCGCGCGGCGATCGACGATCGCGCCGGGGATCTCGGCGCCTTCGCGCACCTCGGGCGTCCCGCCCGCGAACGCGATCACCACCGGCTCTCCCTCCGGGAGCTTGCCGAGGCCGTGATAACCGAGCCTCGACGGAGGCTCGTAGAGCCCTGCGATCCAGCGCAGATCGACGCGTCGCGTGTCGATCGCGACCATGCGCACGGGCCCGCGATCGGTCGCGAACGCGGGCGCCGGCTGGCCCCCCGGCGCGGGCGAAGAGCGCCATGAAACCCCTTGAATCGAAGGGGGAAACCCCTCCTCGACCGAGGGCGCCGGATCGCCGAGCGACGCCACGCGCGGCGCGGGCGCGGGCGCTCGCTTCGACCCGCCGAGCACCTTCGACACGACGCTCCCGATGCGCTCGAACGGCCTCTGCGCCGGCGATCCGAGCGCGCGCTTGCCGAGCTCGCCGGACGCGGTCGTGAGATCCGCGGCGCGCGCCGGCACGCGCTGCGCCGACGCGCCGAACGGGTTCGACGCGCCCGTGTCGAGCGTGAGCTTCGCGAGGTCGAGCGCGGCGGGCGCGCCCTCGCGGCCGAGCGCCATCACGAGCGCGTCCGCGTCGAGCTCGTGGCGCGCGCCGTCGGGCGGAGACGTGAACGTGATCTCGACGCGGCCGAGCGGGAGAGGCCGGATCGATCGCGCGAGCCGATCGCGCAGCGGAGCGCCGGGAGGAGCAGGAGGCAGCGGATCGCCCGCGAGATCGAGGATCGTGATCCCCACGACGGCGCCCTCGTGCGCCGTGATGAACGCCGCGCGCTTGCCGCGCGCGATGATCGAGCGCTCGTCGCCGAGCGTGGTCTCCGTGACGTTCTCGATCGAGGTGACGCGGATCGGCTGCCCGCTGCGCGTCACGGTCACGCGCGCGCGGTAGAGATCCGCGGGCGCGCGGCCTCGATCGCGGCGCGCGAGGAAGAGCACGCGCCGGCCGATGAACGCGTCGTGGAGAAAGCCCCCGCGCTCCTCCCAGACGAAGTCGTCCGCGCGCACCTCGCCGCCGCCGTCGAGCGCGCGCCCCAACATGGCCGCGACGCCCTCGGCCGTGCGCGGCGGCGGCGCGGGATCGCCGAGGCTCACGAGGAGCGCGACGAGCCCGAGGAGCAAGGCCCATTTGGCGCGCGCGAGCACGTGCGGATCGGCGCGCGCGAGCCATGTTTGCAGCGTCTCGACGATGCGCCTCGTCTCCATCGCGAGGCCCTCGTCCCGTCAGTGCGCGGCCGCCGCGATCGGCTTGCCGCCCCTTACCGCGAAGTCGATCGCCACCGCGATGCCCACGCCGACGATCGTGCCGGCCACGTCCCACGCGAGGTCCTTCCACGAGGGGCGGCCGAGCCCCGCCAAATCCAAGAGCTCCTTGACCGCGCCCACCACGAGGCCCGCGCCCACGCCGAACGCCACGCGGATGCGGATGTCGCTCGTGACGAGCGACGTCACGCCGTAGCTCGTCCCCGAGACGCCCGCGCTCACGCCGAAATGAAGCGCTTTATCGGGCGCGACCCACGGATCGGGATCGGGGCCCGCGGCGCGGAGAGGGGCGGGCGCGAGCGCGAGCGACGCGGCGAGGAGCGGCGCGAGGAGGGCCCGTCGAGCCTTCATGCTCCGGCCTTGTAGAGCCCGTAGATCGCGGCCCAGCTCATCGCGAGCAAGACGACGAAGAGCGCGATCGAGAAGCCGCCGAGCTTCTTCAGCGAGGCGCGGCTCGCCGTGAGCCCCCACCCCATCGCGAAGCCGTAGAGCCCGTTGCCCAAGTGGTACGCGACGCCGAGCGTGCCGAGCAGGTAGACGGCGAGCGTCGCGGGCTCGTGGTGCATCTCGTGCGCGATGTCGGCGAACGGCTCGGCCTTGCCGGTGGTGAGCCTGGGCTTCAGGAACGCGAGCGTGAGGTGGGCGCCCACGAAGAGCAGCACGCCCGCGGCGCTCGCGCGTTGGAGCAGGTATTTGAGGTTCTCGAAGAAGCCATAGCGGCCGTTGTTGGGCCGCGCGGTGCGCATGCGCTGGAGGCCCCAAACGGTGTGGAGCGCGAGCGGCAGGAGCACGATCAAGCTCGACACCCAGAGCGAGGCGGGGTGCTTGTGGCCGGTCACGGCCTCTTGCCACGCCTCGCCGCCCTTGAAGACCGCGAGGTTGTCCCAAACGTGAAGGAACACCCACACGCCGAGCGGCGCGATGGCGAGCGCGGACGCGAGGCGGGCCCGAATGAAGGTGATCGTCCCGCTGGGGGAGGAGGACGCTGCTGACTCCATACGCTGTGCCTGTAGGCGCGCTCGGGCCAAGGAACAATGGGTTTTTGACGCCGCGCGCCCCGGCTCCTCCAACGGCCGCTGATGCGCCGGCGCCCGCGTCACGAGATCACGTGTGGTCGCGCTCGAAAAGAGATGGTTGTCCCCACATCGCTCCAACGATCGTGCGCTCGGGGGCATTTAGAGAATGAGCATCACCGGCTCGGGGGATGCGCCTCCTCGACGCTGGAAAGAAGGCATGTAAACGCTGGTCATCGACAAAAAAGCCTGTTACGCTCCACCTCTACTGCTTTGCTCAAGGTCCTTCCCTCCCAACGCGCCTCGCTCGAAGGGGCTCAATATGATCGGTTCAGCCGGGCGGTGTGGCAGGCTTACGGCGAGACGGCGGGCAAACGCCTTCCGCCCATCGACGAGCGGGAGGCGCTCGCGCTCATCGACGCGGCCGCGCACGTGTGCGTGGCG
This sequence comes from uncultured Polyangiaceae bacterium, assembly GCA_964437785.1. GTDB lineage: Bacteria > Myxococcota_A > Polyangia > Polyangiales > Polyangiaceae > CAYTJL01. The sequence continues at coordinate 31,232 of CAYTJL010000075.1, forward strand.
CTCGATTTTCACGAGCCCACGCTCATCGCGCGCACGGCGATTTATGCGTTGATGTCCAAGGCCATCGGGCTCGAAGGCGGCTTTACGGCCGGGCTCGTCGTGTTCGTCGCTGCGCGCTATTTGCCCGAGGACGAGGCGTTCCGCTGGGTCGAGCGCGCGCTCGCGGAGGCTGATCATGGCCGATAAACCCAACCCCGAGACACGCAAGGTCTTCTCCACTTCGAAGCATTGGATCGGCGGCTCGATCCCGGGCAAGCCCGGCGCCGCGCAGGGCACATGGAGGACCGATCTCACCCCCGACGAGGTCGCCACCATCGACGGGCGCGTCCAAGCGGTGTGCGGGGTCGCGCCGGGACAAGCGATCATCGGGTGCGCGGATCTCGCCAAGCGCGGGATGCGGTCGTGTGTCCCCGAGAAGAGCTCCGCCAAAGGCACCGTGACCGCGTCCTCGCTCGACAAGCTCAACACGTTGAAGGGCACCAACGTCGATTGGAGCGCGATCGCGGGTTGGGAGGGAGGCCAGTTCAAGGAGCCTTATATCCCTTGGGGGCCTGCGTTCGCGCTCGTCGACAACCCCGTCGTCCCCGCCTTTCAAGGCTTGCTCAGCAACATCCAGAGCATGGCGGCGGCCAACGTGCCCATGGCGGCGGAGTCCGCGGCCGCGCTGGAGCAGGCGATCAAGAATATCCCCCCTTATTCGGTGAGGCCCGTCGTCCGCAACGGCAAGATCGTCGCGCTGGACGGCGCGGGCAACGTGCCCAACAACAACAGCGGAGTCACGGTCGCGACGGGCGTCGACATCGGGCAGCAGGACAAGGACGGGTTCATCAAAGGTCTCCGCGATCTCGCCAAAGACCTCTACAAAGATCCCGAGGCGCTGAAGGCAGCGAACGCGGACATCGACGATTTCGCGGCCAAATACGGCGACTTCTTCGGCAAGAAGCAGGCGGCGGCGTGCGCCGCGCTGCTCAAGGCCCTCGCCGACGGCAAGGACCTCGCGCTCAGCCAATCGCAGGTGGACCTGCTCGACCTCTATGCGCATAAGGATCATCTGAACGGCACCATGAATCAGATCGGGGGCAAGGCGTTCAAGGCCCTCGGGCAGGCCGAGCAGACCGTGCTCTTCTCCCGCCACTACAACGCAGGGAGCGTGAAGGATCCCTATTTGAGCGACGCCGTCAAAGGGGATTGGACCGCGTTCGGCCAGCATCTCGCGGCCAGCTCGAACGACCGTATCGAGCGAGAGTCGCAGTACTTCAACAGCCACTACGTCGCGCCCCCGAGCGCCACCGGGCCAACGGGCGCGACCGGTCCGGCTGCCACGGGCCCAACCGGGCCAGCCGCCACCGGGCCGACCGGGCCTGCGGCCACGGGTCCAACAGGCCCTGCGGCCACGGGTCCGACCGGAGGTCGCGGGTGAAGCGATTCGATGTCTTCCCGATCCCACCCATCTTTGGGCATTGGGTGGTAGAGGGCTCGATCCCGCACGATCTCGCGGGGATGAGCGCGGTGACGCCGCACGTTTATCCCCTCTCCACCAAGGTCGATCTCCTCGCCTCGTCGTACACCGTCACGTCTGCCCATGGGGAGGCCAAGCAACGTGGTCACGTCATCACGTTGACCCCGCTCGCCCACTACGAGGATCTCGTGCGCATCGCGGCCCCCATGGGCGCCCGGCCGGACGACTTTGTCTTCGTGATCGAGCTCGACGACAAGACCGCTCTTTGTACGTGGGTCGGCCCGGATGACCGCGCGTACGTGCCAGGTCTGCTCTCGGCCCCTTCGGGCGAGATCGTGAGGGTCGTGCAGGTGTGGCGCCGGCTGCCAGATCCAGCGTGAGGCGGCCTCAAGGGCCGTACGTGAGCGTGAGCGGAGGACCCACGGTGAGCCGCTCCGGCGCGCCGCTCACCAGGCGATCGCGCAGGCAAACCTCGCTCGACGTGTACCGCGCGCTCCACACGTCCACCTGAATCGTCCCCGCAAAGCACGCTCCGCCCGCGAGCGTGATGGTGAATTCTCCGGTCGGGCTCACGAGCACGGTCTTTTGCGCGAGCAAGCAGCCGCCGGGCAACATGGTCGGGTCGAGCGGAGAACAGTCGATGTCGCCGGGATCGGTGAGCGCGCCGCAGGGGAGCGAGGGCATGGGCGAAGCCGCCGTGGCGGAGAGGGTCACGAGGAGCGGTGTGTCGGCCGCGAACAGCGCGCCGCTCTTGGGCGACGAGACCGTGCCTTTGAGCAAGACGGCGGGAGCGCCGTTCGCGCCCACCACGATGGCCTTTTGCGAGGCCGCGAGCGAGGCGGCCTCCGGCAACATGCGGAGCAGATCCACGTTGATCGACGTCGACAGCGCCTCTCCCGCGCGGGCGTTGATCAACACGGCTTGCGACGTCTCCCCAAACGGGATCTCCAAGAGCGCGAGCGCGGGCTTGTCCTTGGACACCGCGCGCACGACCTGGCCCTCGACGCCGTCGAGCGTGCCGGCGCTCGCCTGGATCGTCACTTGATTCTCCGGTGCGCCGCTCGGCGCCTCGACACGCACGTTGAGCTGCCGGCAGACCGCGTCGGGATCCCCGGCGATGACGCGCGCATACGCGATCTTGGGCGCGCCGGGCTTCTCGGTGTTGACCACCAAATCGAGCGGCGCGGTCAGCGTGATTTGGTCGCTCACGGGGTCGAGCCCGTCGACGTACGCCGTCACGGTGAGCGCGGCGCTCGGCGCGTCCGGCATCGCGATGGCCTGTGAGCCGCTCTTGAAATCGCCCTCGATCCGATTGAAAGGCACGGTGATCTCGCCCGCCGCGCCCGAGCCGGTGGCATACCGCACGAGCGCCGAGGTCGCGTCGACGCCCGCGGGCACCGTCACCGTGACCTCGGTCGCGTCGACCCCGGCCACCTTGTGGCAGTCATCGGGTTGATCCGCGCAGACCGAGAGCCCGACGACAGGCAAAGACAAGGGGTACGTCGTGGTGTCTTTGGTGAAGCTCTCGCCCGCGCTCATGCGGAGCACCATGCCGATCGAGCGCGCGACAGGCGCCGTGAGCACCCGATGAACGTAATAGTGGTTGCCGCCCGCGTCGTCCGGGAAGCAGCCATAAACCAGGCCGCCGATGGCCTTCTCGCCCTGATCGTCGAGGATCACCGAGAGCAGCGGCACCCCCACGCTCTCACACGCGTTGACGCTGAGCCCCGCATAGTCGCCGAGGATGAGGAGCTTGTCCTCGCCGCCGCGGAGCGAACAGGCGACCTCCTCGGGCGCCCCGGCGTTGCCTTGGCACACGGGCGAGCCCAAATCGGCAAGGACCGCGAGGTCCAACGCATCTCCGCCTTGGCAGACCGAATAACACTCTTTGATAGCGTCCCAACGGAGCACCGTCACGTTGGGCGCCATCACCGCGCCGCGATCTTCACAACCCGCCAGCGTCGACGCGATCAAAAGAGCAGCGATGAGCCCCAAACGAGCGCGCTTCATGTCGCCCTCACCTTGATGAGGTTCACGTGAGGGACGCCCCCGCGCTGGAGCTGGAACGTCACCCGGCAATCACCCGGAGCGCCGGTGATGGTCAGATAGCCGGTCGCCTTGAAGTCATCTTTGGAGGCTTGCACGGGCATGGGCGGCGGCTTGTCCGCGGAGGAGAGCGTGATTTTGTAGGTGCCGTCGCCGGTCACGCCGATCGTGTCGTCCTCTTCGGTCCGATATTCGATGGTCACCGCGGTGGGCTTGCCCGACACGACCCCTCCGGGCGGGACATCCACCTTCTTGATCGATGCGATCATGGCTTCTTCTCCAGCGCGACGGTGGCGTAGCTCCGGCCCACGAAGAGGTTGCGGACGGCCCCGACCACGTTGAGATCCGCGGTGAGGCCCAGATAGAACGCGGGCGTGAACACCGCGCGTTCGGACGAGAGCACGCTCCTCCGGCTCTCCATCCACACGAACCCGGACGAGACCGTGACATACGGGAGCACGTTGAGCGCGACGCCGGCGAGCAGCGGTGGGAACACGCCCGGACCGGAATAACGCCCCTTGTCCCCATAGCCCGAGGGCTCGACGGCCACGCCCAGCTCGAGCGCGACGAAGCGCCGCCAATCTTCGTTGCGGTTGATCCACATGGGCTCAACGACGTCGTTGGGGAAGGGGTTGATATGGATGCCGAGGTACGTGAGCGCGAAGTCGGTGCCGGGGTGGATCACCTGCGCTCGCCCGAGGAACGGCGTCACGAAGAGATCGAAGAACGCCTTTTGATCGATGCGCGCCACGGCGGCGATGGGCGCCGTGAGCGGGGACTCGATGGTGAGCTCGGTGACCTTGGCGGTGAGCACCGAGAGCGCCTCGTTCCACGCGACGACGCCGGACTCATAGCTCTTGGCGGCGGTGGCCATTTTTTCGAGGTGGTTGTCGGAGCAGCTCCCGAGCACGCTTTGCTCCAGGAACGCGCCGAGCAGCGAGGCCTGCGAGCGGCTCGTGGTGAGGTCCTCGCTCTCGTTGATGAGCTCGGCGTCGGAGATGGGGAGAGGCAGCCCCGCGGGGGGAGGAAGGGCGGGGGGAGGAGGGGCCTTCTCTTTGGGAGCGCGCCTGTCCCTCGGCGGAGGCGCCTTGGCGAGCTGCTCCTTGGCGAGCCTGCGTTTGTCCTCGATTTGCAGGCGGAGGGCGGACAGCTCGTCGCACCCGCGCTTGGTCATGGTCTTGAGCGCGTCGAGCGTGTCGGCGAGGCTCGTCACCTTCTTTGCGTCGATGGGCGCCCCGCCGTCGAGAGATGCCTTTTGCGCGTCGAGGAGCGTTGGGACGAGGCCCCTCACGAGCCCTCCCAACACCATGTCTTCTTTGTCGATGGTGGCGCGCCCGCGCGCCAAATCGAGGACGACGCGGAGCGACACGCCATCTCCCATCATCAACGTGGTCGCGTTCACGGCGATGCGCTCGCCCCTGTCGCCGTTGCCCTCGCGGTTCGCCCAGAGGTCCACCGCGCTCGCGTCGGGCAGGAGCCGAAGGGCCTTGATGACGGTCTTGCCCCCGCGCGTTGAATACTCCACCCGGCCGTCGCACGCCGGGGACCGATCCGGCCCTTTGCACGTGACGCGCTTATTGCCCACGTTTTCGCCCTCTTTGGCGGGCGGATAAACGCTCCTCGCGATGTCCCCTTTGAGGTAGAGCGCGAGGAGCAAGGCGCGGGCGAGCGGGGAGGTGTCGGCGGGCAAGGGGGTTTTGGGGGCCTCCCACGGTTTGTCGAGGAAGGGTGGTTTGGGCGCGGCGCTGAGCGCGACCTTGATGTCGGCCTCGAAGCCCACGATCTTGGCGACCGCGTCGACGACCTTCTCGCGCACGGTCTGCTCCAAGATGTCCAACACCTGGATGTCCGGGCGCGCGGTGATCTTCTTGATGTCCTCGACAAGGGCGTTGTCGCGCTCTTGCTTGCAGGTCCTCTTCTCGTCGTCCGTGGGCCTCTGGTCGCACTTGGCCCGCGTCCGCTCGTAGTCGAAGATGGCCTTGGAGAGGAGCTTTTTATCGTCCTTCTCGGTCCGCCGCATCTGATAAACGAGGAGGCAATACGACGCGCCGGGCCTAAAAAAACCGGGCTCCGCGACGAGCACGTTGTACGTCGCGTCTTTGGTCTTTTGCGCGGGGTCGTCCGATCGGGGCCGCTCCCAGCCCTTGGGGAAGTAGACCGGGTCGTCTTTGACGTCGTCGTAATCGGCTCTGCGCTCGGCGAGCTTGGGCGCCTCCCACACTTGATGGGCCTTGAGGACGGCCGTCTGTTGTTCGAAGACAGGCACCTTGAGCCCGCCGGCGCCGCCGAGCGGATCTTTCCAGATCACCTGCTCGGGCCGGAGCCCGTTCGCCACGTCCCTGCACGACACCTTGGAGCCGTACGCGAAGGGCTTGTAGGAGACGCGCACGAAGACGGGATAGACCCGCTCGATGCCCGCGGGCGCGGTGCCCTTGAGGTAAAACGAGCCTTGGGTCGGGAGCTCTTGATCGGGCCCGGCGGGGCCGATGTTGATGGTGGGGATGGTGGGTGAGTCGGCG
>CAYTJL010000076.1:0-36611 GCA_964437785.1 uncultured Polyangiaceae bacterium
ACGAAACAGGATCTTCGGTTGCGGTGAAGTTCTTGTTGGCCGACGAAGGGCAGCAGGTGCTCGATCGGTTTCGGCGCGGGGCGCGGTGCATGGCCAAGCTCAACCACCCCAACGTGGTGAGGGTGGTGCAAGCGGCGAGCGTCGAGGAGATCCGCGGGAGTGAGCGGTGGTTCTTCGTGATGGAGCTCTTGGCCGGAGGCACGTTGTATCAGCGTGTCCTTTCGAGGCAATGGGATCGCGATCGCGCGCTCCGCGGGGTGATCGAGGCGGGAGCGGGGCTCGCGTGCGCGCACAACGAGAAGATGATTCACCGGGACGTGTCGCCGGACAACATCCTGATTGACCAAGCGGGCGTGGCCAAGCTCACCGACTTTGATTTGGTGAAGGCGGTGGACACGACCGGGCTCACGGGGACCCATCAGGTGATGGGGAAGATGTTGTATTTGGCGCCTGAGCTGTTCGACGGCGCCAAACATGCGGACGAACGGAGCGACGTCTTTGCGCTGGGGATGACGGCGTTGTTCGCGACGTACGGCAAGGCTTTGCCGCACGCGGTGCTCAGCAAGCGGGAGAGGTTCTTTGCCAGGCTCGATTGCCCGGAGAGGCTCAACGCCGTGCTCGACAAGGCGACGGACAGCGAGCCCGAGGAGCGGTATGCGAGCGTGGCCGAGCTGTGCGCGGCGATTGCCGAGGTCATGGTAGGGAAGGAGGTTATGGCGGAGCCTGTTCCTGTCCCGGGCTCCGAGCCCGAGCCGAGCACGGAGCCGCCGTTGTCGCCGGTGGGAAGCGCCCCGAGCCAGGTCGAGGAGATCATCCAACAGAGCCTTGCCGCGTTTGAGCAGCGGCCCTCGGCCCACGAGCCGAAAGCTCCGCAAACGCCCTCGCCGGAGGTGATGCCTTTGCCGGCGGAGCGCCCCCAAAAGCGGCGTCTGTTGTGGTTCGGCTCGGGGTTCATCCTCATCGCGGGAAGCGTGACGGCAGGCATCAAGGTCCAGCCCAAAGCGATGATCGCGCACCCGGGCATGGATGTAGCGTTTCAACCACCCAGCGTCTCCTGCCCGCCAGGGATGGCCTTTATCCCCGGCGGAACGTTCTGGATGGGCTCTGCCGAGGATGATATAGATGCACTTTCAGACGAGCGCCCGCGGCACGAGGTGAAGCTCGATGCGTATTGTTTGGACAAGACCGAGGTGACGGTGGATGCGTTCAAGCCATGTGCGGCATCCAAGCAAAACGATGCTCAATGTGGACCTGTGCAAGTGACGGTGGAGTGGAGCAGTTATATACCCGAGGATGTCAAATTGTGGAGCAAGCTCTGCACAGGAGATAAGCCCGATCACGGGGACCACCCCATCAACTGCGTGGATTGGACCCAAGCGGAGACGTATTGCCGCTGGGCGGGCAAGCGGTTGCCGACGGAAGCCGAATGGGAGCGTGCCGCCCGTGGAGGGGAGGACAGGAAGTATCCCTGGGGGAACGACAAGCCGGACAAGACCAGGTCGAACGCGTGTGGAAAAGAATGCAGAGAAATGACGGCGAAGCTTGGCAAGATTTGGGGTGTGATGTACGAAGAGGATGATGGCTATGGAGCCACGGCGCCCGTGGGCAAATTCCCGCCCAACCCGTATGGGCTTTTTGATATGGCCGGCAACGTATGGGAGTGGACCGCGGACTGGTACGCTCCTTATGAAGCCTCCAAAGAGGTGCTCGTAAACCCCAAAGGCCCAGGCAAAGCTCCGCCCACACCCCGCCGTGTTCTCCGCGGGGGCGGTTGGCTCAACGACAGCCCCTCCGGGGTGCGCGCGGCGGTCCGCAACGGGTACGCCCGTTCGGATCGCAGCAGCGACGTCGGGTTCCGCTGCGCCTCCGGGCTGGTTCCCTGATTCTCTTTATCCTTTTTCCCTTTTCGAAATTCTGTTCTTGTTGTATTCCTTCTCTTCTTCTTTCCCCTTCATTTTTACGGGAAAGCGGAGCAAAAAGCATGCACGAAGAATAAGTATCTTCAACGCATCTGTCAAGATGAAATATCGCGCGCGAAGCGCGCGATTGAAAAAAATCGATTCTCGATCTTGGTCTCTTGATCCTGCCCAATAGGGCCCGCGACCCGGCGGGGCCGCTCCATCATGCGATCATGAGAGGAGAGGACCCCGCCGGGGCCGGGCGATCGCTGCGCTCACCCCTCGACCCTTGTCGAGGCCATGAGCACAGCCCCCGGGCGGGGCCGGCCGGTGCACGACCCCGGCCGCGCGAAGGGGCCATTCGATGCCGCGTATGCGGAGCGCTGCGCTGTTCGCGTAGGCCGCGTGGACGCGCTTCACCGCACGTTCATGCGCGCTGACGAGATCGAGCGTAACACGTGACTGCGTGACCGCGTGACCACGTGTTGCTTGACCGCGGCCCCGCCGGAGAACAAGGTCACGCCCCCTCGCCCACCCTCCGCGCCTCCCCGCCCAAGACCCGGAGCCAACAAGCCTCGGTCGCGACGAAGACGATGCTCGCCGCGCGAAAGCCTTTCGCGGGCTTGATCGCGTCAATCTTCGGGTCCGCGAGGTACCTACGAAGCTGCTCGTCGGCCTCATCGAGCTTCCTTTGCACCTGCTCGGCGGAGGAGCCCGCCTTGAGGTACTTGAGCTCCAGCAAAAAGCCCGTCTCGGCCACAGGCACGCTGCGCCTCGGCAAGAGCACGAGATCGCCGTAGCCAAACGACAGCTCGACCTCGCTCCACGCAAAGAACATCTCGGAGAGCGAGAGGTACGCGAGCAAGAGGACCTTCATGGTCTTCTCGTCGAGGCGGATGAGGTCGCGGTTGGAGAGCTTTTGGAGGACGCGGGTGTGAACCACCGTGAGGAACGGGGCGAGGTCGCCTTCGCGGGCCATGCGCTCGACCGCCTCGTCGAGCTGCGTGATGGGCGGCTTCACCGCGTGGTGCGCCTGGATGAGCTTGGCGATGGCCTCCCAATAGAGCGTGCGAACGGCGTAGTTGGGGATGCCGAGGCGGGCCCAACCGCCGTCGTCCTGGAGCGTGAGCAGGCCCATGTAATAAAGGAGCGAGATAAAGTAGCTCCCCTCGTAACACAGATCGAGCGGGAACGACGTTTGGAGGCGTGAGGACGTCGAGCCCGTGACGATGATCGCCATGAGCTGCTCGATGACGTCGTCCCGAGGCGCCTCGTCGGGCGCGGACAAGACGCGTTGGATGCGGCCGTAGTCGGTGCGGAGGTTGATGTCGATGAGGTCGTGCGGATAGCGCGCGGGGGGCCTCAGCTCCTTGAAGAAATAAAGCACCATGTCGGGGTTATAGACCCGCTCGGTCGCGCCTTGCGAGAACAGATATCCATTGTAATAGAGCCGGAGATCGTCCTCGACGCGCGCCGGATCGAGCGTGTATCCGGCGCCCACCACGCCGCTCTGGACATGGCGGACGTCGCCTGTGGTGAAGCCGGCGAAGGTGTTGAATTCTTCGAGCAAGCTGATGTTGCTCGCGATGTTGAAGCCGCTCGTGAGGTCATCGAGGGTGACGGGCGAGACGCCGGTCATGAAGATGCGGCGGATGGTGCCGAGGGCCGCGCCCTCTTTGACGGTCTTGTAAAACTCCCGCACGAAGCCGGACGCGTGGAGGATCTCGCGGTACGTGGCGTGGTCGCCGCGGGCGATGAGGTCGTTCGTGAAGTTGTCGTATTCGTCGATGAGCAGATAAAGCGGGCGGGGGCTCTGCCGCATCGCTTGAAGGAAACGATCCATGAGCGACGCGGGATTGTCCATCGAGCGCCCTTTTTCGAACATATCGGCGGCTTTGCTCAAGAGCGCGCCATACCGCTCGAAGAGCGTCTCGATCGCGTTGTGGAGCCGCGCGAAGAACGCCTCGCGCAGCGCACCCGACCCCTGATCGGTGGGCATGCCCGTCATCTCCAAACGGAGCACCACATAACGCCCTTGCTCGCCCGTAGGGGCGCTGTGAACGGCGAGACCGCCGAAGAGCGCGTCGAAATCGGGCGCGGAGAGCACATCGTAATAGTGCTCGAGCATCGAGATAATGAGCGTCTTGCCCATCCTGCGCGGGCGCAAAAAGATGAGGTATTGGCGGCCCCGCTCGGCGTTCTCCAGCTCTGGGATAAAGCCTGTCTTGTCGGCGAAAAAATAGCCGCCCCGCCGGATCTCGGCGAAATTGGCGTTCCCGTACGGCAGGCGCATGTCCCGTCACTTCCGCGGCTTGATCCGGCAGCTGAGCGACCATCGTTTGCCGGTGGACCGCTCGGTCGCCGAGAGCCCGATGGACGAAGCCTCCTCGGCGGGCGTGTGCTGCACGGGGCGCGGCGCAAACGGAGGAGGCTTGGGCGGCTCACGAGGGGGCTTTGCCCCCGGCACGGGCTTGGGCGGGATGGCCGCGAACGTGCCAGGCATCCTGGCCGACAAACCTTCCACGCACGCAAAGCCCGGATCGAGCCTCACCCGCGCTTCGACGTATTCGAGGCTCCCGCGCGCGTTCTCGAGGTCGATCGCGGGCACAGGCTCCATGCTGACGTCCACCACCCAACCATCTTGGCCAGGCGCGCACCGCTCCAAAGGAACGCCGATGAAGTCACGACGACCCAAGGGGACCGCATCGGAGAGCGCGCCCGTGTCGGGGTTGACCGGCAAGACATAGAATTTGCCCGAACGCTCGCCCGGATCGGGCGGGCTCGCGATCAAGAGCCCGAGCGCGCCGCCTTGGGCCCTCCGCACCACGCGCGGCGCCTCGACCCCGTATCCATAGCGGCTCGGCGGCCGGTGATAGGTGCCAATCGGCCGCGCGCTGCCGAGCTCGACGCGGTGGAGCACCACGGCCTCATAGGAGTTGCTCGGCGTCACGAAATACCAGCTCTCCCCGAGCTTCACCGCGCCGTGCGCATAAGGCCTCTGAAACATCGCGACGCGGCCCGACAGGTCGCGGATGGGCAGCACGGGTTGGCCGTCGGCCACCGCGTAGAACCAGCACATCGACCCTCGGCACGAGCTCGCGAGCATCGATTTGCCCGACGGATCGAGCACGCCGCTCCACGATTGGCTGCCATACGAGCCCGTCCCGATGCCCTCGAGCGCGTGGCCCTCATCGGCCCAGAGCGAGGCCGTAGGCGACGAGCTGCGGAATCCCCCCGAGGCGTCGAAGCGATCGTCGAACCGCACGATCCAACGGCCCGTGCGCGTCCAATCCGACCCTCGTTTGCCCCACGCGTACGCGCGGAGCTGGACCGTGTCGTAGAGAGGACCGTTGTCAAACCCGACCTCGTCCTGCGCGAGCGGAGGAGGAGCCGTGTTGCGGAACGCGCGCCACCCCGTAGGGCTCGGCTCGCGGGAGATCGAGAGTCGACCCGTCGGGATGCGGAAAGGCCGCCGGATCGAGGGCGGCGGCGGGGGCGGAGGGGCCTTTGGATGAGCCACCGGCTTGTCGGGGAGAGGGGGAGTCGTAGCCGCCCGGACATCGCAGCTCATCGCCAGCGTTTGAGGCGCCTTGAGCGCCGAAGGCAGCGCGCTCGGGGGCGTCGCGAGCTTGAGATCGTCGGTCGCGTCGGGATCACCGTACCCCACGCGGATCCACCCTCCGAGCACGCACCCGACGGGGCCGCACGCGCGCGACGAGGCGCGGAGCCGCTCGTCGGCGTCGTCGTCGTGATCGGGAGGCATGTCGAACGCGTTCCACGTCAGGCCGCCGTCGGTGGTCTCGGCCGCGCGCCCGCCCTCCATGAGCGCCATCCCGAAGCGACCCGAGAACACGGCGCCGCTCGCGTCGTCGCGCACGTCGCCCGCGCGCACGACGCCGTCGAGATCGATCGCGACGCCCACGAACGGGCCGCCCGCCTCGACCCAACCACCGATCACGCCGGGCGCGCGCTCCTCGAAGCCTTCGAGCCACATGCCTCGCCGCAGCTCGCGCGAAGCGGCCCGCGCCTCCGCCGGCAAGCGCAACGTCGCGCTCTTCGCCGCCGCGCCCGAGAGCACGGTGATGGTCCCGGGCGTGCCCGCGCGCGGCGGCACGAGCACCACGACGCGCCCGTCCGCCAGCGCGGCCACGCGCTCGGTGCCGATGTCGCCGCGGATCTGCACCTCGCGCAGCGAGCCGTTCTGCGCGCGCACGCAATACGGCCGCGCTTCGCTCGCGGGCCTCACGCTGTCATCGCAGCCGCCTCGGATCACGAGCGTCCCGTTCTCGCCCGCCGACACATAACGAGGCTTGTCGAAGCGCATCACGACCCTCATGCCGAGCGGCGGGACGTGCTCGTAAATCGTGGTCGCGCCCTCGCGCTCCCCACAGATGAACCCCACGCCTGAAGCGCCGAGGCGCACCGCGTGACACGTCGCGAGGCTCTCGGGGTACGCCTCCTCGGCGAGCGCGCGCACCGATCCGTCGCGCAGCGAGACCTTCGCGAGCGCGCCGCCGCGCGCGACGAGCGCCGATCCCTCGCCGTCGGGCCAGCCGTCTTCGATCGCGGTGCGGAGCGGCCGCGGTCCGAGCGGCCCCTTGAGCGGGGCGTGCGCCTCGGCGCGCGAGGGCTTTGGATCGCTGTACTCCGTGCGGTGCGTGACGCCCCCGCGCTCGTCGATCACGTATTGGCCGCCCGGCACCTGCACGATAAAGACGCCGTTCTGCGTGCGGAGCGAGAGCGGCCGCTCCGGGATGCCGAGCGGCCGGTACGTGCCGCCCGCGTCGAACGTGACGAGCGGCCCGCGGAGATCCGTCTCGATGATCGCGCGCCAACCATCGGCGAACGCGAGCGCGCCGTACGCGACCGCGGGCGGCAGCGGGCCGAGGCCCATGGTCGCGCCCGTCTTGGGATCGAGCGCGATGAGCCTATTTCCCGAGGTGAAACGCACGTACAAACGATCGAAGCCGGGGACGATCTCGTTCACGACCGTGGTGAGCTGCACGATCGGCTCGAGCTTGTTGAGCCAGCCCGACGCGCGCCACACCTGCGTCCCGCCGCCGCCGTTGACCCAAAACAAAAACCCGCCGCCGAGCCTCGAAGGCAAGCGCGCGTGCGACACGTGACCGAGCGGGAACAGCTCGTTCGCGCGCTCGATCGAGCCGTCGTCGCGCACGAGCACGCGCATGCGGCTCACGAGGTAGCGCTTGCCGTCCTCGGGCTCGTTCGCGCTCACGAGGTAGCGACGATCGAGCGAGCTCGGGAGGATGCGCGAAGGCGTGACGATCGGGATCGACGGCTTCTCTCTCTCTTTGTCTTTCGCGGCGGGCTTCTGCGCGACGGGCGCGGCGCTCGGAGCGAGCGAAGGAGAGGGCGGCGCGGCCGCGGTCGGAGCAGGAGGAGGCTTGCCGCCGCAGGCCGCGGCGACGAAGAGCGCTGCGATCGGCGCGACGCGCGAGATCAAGGAACCCGTACGCACCCCCGAAGCCTAGCCCACGATGTGCAGGGCGGTCACGAGCGGCGCCACTCTCCGCGCAGGATGGCCCGGCTCGGCTCCAGCACGAGGTCGCGAATGAAGGTGCCGGCCGGCTGAATGAGCAAAAAAAAGACGAGGCCGAGCGCGCCGCCCACCGTGCTCATGAGGCCGAAACGAGGCGTCGTGAGCGCGAGCGCGGTCACGCCGCCCGCCGCCGCGATCGCGAGCGTCGCGAAGACGACGTTGATGAGCGCCGATCGCAGGAGCCACGCGCGCGGATCGATCGCCGCGACGAGCAGGCCGTGCGCGTCGTCGGCGCGCATCACGCCGCCCTGCGATCGGCCTGCGATCCACACGCGCGCGCCGGGCGCGACGGTCGCGGTGACGGTGCGCGAGAAGCCGCGGGCCTTGCGCGCATCGGCGAACGCGGCTTCAAACGCCTCGCGCGAGGGGCACGCGCCCGCGCCCGCGCGCCCCTCGGGCGAGAGCCACACCTCGGTGGACGGGCTCGGAGACGCGAGCGTGTGCTCGCACGAAGGCGCCGCTTCGACGGTGATGAGCCCGCGATCGGTCTCGACCTCACCGCCGAAGACCTCGCTCTGGTACACGCGATCCGAGAAGAGGATCGAGCCCTCCGCTGCGCCCGCGCGGCCCACCTGCTCCACGCGCGACGCGGCGAGCGCGCCGCCCGGACCGGCGCCGCGCTTCACCTCGCCGCGCGCGAGCACGAAGCCCGGGGGTGTGGGGGCAGAGGGCCCGCTCGCGGGACCCGAGCCCCCACCGTCGACCCGAGGAGGCGACGCGAGGAGCGATCGACGCGCGAGGAGCGCGCCCGCGCGCTTCCACGCGACGGCCGCGATGAGCAACGTGTTGACCCACAAGATCCCGAGGACCAGCAGGCCCATCAGCTCACGCGACAACATCGATCCCTCAGGCGCTCGCGGCTTCCGCCTCGGCGCGGCGCACCTCGCGCGACGCGAGCGGCGCGCCCTCTCGCCCGCTCTCGGCCTGCGCGACGTCGCGCGCGGTGGGCCGGGCAGGCCGCAGCAGGTACGTGCGGATCAAGTACCAAACCATGCTCCGCTCATCGAGGCTCGGATCCACGCGCGGCACCACCTCGCGCGCGTGCTCGGTGTGGAGCACCGACCAGTGCAGGCCCGCGCGGTTGTGATGGATCGTGTGATAGCCGTTGTTGCACATGATCCAGTTGAAGGCGCGGCCCACGAAGTTGCGCGAGTGGTTCCACTCGCTCGTGGTGTCGCAGCGGTCGTGCTGGATGAGGTTGATGCGGAGGATGGAGCGCGCGCCGTAGAGCTGCGGCAGCACGATGAAGAACAGCGTCGTCCAGAAGTCGAAGATCGCGAGCGCGCCCGTGAGCCCGAACGCGAACGCGAGCTCCAGCCGGTATTGCCAGACGAAGTCGCGCCGGCCCGCGAGCTTGGACCAGCGGGTGACGCCCGCGAACGTGTTGGGGCCCGCCACGTTGGGGAAGTGGATCAGGTTGAGCAGGTTCCAGCGGAAGCTCACGTGCTCGGGCGCGGCCCAATCGGGCTGTCCGTCGTCGTCGAAGTGGTGATGAACCAAGTTGTGAGAGGGGATGTTGGCCGACGCCGGATAGAGCGCGCCGAACGAGAGCACGCAACGGAACAGCATATTGAGCCGGCGGCTCTTGAAGATGCCTTGGTGCAGGTGGTTGTGGATGACCACCGTGTTGAGGAAGCTGAAGTAACAGGCCGCCGCGAAGAACAGGAGGTTACGGCACGCAGGGACGAAGTACATGGAGAAGAGCAGCCCCAGATACACCAAGAGGATGCCGAGCTGCCGGACCTCGGAAGGGTGCTTGAGGACGAGGGGCTCTCGGGCCGATTCCGTTGCCGTTGCCACGGCCCGCTCATATCACTGCTCGTCCCCCCGGACAATGTCCTCGCCGCTGCGAATCTTCGTTCGCCCGCGAAGCTTTCTTCGCGGCTTCGCGGCTGTTTTATGTGATCGGGATCGTGGACGGGCGGGTCGAACTAGGGTATCGAGCGGGCTTGTGAGCGCCATCGTCTCTACCCTCACCTCGCTCCCGTTCACGCAGCTCCGCCGCAACCGCTACTTCTACGTTTGGTACGACGGCTTCTACCTCGTGCTCTGCGTCGCGCTCGTCGCGCTGATGCGGGCCGCCGGGCACAAGCCGCTCATCGAGACGTGGAGCCACCGCTATTGGCTGCTCCTGCCGCTCGTGTGCCACGCGCAGATCTTGTGCAGCGTGTGGGTCCACTGCGCCACGCACAACTCCTTTCCGCGCTCGATCAACCGGCTCGTGGGCGAGATCTGCGGGTTCGTGGTCCTCGCGCGCTTCGCGTCGTGGGAGGTGATCCACCAGCGGCATCACCGCTACTCGGACGACGTCGAGCGCGACCCGCACCCGGTGATCCCGAGCTACTGGCGCTATGTGATCTTCACCATCGCCAACGTCGAGAAGCAGCTCCAGCGCACGTACTTCGACCTCTACGGCGACACGCCCGAGACGCGGCGCTTCGAGAGGATCCGCGCGGTGATGAGCTTCTCGACGATGTTGGCGCTGCTCTTCACGTGGTACACGTTCCTCGGCAAATTCGCGTTCTTTTACTTCTTCGTGCCGGCGTCGATCATCGGCGTGCTCCACCTGATCCACTTCAACTGGTCTACGCACAACGCGTTCTCGCCCACCAAGGACTATAAGCCGGTCAACATCGACTCGGGGTTTTATTGGATCGGCAACCGCTTGTGGCACGGCATCTACATGCACGCGAACCACCACAAGCGGACGAACCTCTTCAACCCCGCCAAGATGAAGGACAGCCTGCCGCTCCAGGTCCCCGGCGAATAAGCGCTCATCTCGCTCCCTTTTCCCGCCCACGCTCACGCTGAGCCGCGCCAGTTGCGGCGCGCGCGCATCTTTGTTACGCGCGGGGCGATGATCCAACGTCGACGATGGATGCTCGCTGGGGTGGGGCTGGCTGCGGTGGTCGGGGCGGGCTGCTCGGGGCCGCCGTTCTTCGCGCCGATCGAGGGGGAGCCCACGTGCGCCGATTTCGAGATTGGCCCGGCGCGGACCAAGATGGCCGGCGGTCTGCGCAACCCGGTCGAGGTCCGTTTCAAGGCCGGCAAGGACATCGTCCACAAGACGCTGATTCGCGGCTCTACGTCCGATCACAAGCCGCAGTCGTACCTGCCCGACGACACGCGCGAGTACACGGTCGAGTGGGTGCAGTGCTCGAACGAGCGCGCCCCGCGGGCCGTCTCGCCGGCCTCCAAAGCGCCAAAGAGCAAAGACAAGGCGCGTGACTTCGAGAAAGACACGATCGGGTACGAGTGCGGCGATGGCACCGTGTACAAGACCGATAAGCTCGCCACGCGCAAAGGCGATCCCGCCTCTCACAAGATTACGTTCGTCGCGCCGCCCAAGCCCGCATGTTGGGAGAGCGACGCCGCGCCGCCCGCCGTATCCGCAGCTCCCACCGCACCTCCGGCTCCTCCGCCTGCGGCGACCGCCTCCGACTCCGCAGCTCCCGCCGCGCCGCCCGCCCCCTCCGGCAGCGCGGACGCGGGGCCGCCCGCGGTGGACGGCGGGAAGTAATCGGCATCTCGCCTAAAAGCATCTCGCCCAAAGCCGCTCCGCCAACGAGCGAAAGGGCGTCTCCGTTCCGCTGGAGACGTAGCTATTTCCGTTCCTGACATAGCGAGCAAAAAGGCCGCTTTGTGCGCCCCTATCCTGAATAACCATTGACGACGGCTCTCGCCCTCGTGCGAGCATGCTGGTGTTTTGTCTCGACGCGCGCTGCGCCGAGAGCTCCGCTCTTGCCTTCATGCGCCGAGCGCGATGAGGAGGATGGTTGCCCAATGCTGCTCCAAAAGACCGGCCTGCGGAACGTGAACGCCATCGCCCATGAGGGCAAGGTCGTCCTGATCGCCACCGACGACACCGGCAAGCTCTGGTACAGCGTCCGCCAAGACGGCTTCGAGGACAGCTATTTGAACGCCGATCCCGCGCTCCGCACCGGCTGGGAGGCGTGGTCTCTGCTCGATCTGCCGAACGAGGACGACGACACCTCCGTCACCAACCATGAGGCCGCCGCGCTCACGCGTGAGGACACGCCCGGCGTCTATCTGCTCCGCTCACGTTATCGATCCTTCGACATGGGCGCCGCCGCCCCCGTGCAGCTCGTCTCGGGGCAGGGCTATCTCTATGTGTTTCGTCAGGGCAAGACGACAGGCACCCTGCTCTGCGATCGCTTCGTGCTCGACGGCGGGTACAACAAGCTCGGCCGCGCGCTCGAGGTCCGCTTCAAGCGGAGCAAGCAGCGCCTTTTGCCTTACAAGGCCCCCAAGGCGAGCGCCCTCACCGCCGACTCGCTCGATTTCCGCGACACCCAAGGCAAGCCCTTTTACGAGCCCACCATCGAGCTCTCCCTCGTGAGCGGGGTGACGGACGGATGGTTCTCGGTCGTGCGCCTCGCGACGGGCGAGCACGAGCAGTATCGGTGGCACATCTTCTCGTACAACGGCGCGACCAAGAAGATTGATTATGTGTCGCTCCGCGCGTCGGACGAAGGGCTCTTCGAGCTCATCGACGCGACCGTGCTCGACCCCGGCGCGTCTCAAGACGAGCCCCCGATCCCGCGCAGCATCCCCGGCGTCATCCGCCGCACGCTCAGCGTGCCCGGCGCGGTCATCACCGGCGGCCCCGCCGCGACTACGTACGACCTCCAGCAAGAGCGCTTGGTCAACGGCGCCAAACAATACATGCGCGCCGAGACGCGGCTCATGCTCGCCGTCCCCACCGACAAGGGCACCGCTACATGGAGCTTCGGCGTCGCGACCGACGGCACCCTGTCCGAGATCAACCAGACGGTCTCGACCAAGATCATGCGCTCCGACGAGCGCGATTTGCTCCTCCCGCTCGACACGCTGGATCAAATCAAGCCCTTCGGCGCCGCGATCCCGCCGGCCAGCGGGACGATCTCCGGCTTTCGCGCGGGCACGGACTTCGACGGAGCGGACGGCGACGTCGTCGTCGCCGCCACCAACGCCGATCAGATCGGCGCGGGCGACGAGGTCGAGCTGCGAGGCACCCAGAGCTACAACGGCCTTTATACGGTGAGCGCGATCGAGGGCAGCAAGTTCACGGTCGACACCGCCGCCGTCGGCGCCGACATCGGTGTTTGGGAGAAGCGCGAGGCCGAGCAGCAGAAGCTCGTCTTCGACGGCATGATCACCGCGTTCCAGCGCGCCGACGACGGCAAGCTCGTGGTCACGGCGAACAACCACGGGCTCGAGGTGGGGGACGAGGTGCAGGTCGTGGGGACCGTCGGCCATGACGGCATTTATCCCGTAACCCCTGTGAACGCCGAGCGGTTCGTCATTCAACGACGTTGGGCCGCGGGCGAGGCCATCAACGTCAAGGTCGAGTCGCGCAAGCGGCGCGGCATCATCCTCGACGGGCAAGACGACTTCATCGATCTGCCGCCCGACGCGCTCCCCGCGGGCGGCGAGATCACCATCTCGGTGTGGGCGCGCGGCGGCGCGACCCTCCCCAAAGACGCCACGTTCCTCGAAGCGCTCGACGACAACAACCGCCGCGTCGCCTTCATCTCGCTCCCTGCGCGCAACGGCGGTGTCTATTTCGACGCCGGCAACGGCGCGTCGGGCTGCGACCGCGCCGGCAAGGTCGCGGTCGAGAGCGACTACAAAGGTGGTTGGGTCCATTGGACCTTCACCAAGAACGCTTACACCGGACAGATGAAGATCTACCGGCAAGGCGTCGAGTGGGACGCGGCCACGGGCGTCACGCGCATGCTCGGGCAAGCCAAGCGGCTCCGCATCGGCGGCCTCATCGTGCCCCTCAACAAGCAGCCTTATGAGGGGACGCTCGCCGATCTCGCCATCTACGGACGCGTGCTCTCGGAGGACGAGATCAAGCTCAGCATGTACACCCAACGGAGCGGACAAGAGCAGTCGCTCATGGGGTATTGGCGGCTCGGGGCCGTGATCGAAGGGGAGACCCGCACGGTGACCGACATCTCGCCGGCGGGCCGGGACGGCACGGTGCTCGGCGGCGCCTCGGTCGGCGGCGTCACGCTCAAGCGAAAGCTCAACGACGACACCACGCTCGCGGTCAAATACACGAACGCCGAGCTCGTCGCCGTGGTCCAGCGCGGGACGTACGTCGAAGAGATCGATTTTCGCGTCAAGGCATCTGGGACGGCGCTCGGCCTCGCCGCGCTCAACAACGCGGATGGGTCGGGCAAACCCGTCTTCAAGCTCTCGTATTGGGGCAAGCGCAGCCGCAGCGCCGAGGACGTGATGCCGTTCCCGACGCAGCCTGTGACCGAGCCGTTCCAGAGCCTCGGCGGCGGGTGGTTCCGCGCGAAGTGCCGGTTCACGATCCCCGACGGGATGGCGATGCTCCGATCGTTCGAGCTCGCCGACGTCCGCGGGACATGGGATGAGATCGACGTTCACCGGCAGGCGATCCGCCTCGTCTCGAACACCATGACCGAGTCTTCGTGCGCCGAGGCGCCGGCGCTCTCGGCGCTCGCGGACGCGGGCTCGGCGCTCGTCACCAAGCTCTCTCAAATCGCGACGGACGAGGCGCAGGAGGCCCAGCTCTTCGCCGATAAAATCGCGACCGAGGCCAAGATCGCGCTCCTCGCAGACATGGAGTTCTTGAAGGCCGAGCGCGACTCGCTCACGCGGCTCGTCGACACCTTGAACCGCGACCTCACCGCGCTCGAGGCCAAGTATCAAGAGGAGCTCAATAACCCCCTCAACTACCCTGGCCGGCTCATCGTCATGGGCACCGGCGACCAATACCTCCACGCCGAAGGGGGGACGGGGAGGATCATCAGCTACCCCGCGGGGCACGAATTCGAATTCATCCGCCAAGGCAACTTCTATTGGCTGAAGATCCGCGGGACGAACAGCTACGTTTATCCCGACGGCAACCGCTTCTTGGCAGGGGGCAATCAACAAGCCTGGATCGTGCAGCCCTCCGGCGGCGGCTATCTGATCAAGAACCCGAACGACGGCAGGTACATCCACCGCGAAGGCGGCACGGGCTACATCATCTCGTACACGGTCGGGCACGTGTGGGCGCTCCAGCAGACGAGCAACGTCTCTGCCATCGTCGATCAGGCCAAGAGCGATCGAGACGCGAAGCAACGGGAGCGGGACGCCGCCAAAGCGAGGCTCGACACGCTCAACGCCCTGCTCGATCCGACCATGTCCTCGCGCGCCGTGCTGGAGCAGACGGCGAGGGACCTCGCCGCCCAGCTCGTGACCGTGCAAACGAGGCTCGCGACGGCGAGCACGGCGTACCTCGACAGCGTGAAGAGCTTGCAAAGAGGCGCGCTCACCATGCCCGAGCTCGCCAAAGACAAGCGGGGGCTCGCGACCCGCGGCGCCACGCTCGGGTTCGTCCGCCCCACGACCCGTATCTCGATCCGCGAGACGTGCGACGGCAACGTGCAGCTCTGTTATTCGGACGCGTCGCAGCGAATCCGTATCTCGCAATACGACGCCAGGGCCGACGCGCAGAACGCCTCGTATGAGCAGTGGCTCACCGACGCTGGCCGGGCGTGCCTCAGCCAAGTGAGGACGGGCTCCGCGGCGACGCTGCCCACCGTGGTCGTCATGGAGGATAGCTGGTCGGTCGAGATGTGGGTGTCGACCCCGATGCCCGCGTGGGAGTGGGCGGCGCTCGCCGGGGCGCAGGACAAAAAGAACGCTCCTTTGGTGGTGCTCCACGGCTCGGTCCTCGGCACCCAATGTGATGGAAGGTTCTTTAGCAGCGGCTTTCGGCTCGACTCCCTGCCGAACGGCTGGCACCACGTCGCCGCCGTCAAGCAGGGCAAAGGCAAAGACGCCACGGTCACCTATTACGTCGACGGAGAGAAGGTCGGCGCGCCGGCCGCGCTGTGGTTCACCTCGGTGCTCCTCGACGGCACGAACGACGCGATCGACATCCAGCCGGCGAGCTTCCCGCTGACCACCGAGATCACCATCACCTTTTGGACGCGCAGCGCCGGCGCGCAGCCCGGTATTTTGTTCGACGCGATCGACGCGCAAGGCCGGCGCGTGGCCCGCGTCAGCATGCCTGATCTGATGGGCTTCATCGGGTTCGAGTGCGGCTCGGACGCGGCGGGCGCGGACGTCCTCGAGTGGCGCGCGCGCCCCACGGAGTATCAAGGGGCGTGGACCCATTGGGCCTTCACCAAGAACGCCGCGACAGGCATCATGCGCGCGTACCGCAACGGGCGGCTCTGGGCGCGCGAGACCGGCAAGACCAAGGCCCTCAGCGCGCCGACCAAGGTCGCGGCCGGCAGGGTCGCCGCCGCGGATCAGCTGTTTTACTCCGGGGATCTCGCGCAGCTCTGCATCTACAACAAAGAGCTCTCCGCGCTCGAGATCCAAAACGGCCTCGGCCTCAAGGTCTCGATCGAGGACACCCGCCTCACGGGGTATTGGCGGTTCGAGGGCACGGGCGACAAGGCCAAAGCCAAAGACTACTCCAAGACGGCCAAAGACGGCACCTTGCTCGGCGGCCCGGCGGTGAACGAGGTCACGCCGCCCGCGCAAATCGCGATCTCCGCCGTCGGGGAGGTGAGCCACATCGATCCTCCCGCGCCGATCCCGCCGCTCGGGAGGGCGGCGATCCAGGCCATCTCGTTCGACACGAACGATCGCCGGGTCGAGCTGCCTCCCTCGGCGATCCCGACCACCAACGCGATCACCGTCTGCTTCTGGACCAAAGGGGGCAGCGCGCTGCCCCGCCCCAACTCCGTCATCGAGTCGGTGAACGCGTCGAATCAGCGGGTGCTCGGCGTCCACATGGGGTGGAGCGACGGTAACCTCTACTTCGACTGCGGGTTCGACGCCGCAGGTAGCGATCGCGTTCAAAAGGCGCTCTCCGCGGCGGAGATGAAGGGCAGTTGGGTCCACTGGGCCTTCACCAAGAGCGTCGCGACCGGCGAGATGAAGATCTACCAGAACGGCGTGCTCTGGCACTCGGGGACCGGCCTCAAGAAGCCTATCCCCGCCGCGACCCGGCTGGTGCTCGGCCGCACCGCCAACGACGCGTCCCAGACCTACAACGGTGAGGTGATGGAGCTCAGCTTTTGGGACAGGGCCCTCACCATCGCGGAGATCACCGCCGTGAAGGATCGCATGCTCGCCGGGAACGAGGCCGGGCTCATGGGGTATTGGGCCTTTACGCAGACCGCGGTGAACGACCTCTCCCCGGCCAAGCGACACGGCACGTACACGTCGAGCTATCCGATGATCGTCACTCCGCCCGTGCCCCAGCCGGCTCACCTCTTCTTCGACGGGGTCGACGATCACGTCGCGCTCCCGGAGATCAACGCGGATTATTCGCAGGGCATCACGGTCGAGGCGTGGGTCTGGTTCGACAAGTACAACAACAACTCTCGCATCGTCGACATCGGCGCGGGCCAAGGCGCCGACAACATCGTCTTTTACAACAGCTCGACGGGATCGACGCTCCGGCTCACCGTCTTCCGCGGCGCGAGCGCGATGAACCTCGACGCGCCCAGCGCGCTCGACACCGGCAAATGGAACCACGTCGCGTTCACCATCGACGCGACCGGCGCCGCCAAGATCTACAAGAACGGCGCGCTGGTCGCCTCGGGCGCGCTCCAGCTCCCGGCCAACGTGAGCCGCAAGATGAATTATGTCGGCAGGAGCAATTGGGCCTCCGACGGCTTCTTCAGCGGCCGTATCGCCGAGGTCCGGCTCTGGAACAAGGCGCGATCGGCCGCCGACATCCTCGCGTCCATGGGCAACCGGCTCTCCGGCGCCGAGTCGGGCGTCGTTGGATATTGGTCCTTCGCGCAGAACAACGCGCCGGACGCCTCTCCCGCGCAGCGTCATGGCACCTACGCGGGCGGCCCCAAGATCGAGCCCGCGCTCGTGCCTCAGCTCCCGCCCGCGCAGACAGCCGCGGCGTTCACGCCCCCTCCTCCGGTGCTCCCCGCGCTCAAGCTCTCCGAGCTCCGGCTCTGGTCCGCGGCGCTCGATCGCGACGAGATCGACGTGAACAGCAAGCTGCTCCTCTCGGGCAACGAGCCTGGGCTCCTCAACTATCTTCCCATGAACGAGGCGACGGGGACAGACCTCATCGACCTGACGGGCAAGGGCCGTAAAGGGGTCATCGGCGTCGCGACCCGGTGGGCCTGCGCCGCGCCCGTGGGCGCGATCAAAGGCCGTTGCGATGGGGTCGTGAGCGCCGAGTACAGCGCGGTGACGGTCGACCCGACGACGCGGCAAAAGACGGCGATCATGCGATCGTTCGTGGGGTGGGCGACGGACAACGGGGTCGTGGTCCTGCCCGACAAGAGGATTGAAGAGCTCGAGCTCGTGTGGGTGGGCAACACGCAGTTCGCGCCGACGCTGCTCGGCTACATCGAAGGAGCGCCGCCGATCCCGAGCGAGAACCTGACCGAGAGCCTCTCGTACAACGGCGCGACGTCCGTCGAGCTCGTCACGTCGCAGGACGTGGAGTATCGGTGGAACCGCTCCGAGGACATCGGAGCGGGCCTGTCGCTCGACGCCTTCATCGGGTATGACGACACGTTGATGGGCGGCATCGGGGCCATGTCAAAGACGGCCGAGGTCCGCTCCGGGCTCCGCGGAAACCTGAGCTTGAAGAACACGTGGCAAGCCGAGAGCGCCATCACCGCGCGCACCTCGAACCGCATGACCGACCGGCTGGAGCTGCGCGGCACGCCCGAGGTCGAGCCCAAATTCCCGCACATCGGCAAGCGCTTCGTGCCCAAGAACGTCGGGTATGCGCTGGTCATCTCGGGCACCGCCGATCTGTTCGTCTCGCGGCTCATCGGATCGCGCAAGGTGGTCGGCTATCAAATCGTGCCCATCGATGGTGTCCCGCCCGACGTCAACACCATCACGTTCCTCTTGAACCCCGCGTACGTGATGGCCGGGAGCCTCGACGGGCTCACCGGGACGAGCCCCACGAGCGATCGTTTCCACAAGCACGTCCCCTCGATGAGGGCTCAATACGGGGCGCTCTACCCGGCGAGCTACATGCGCATCAAAGAGGCGTACGAGCTCAAACAACGCATCGAGAACGACGACAAACAGCGCGAGGCGTTCTTCGAGCAGTTCAACACGACCGACCTCTTCGGCGCGTCGATGTCGTCCCAGATCGACGACGCGAAGCCCACGGGTGAGGTGACGGCGGGGGCGGGCACGGCGACCGCCTCGACCGAGAGCCAACAAGGGCAGCAGGAGGAGCAGGGCGACGCGGCCAAAAAGAGGCAGGACGAGATCAACAAGCGGGTCGGCGATCCGTCGAAGAACGCGCACGCCCAAGCGTGCTTCAAGGCGTGGCAAAAGAAGATGGAGCGCCTCACGGTGCTCGCCGGCAAGCGCAACATCGTCAACACCTACGTTTGGGACGCGGACGGCGGGCTCCGCACCGAGACGCAGAGCTTCGCGAGCACCGCCGAGCACACGATCGGCGGCTCGTTCTCGGTCGAGGGCGGCGTCGGCTACGAAGGCGCGTTTGGCTTCAGCGGCGCCAAGGCCGAGCTCACGGCGATGGTCAATGGCAGCTTGACCCAGACGCTCACCAAGTCTCAATCCACCACGACGGGCATCGAGCTCAACGTGGATTTGTCCGGCGTCGAGTCCATCGGCATCACGAACCACAACGACGTCCCCATCTTGCCCGGCGAGAAGGTGGATAGGTATCGCTTCATGACGTTTTATCTGGAAGGGAGCACCCAAAACTTCCACGATTTTTGGAGCTACGTGGTCGACCCCGAGTGGCTCCGCAGCAACGGTGAGGAGGCGAGGGCGCTCCGGGGAGCCAAGGGCAAGGCCAACAAGACGTGGCGCGTGCTCCACCGGGTCACGTACGTCGAGCGCCCGGTGCTGATGGGCGTCGGCCGCGACATGAGGACCGAAGAGACGAGCATCGGCGACGTGGTGAGGAGCTACCTGGAGGCGATCTCCAAGGCGCAGGCGAGCCAGCAGGCCCAGCTCGACGACATCGAGAGAGAGCTCGCCGCGGTGAAGGCCCAGCTCGAGAGCGGGGAGTAGCGTCATGGGCGTGATGGGCACGTCAAAGGCTCCTGTCATCCGCGAGACCCGGGCGACGAGGCTGCGCAAGCAGGCGCTCGAGCAACGTTGGGGAGAGAGTAAAGAGGCTGAGAAGGCCAAGCAGGTCGCCAAGGTGCGCACGCACATCGAGCGGGGGCGCAAGAGAAAGAAGAATAAACGAGGTCTGGACGCGTCTGCGCCGAGGCCGCTCCGGCGATCGCTGGAGCAATCGAAGAGCAAACCGACGTCGTTGAGCGCGCGCAGGCGCTTTCGGCTCCGAAGGCTCCGGCCCCCGTTCGGACCGACGAGGTTGCGCGGGCCGGTCGAGGCGGTCAACACCAACGGCACGGCGTGCATGATGCACGGTATCCCGCTCCAATATCTGCGCGAGGCGTTGACGAATCGAGAGCTCACCTCGAC
Organism: uncultured Polyangiaceae bacterium; assembly: GCA_964437785.1. Taxonomy (GTDB): domain Bacteria; phylum Myxococcota_A; class Polyangia; order Polyangiales; family Polyangiaceae; genus CAYTJL01. The sequence continues at coordinate 19,903 of CAYTJL010000076.1, forward strand.
GTACGCGCGCACCGGCGAGGTCAGGCCCACCGACGAGGGGCGCGGCGCCGACAAGATCGGCGGCGGCTCCACGGCGGTTTATACGAGGGCTGTTGGGGTTGACCAGGATTTCCCCGCCAAGGGACATGGGGTAGGGCACTCCGTGGTGCCCGCCGCGAACGCGTCTTTGAAGCAAATCCTGGCCTGTCGTGTGCAGCTCATCCTCAGCCCCGAGATCTTGAACGACCCGGAGCACACGTGGCGCGCGTCCGCGATGGACAACATGGGGAAGATCCCGGACGCTCCGCCGCTGACGCGCGAGGACAAGTATTTGAGCGACGAGGACAGGGCCTTCAAGGCGTGGTCCGGCCAGTCCGAGGCCGGTCGCAACAAGGTCTTCAATGGTACGGTCCAGGGCAACAAGGCTCGGCTCCCGAACGAGCAGCTCCATTACATGACGCTGCCGCTCGAGAACGTCTTGAAGGGCATGGTCGTCACGTCTCAGGCTGTGTTCGACGAGCTCATCCGAGAGTGTGGAGGCGAGGTCAACACGGATCCAAACGTGCCTCGCGCCGGGACCATCCGGATGGGGGACGTGGAGATCCCGATCATCATCGCGAATGGGGAGGAGCCCCTCGTTCAGCAGCTCAAGGACGCCAAGATCGCGGACGCGAACGGGCGGGTCCGATAACAGGCAAAGGTGAGGAGCAAACGAACATGAGCAACACCCCTGTGGTCACCGAGGTCGTTCGCGCGGAGCTCCGCTCCGTCCTCTCCTTCGACGGGAGCAAAGGCTATGTCGAGGTCGCGGACCCGTTCGACGACGACGGCGCGTTCACCCTCGCGCTCTGGGTCAAGACGAGCGTGCTCGACGACGGCGCCCGTCATGGCTTGATCGGCAGAGAGGGTGATCCCCACCGAAAGCCGATGCTCTGGCAGAGCTCGCAGAACGGCGCGCTCCGGTATGCGGCGACGGGCGCCGCGGGCGAGCCCTTCGAGGGCGCGATCGACGGCTTCTTCCAAAAGGACCGCTGGACGCACGTGGCGTGGGTCAAGCGAGGGACCGTGTTCGAGTTTTATCGCGACGGCCAGCGCGTCGCGGAGCGGCCGGCGCCGTCGCGCATCTACGTGCGCAAGAGCAGCTATTGGATCGGCCGGAGCAATGGATATTGGTCCGGTCAAATCGCGCACGTGCGGGTCTATCACGCGGCGGAGAGCGCGGCCGAGATCCGCGCCGACATGCGCCGCGCGGTGGACCTCGAAGCGCCGACGCTCGTCTCGGCGTGGGCGCTCGACGAGGGGGAGGGCACCACGGCGTGCGACAAGGCCGCTCGGGCGGCGCACGGGGCGCTCCTCGGCGCGACGTGGGACAAGAGCACCATCCCGTTCCTCGCGCTCTCCAACGCGGCGGACGCGAGCGACCTCCCTGTGTGGCAGTCGCTCGGGGGCGCTTACACCAGCGTGGTCACGGGCAAGCACGCGGACGGCCGGATCGCGATCGCGGCGCGCGGCGCCGACGGCGCGATGCACCTCGTCAGCCAATCTGCGCCGGACGCGACGGAGTGGGCCTCACCGCAGAACTTGGCGGGTGGCATCAAGGGCCGTCCGGTGCTCGCGGCGAACAAGGATGGGAGGCTTCATTGCGCGGCGATCGGCATGGATGACGAGCTCTGCTCGCGCCAGCAAGCCTCCGCGAACAGCGTTGATTGGGCCAACTACCAACATCGCAAGGGCTGCCCGGTCGCCGAGATCGCGCAGGCGATCAACGCGGATGAGCGCATCGCCGTGGTCGCGCGCGGCACGGACAACCAGCTCTGGTACACCGCGCAGACCGCCGCGGACGGGGACGCGTGGAGCCCTTGGGCGGCGTGTGGAGGAGCGTTGAGCGCGGCGCCGTCCGTCGTCCGCACCAAAAAAGGGAGGCTCGAGGTCTTCGCGCGCGGGGCGGGCGGCGACCTTTGGCATGCTTGGCAGGACACTCCGGGCTCTGCCACCTTTCGGCCCTGGCACCCGCTCGGAGGAGACGTGGTGGGCGCGCCCGCCGTTGGACAGACCGCGAGCGGCGCGCTGCGGGTGTTCGCGCGCGGCCCGGACAAGGCCATTTGGACCATCGCACAAGACGAGGTGACCGGTGTTTGGGGCGAGTGGACCTCGCTCGGCAAAGGGGGCGGAGGCGCGGCGTCGTCGCCCGTGTGCGCGACGGATGCGGAGGGGCGCTTCGTGGCGCTCGCGCGGGACGAGGCCGGCGGGCTTTGGAGCTGGCGGCAGGCCGCGACCGGAGGGGCCTTTGGAGCGTGGGTGTTCCTCGGCGGCGCGATTGGGTCGTTCGGCGTGGCCCGTTATGCGAATGGCAAGCTCGGCGTCTTCGCGGTCGGGCCCGAGGGCAAGCTCGTGCACATCCGCGAGGGCGAGGCTGGCAAGTGGGTGTAGACATCGCGCCGCCCGGGTGAGATGCTCTCTCTCATGCACCACCCCGCCAAGCGATCGTACGATGAGCGCCCGCTCCTCGTCTTTTGGGAGATGACCAAAGCGTGTCCGCTCGCGTGCGCGCACTGCCGCGCCCACGCCCAGCACACGAGCCTCCCCGGCGAGATGAGCCACGAGGAGAGCAAGCGCTTTTTGCGCGACCTCAAGGGCTTTGGGTCGCCCTCTCCCATCCTGGTGCTCACGGGCGGCGACCCGCTCTCCCGCCCAGACCTGATTCCCCTCCTCGAACAAGCCCACGAACAAGGCACCAAAGTGGCGCTCGCCCCCGCGGTGAGCTCGGCCCTCGGCGGGCCCGTCTTGGACACGATTCACGCGCTCGGCGTCAACGCCATCTCGATCAGCCTCGACGGCGCGACCGCCCAAACCCACGAGGGCATTCGCCAGGTCCCAGGCCACTTCCAACGCACGCTCGACGCGCTCGCCGAGCTCGTCCAAAAAGGGTTCATGGTGCAGGTGAACACCACGGTGATGCGCCGGAACGCCGAGGAGCTCGCCGACATCGCGGTGCTCCTCAAGAAGCTCGGCGTCCACGTGTGGGAGGTGTTCTTTCTGGTCCACGTGGGCCGCGGCACCGAGGTCGCCGAGGTGAGCGCCGCCGAGTGCGAGGACGTCTCACACTTCTTGTTCGAAGCGGCGCGGTATGGCTTTATCGTCCGTACGGTCGAAGGCCCGTTCTTTCGCCGCGTGGTCACGTGGCGCATCGACGCGCCCGAGGGCGAAGAGCCCAAAGCGCGCTTCGGGCTCGGGCCCTTGTACGACAGGCTCACGCAAACGCTGTTCGGCGCGCTCGGCCCGCCGCCCGCCCCGCCCAAGGCCACGAGCGCCGGGACGCGCGACGGCAATGGCATCTTGTTCGTCGCCCACGACGGCGAGGTGTGGCCCGCGGGCTTCCTGCCGCTCCCGCTCGGCGACGTCCGCAAGACGAACGTCGTCGACATCTATCGTGAGCACGAGCTGCTCCGCGCGATCCGTAGGGCCGAGTTCAAAGGGCGCTGCGGAGCGTGTGAGTTTCGCGAAATCTGCGGCGGATCCCGCTCACGCGCATACGCCGCCTTCGGCGACGCGCTCGCCGAGGACCCCGCATGCGCCTACGTGCCGGCCCACTCCGCCCCCACCCCCCCGGAGGGCACCGGGCCCAAACGCAAGCTGCACCTGCCGGTGAGCGAATGAACGTCTTTTGATGGACGTGCTCGTCAGCTGCCGAGGAAGCGGCTGAACCCCTTGTAACAAAGCCACGCGACCAGCGCGCTCACCGGGATGGTGAGCACCCAGGCCCACAAGATACGTGTGGTGACGCCCCACCGCACCGCGCTCACGCGCTGGCTGGCGCCTGCGCCCATGATCGATCCGGTGATGACGTGCGTCGTGGAGACGGGCATCCCGAGCTGCGACGCCGTGAGGATGGTGATGGCCGCGCTCGTCTCGGCCGCGAACCCGTGAATGGGCTTGAGATCGATGATCTTGGTGCCCATCGTGCGGATGATGCGGATACCGCCGGCCGCGGTGCCGAGCGCCATCGCGACGGCGCACGCGATCACGACCCAATAAGGCACCGAGAATTTGTCGCTCTTAGACACGATAGCCCCGTAGGCGACGAGGCTCATGGTGATGATGCCCATGGTCTTTTGCGCGTCGTTCGAGCCGTGCGAGAGCGCCATGAAGCCCGCCGACACCATCTGGAGCTTGCGGAAGATGCGGCTGAGCCGCGCCGGGCGGGAGCGCCGCGTGATCCAGAAGATCGCGATCATCACGAAGAACGACGCGGTGAAGCCCACGAGCGGGCTGATCACCAGGCTCTTGACGATCTTCATGAGGCCGGGCACCTGCACGGCGCTCGTGCCCGCGCGCGCGATGCCCGCGCCGACGAGCCCGCCGACGAGCGCGTGCGACGATGACGACGGGATGCCGAAATACCACGTGAAGAGGTTCCAAAACACGGCGCCGATGAGCGCGGCGAGCACGACCACCTGCGTGACCGCGCTCGGCGTGATGAGCCCTTTGCCGATGGTCGAGGCGACCGCGGTGCCCATGAGCGCGCCGACGAAGTTGAGCCCCGCCGCGAGGAGGACAGCGGTGCGGATGGGCAACACGCCCGTGGAGACGACGGTGGCGATCGCGTTCGCCGTGTCGTGGAAGCCGTTGATGTAATCAAAGGCGAGCGCGACGACGACGACGAGGATCAGGACCAGGAGGACGGTCGTCATGGCTCACGCATTCTTGATGACGAGCGCTTCGAGCGCGTTGGCGACGTCGTCACACGCGTCGAGCGTGCGCTCGAGCCCTTCGAGGAACTCCTTGTGCTGGAGGAGACGAACGGCGTCTTTCTCGGTCTTGAACATCACGCCGACGCGCGTCCGATAGACCTGATCGCCGTCGTGCTCGGCCTTTTGGATGGCCTTGCAGCGGGCCTGGATGTCGTCCATTTGCTTCATGTTGCGGAGGAGCTTCACGGCCGCCTCGATCTCGCCGCACGCCTTCTTGATCATGTGCGCCATCTCGACGCTGCCCTCGGGCACGTCTTCCATCGCGTGGACGATGATCTGCATCATCGTGCTGTGGATGCAGTCCGTAACGTTCTCGAGATCGGTCGCGAGCGCGTAGATGTCGGACCTGTCGAGCGGCGTCACGAACGTGCGGTTGAGAGCGTCGTAGACGTCGTGGATGACGCGATCGGCGGCGTGCTCCTCGTCGGTCGCCTTGGTGATGGCCGTCTCGCGCTCGGCGAGGCTCCCCGCCTCGCAACACGTCACGAGCAGCTCGCTGGTCCCGCGGGCCAACGCGGCGCCCCGCTCGAGCAGGTCGAAGAAGTGCTCCTCGCGCGGCAGCAGCCATTTTACCGCTCTATCCAGCCACATTTGTGGGTCTCCCTTGGTTCGGACGGCGCGGCTATAGCAAGGGCCCAGCCCCAAACAAACCATTATGCGAAGCGTCCCCTCACGTCACACAAATGACACAAGGGCTCTTTGCCGCTCATCCGATCGGCTCTTCGACGTGGAGCAGCTCGTATTCGCCCGTCGCGACCGCCGCGCGCACTTCGAAGTACGTTCGCTTCGCGTGGAACGACGCCGCGAGATCGGTCGTCGCGGGGGAGGGCTCGCTCGTCGCGAGCGGCTCGGGGATGGGGCGTCCGTCGGCGCGCGCAACCGCGATCGCCGCGAGCAGATCCGCGATCGCCCGCTGCTCGCCGAGCGCCGCGACGAGCCTCGCCGGGCGGTGCTCGCGCGCTCCGCTCACGCGTGACAAATGGGCGACGCGCAGCCCGCGGCCCGAGAGCTCGACGCGCACCAACGCGACGAGCCGCTCGTAGAGCTCGCGCGCGCGATCGTCCTCGAACGCGTAGAAGATCCCGTGCTCTTCGGGCCACGACGTCACCGGCGTCGGGCCCGGCGGAGGCGGCGGCGCCTCGCTCGGCGCGGGGCGAACAGGGAGCCTCGGCGGCGGCTCCGGGAGCGCGCACCGCGCGAGCAACGGCCAAAGCTCGATGACCGCGGATCGCGCGCCCTTTGCGATGCGCAACGATCGAACGAGCGACCACGAGGCGACCGCGAGCGCGACGAACGCAACGATGGGCGCCGCTTGGATGAGCGAGCGCCCGTCCGAGATCGCGCGCGCCAACGTGACGGCGGCGACGCCGAAGGCGACCACCCCGATCGTGCGGCGGCGCCTCAAATCGCGCTCGGGGGCGAGGATGCTCTGCTCGAAGACCTCGGCGAGCTCCGCGGCGATCGCGCGCTCGTCCGCGCCTTTGGGCGCTTCGCGGTACGACCCCGAGGGGAGCTCGGGCGCCGCGCTCCGCATCTCCGCGGCGCGGAGGAGGCTCGGGCGCAGGGCTTGAAAGAAGAGCGTCTCGTCGCCGGCGCGCGAGAGCTTGATCGCGCGCGTGAGGTCGTTTTGCCGCAGGAGCCGCTGCGTGACGCTCACCGCGATGCGGCTGTCGATGTCCCGCTTGCTCACCCACACCGCGTGGAGCGACGCGAGCCCGAGCGCCGCGATCGCGATCACCAACGAGACGGGATCACCCATACGGCGATGATGACACGGGCTCTCTTCAGCGCGCGATCCCGAGCCACGCCCCCGTGCACGCGAGGCCGAAGGCGATCGGCGCGAACGCGATCGCGAACACCACCGACACGGGCGCCGCGAGCCCGAGCAGCACGAGCGTGCCCGCGATCGCGAGCGCCGCCGAGATCGCGGGCTCGAGCACGCTGCGCGCCGCGCTCGCCCGCGCCACCAAGTACCCCGCGATCGGGAAGGCCGCGAGCGCCGCGCCTCCGAGCAGCACGAGCGGCGCCGCGCCCACCGCGGTCGCGTCGCCGCGATCGACGGCGGCGAAGTCCACGCCGACGCGATGACCGAGCGCGACCGCGCCCGCGAGCGCGGCGGTCATGACGCCCGTCGTGACCAGCGCGCCGAAGCCGATCCACGTGATCATCACGGGCCGCTCGGTGCGGCGGAGCGCGGCGCGCATCTCCTCCATCGAAGGAGGCGCGATGGGCGGGAGAAAGCGGCGCGCGGCGGGCGTGGTCTTCGCGTCGAGCAGATCGCGCCGGAACGCGTACGCGACGATCGCCATGGCCGCGAGCACGGGCCCGGTCGCGAGCAGCGCGACAGCGCTCCTCGCAAATACGATGTGATCGTAGACGCCGTTGAACAACGTCGCCGCGAACCAAACGATGTTGAACCCGGCGCCGCCGAGCGTCCGCTTGCCCCCGTGCGTCGCGGCCTTGCCGAGCACGTAGCCCCACGCCGCCGCGAAGAAGAGGTGCGCAGGCACCGCGAGCAGCGCGCGCAGCGGATCGATCGCCGTCCCTTTGGTGATGAAGAGCAGCGCCGCGTTGTGCGCGGTGACGAAGCCCAGCGCGGCGAGCGCCGCGAACGCGATCCCGACGAGCGGCCCCACGAAGCGCTCGCTCCTCCGCGCAGGGACGATGGCCGCCACCTTGAGCCCTTGTTCGAGCGGGGCGGCCACGAAGAACGTGTAGACGAGCGCCGCGACGTCGGCCGTCACGCGGCCGCGCGGATCGAGCCCCACGAGGGCCTCGATGCGCCCCTCGATGACCCACGCGACGGCGTACGCCGCCGCGCCGAGCGCGCACGTGCTCGCGGCGATCAACGTCGAGACCGAGGCGAGCCCGCGCGCCGTCCTGCGCGTGCGGCGGAGCAGCAGGAAGACGAGCGCCAACGGCCCTGCGAGGACAGCGATCCGAAGGGCAACGTCGGCTGCGCGCACCAGGGTCTCGCTGCGCTAAAAGTGCAGGCCGATGCGGCCGTCGACCGCCGCGGTGAAGCCCCGCCCCGTGCCGTCCGTCGCGAGGCCCGGGATCGCCGCGCGCTGATCGGCGGTGAGGCTCGTGCTCGCGTTGATGCGCGTGATCGCCGCGGCGGAGAGCGCGGGCCGGCTCCACCCGAGGAGCTCCCACGTCGCGCCGATGCCGATCGCGAGGTTCTTGGTCACGAACACGTCGAGCCCCGATCCCACGCGCACGTAGAAGCCGCGCAGCTTGATCTCGGCCGCGGCTTCGCTCGGCGTCTTGCCGAGATCGAAGAGCGCCGTGTAGCCGCCGCCGAGGTCGAGGTACGGCTCGACGATGCCGAGCGGGAAGTGAAAGCCGAGCTCGCCGCCCGCGCTCCACCGCTTGTACGGCGCCGAGAAGCTCGCCTTGCCGCGCGCGCCGAGGGTGAAGATCCAGAGCCTCGCGCCGAGCGCGCCGCCCGCCCAGCCGCCGTCCGCCGATCGAGGGACGAAGCCCTGCGTGAGCTTTTTGTCGTCGATCGCGGCGAGCGCCGTGTGCTCGTAGCCGCCATCCGCGACGAGCCAAAACCACGTGAGCCTGCGGCCCGAGTCCTTCTTTTTGGCGAGCTCGAGCGCCGCGAGCGTCCGCTCGATGCCGGGATCGGGGGCGATCGCGGGCATCGGCGGCGGGGGCGTGAGCCCGCCCGCCTGCATCTTTCCCCATGGCAACGGGTTCGGCGGCGCCTCCACCGCGGCGTTGCCCTGCGCCGCGGGGGGCTGCGGCGTGTTGTTACCGCCCGTAGGCGGCTGCTGCGCGTTGTTCGGCTGCGCGTTGTTCGCGGGCGGCCACTGCGCCTCCGCCGTCGCGGCGACGAGCGAGCACGCGATCGCGACGGCGATCGCGCGGGCCACGCCAAACGCCGCCGTGGATCGAAGCGTCATTCGCCGCGATCCCCGAGCGGCGGGACGTCGTCGAGGCCGAGCTCCGCCGAAGGGACGCGGTACTCGTCGTTGAGCCACCGGCCGAGATCGACGAGCCTGCATGCCTCCGAGCAGAACGGAAACGCCTTGGTTCCAAGGCTTTTTTCAGCGCTCTTGCCGCACGTCGGGCACGTGATCTTCGCTCGCGCATCCATGGCCTGCCCACCGTAGCAAGAGCGCACGCGAGGTTGTAGCCTCCTCCTATGATCCGGCGGCGCGCTCTCTTCACTTGTGTCTCGCTCTTCGCCCTCTCGACCGCGTGCACACGCTCGGGCCTGGACACCGATTTGTTCGGCGGAGGTGGCAGCGGCACGGGCGCGGGCCCCGACGCGGGCGGCGGGGGCAAGCCGGGCAAGGTCGACAAAGTCGATGTCCTGCTCGTCATCGACAACTCGCCCAACACCGCTGTGCCGCATGATCTCTTGTCGAGGACGGTGCCTTATCTCGTCGATCGGCTCACGCGCCCTGCGTGCGTCAACGGCCTCGGCAACGTGGTCGCGGTCACGGCGAGCCCGAACGACCCTTGTCCGGTGGGCGTGCGCGATTTTGCGCCCGTCGAGGACATCCATCTGGGGATCATCACATCGAGCTTGGGCGGGCACGGCGCGGACGTGTGCAGCCCCGCGAGCACGGTGTACAACCCGACCCAAAACGACATGGGCCATCTCATCAATCGTGGCCTCACGAACCCCAAGCTCCCCACGTACGACGACAAGGGCTTTCTCAAGTGGGATCCCAAGGCTCGTTACACGCCTCCGGGCGACGACGACGCCGCGGCCATGTCGGTCAAGTTCGAGGACATGGTCCTCGGCACGAGGGACTCGGGGTGCGGCTTCGAGGCGCCGCTCGAAGCGATGTATCGCTTCTTGATCGATCCCAACCCCTATTCGAGCATTCAAATCGTCAACACCAAAGCCGAGCTGATGGGCACCGACGACGTGCTGCTCCAAGAGCGCGCGGACTTCCTCCGGCCCGACTCCGCGCTCGTCATCGTGGTGGCGACCGACGAGGACGACTGTTCGACCAAGGAGGGTGGGCAGTTTTATTTCTCGAACCAAGCGCTCGATTTGGGCGGCGCGATGACGGCCTTCCGCCTCCCTCGCGCGCGCGCCGAGTGCGCGGGCAACCCCAATGACCCTTGCTGCGCGTCGTGCGGCCAGGCCACGCCCACGGGCTGCCCGCCCGACCAAGGCTGTATGACGAACCCCGCGCTCACCGCGCTGGAGGACCCGCTCAACCTGCGTTGCTTCGACCAAAAGCGGCGGTTTGGCATCGATTTCCTCTATTCGCCGAGCCGCTACGTCAAAGGGCTCACCGAGGCGACGGTCGCCGACCGCGCGGGCAACATCGTCGACAATCCCATCTTCGCGGGTGGTCGACTCCCGGAGCACGTGTTCGTGCAGGGGATCGTCGGCGTGCCTTGGCAAGACATCGCGCAGGACCCCAAGATCCTCGCGACGGGGCTCAAGCCTGCCAAAGAGGTGCCTTGGGATCTGATCCTGCCCGGGCCCGCGGGAGAGCCGCCGGGCGATCCTTTGATGATCGCGTCGATCGGGCCTCGGAGCGGGCAAAACCCTGTGACGGGCGCGCCGCTCGCGCCGCCCGGAGGGGGGTTTTACGAGAACCCCATCAACGGTCACGAGCGCGACGTCCCGCTCGGCGACGACCTTCAATATACGTGCATCTATCGCCGGCCGAGCCCCGCGCCTTGCATGGGGACCATCTGTTTTTGCAACGGCGCCGACATCCCCACGAACCCGCTCTGCCAAGCGCCGGACGGCACGTACTCCAACACCGAGTGGAGCTCGCGCGCGCTGCCCGGGACAAGGCCCCTCCAAATGCTCCGCGACATGGGCGGGCAAGCGGTGGTCGCGTCGATTTGCGCCGACGTGGTCGACGATCCGTCGAAGCCCACGTTCGGGTACAAGCCCGCAGTGGACGCGCTGCTCCACGCGGTGCGCCGCGCGCTCCCGTGAGGGCTGAAGGCCCTCACCCCCCGGCCCCCTCTCCCCTTCGGGGCGAGGGGGCGAGAGAAAGAGATGATCTCTCTGACTCCCCTCTCCCGTTTACGGGAGAGGGGCTGGGGGTGAGGGTTCGTGTGGCGATCGTCTCCTCATCGATGCTCCTCGGAGGGTGCCCATCGGAGAGGTCTTTGCCCGAACAGGCGACCTCGGCGAGCGTGGTCGTGACGGTGAGCGCCCCTCGTCCGAGCGCGTCTGTCGTCGTGAGCGCGAGCGCCGACACCCCATCTCCTCCCGCGCCGCCCGCGCCGCCGCCGGAGATGGCGCTCGTGCCCGGCGGCAAATTCGTGATGGGCGCCGACCGCGGCGGCGAGCTCGACGAGCACCCGGCGCACGAGGTCTTTGTCGCGGCGTTTTATTTGGATCTCACCGAGGTGACGAACGAGGCGTATCAGCGCTGCGTCGCCGCGGGCGCCTGCCCTTCGCCCGACGCGCGGAGCGCGCGGGTCAACGGCTTTGGAGACGACGCGCGGTTTCGGTCGCAGAAGCAGCCGGTGAGCGCGGTCTCGTGGGACTCCGCCAAAGGATATTGCCAATGGATGAAGAAGCGCCTCCCCACCGAAGCCGAGTGGGAGCGCGCCGCGCGGGGCGCCGACGGCCGGCGGTATCCCTGGGGGAACGAGGAGCCGACGCACGATCGCGCGGTGTTCGGGGCGGTGGGCGTGACCGAGGAGGTGGGGAGTCATCCGAAGGGCGATGGGCCTTATGGCCACCACGACCTCGCGGGCAACGTGTGGGAGTGGGTCGAGGACGTGTATGACCCCATCGCGTACAGCCGGCCTTCGGCGTCCAAGGGGGTTCCCGGCACGTGCGAGGATTCGCTCGCGGCGTTCGAGGATCTGCGGAAGCGCGGCAAACAAGGCTTTACAGGCGCGAACCCCATCCCGAACGAGTGTGAGCGGGTGCTCCGCGGCGGGGCCTTCAATTACCCTGGTCCGGGGCTCCGATCGATGAACCGGGTCCACCACCCGCCGCGGTACAAGCTGGTGATGGCGGGCTTCCGCTGCGCCAAGAGCCTTTGATCGCAAATTAAAGATCGGTCCCCGCGTCCCAATCGACCTCGAACGTGGTCGCGATGGTGGCGACGCCCGCGGGCTCGTTCACGATGAGGCTCACCTCACGGTTCTTGTTGATGGACGTCCAGCTCACGTTGAGCGATCCGGTGAGCGCGCGCTCGCCGTCGGCGACCAAGGCTTTGACGTGAACGCCGGGGTCGGAGAGGTATTTGACCGGGACGCCGATGGAGTGAAGGAACGCGGCGGCGTCGGTGTTGGCGGTGATCCAGCCCGGATCGGCCACGATCACGCGGACGTCGACGCCGGCGGCCACGCGCTCGGCGACGGCGGCGCGGACGTCGTCATCGGCGAATTGCATGGATTCGATGAGGAGCGTGGTCGTCGCGCCCTGGATGAAGGCGAGGAGGCGAGCATGGGAGTTTGCCGGAGAGACGATGAGGCGCGTACACGAAAGGTCCGGCTGCGCGCCGCTCCAATCGGCGTCGAAGAGCGCGGTGAGCGAGGCGATGTCTTGAGGATCGCGGTCGTGCAGGACGTAGTTGCGCTCTTTGGCGATCTGGTATTGGGAGTAGTTGCCGCTCGACACGATCGCGACCTGATCGTCGACGATCATCACCTTGGCGTGCATGTACGTGAACGACGGCGAGCTCCACTTCACGGTCGCGCCCGCGGCGGCCAGCATGTCGAAGTACTTTTGGTTGGTGTCCTTTTGGGACTGGTCCAAGATCACGCGCACGTCGAGCCCGGCTTGGGCCTTTTGGAGCAACGTGTCGAGCACGCTGCCGTACCCCATCAGATAGACCATCACGCGGATGGTCGAGGTCGCTTGGGTGAGCGGCTCGTAATAGGGAGTCTGCCCGTTGTCGGGCTCGGCGAAGACGTCGAGCGGGCCGGTGCGCGGGACGTCGGGGGAGCACGCGGGCGGGCCGGCGTCCGGGCCTGCCCCCGCGCCCGAGCTCGATGTGCTCGACGTCGCCGATTCACCCCCTCCGCCGCCCGCGCCCGAGCTCGAGCCCGATGAGGATGAGCTGGGGCCGGACAGGATGATGGTCTCTCCACCACGGCACGCCGCGGCGAGCGACGCCATGAGGACGATCGATGAGAGGAGCGCGCGGGGATGAAGCATGATGAGGCCCTCAATCGTAGCCAAAGTGCTCTGCGTTCCGGCGAAGGTAGCTGCCGATGATGGCGGCTTGGACGATGGCGAAGAAGCTCATGGCGATGCCGATGAAGAGCGAGCCAACGAAGGGGATGCGGCCGAGCGTCTTCGCGGTGAGCCAAACCGCGGCGGCCCAAACCGCGCTCGACGTGACGAACACGCCTGCGAGCGCGGCGTACGACGACGGCGCGCGCGCGATGACCATGGCCCACGCGACCGGGGAGAGGGCGTTGATGCCGCGGCCGGTGAGCACGATGGTAAGGATGGCGGCGGGGGTGAGCGCGAGCCCAAAGAGGAAGCTGAGCGCGGCGCCGAGCTTGCCACCTTGTACGAAGCTGCTCCAAAACAACAGGGGTCCGAGCGCCACCACCGCGCACGCGAGGCCGCGAAAGAGCGAGTTGAGGAGATCGGCGCGCGACAGCACCGAAGGCGAGAACGGGAGCCCAGGTTTGCCCCTGCCCACGTGATCGACGGTTTGAAAGTAAAACGCCGCCAAACACCCTACGAACACCGCTGCTGCCAGGTGGCTCAAGCCGGGGAAAGGGGCGCTCGCGATCCAACAGGGCACCGCGAGCGCGAGGACCATGAGCAGGCCATCGGGGCTCGTTGGGCGGCGCATGAGGTCGGCGAGCTCGGCCTTGGGGGCGGGCACGGATCGCTCGGCGAGGACCAGCAAACCATCGCACGCCGGGCACACCACCATGGGTTTGTCGGTCATGGTGCCGGCGGCCACGCGCTTGATGCATTGATCGCAGCGCCAAGCATCACATCGGGCGCACGAGAAGGAGGCTTCGGCGTCGGGGTGCTCGGTGCAGCGCATCGGGCCTACGCTATCACGAAGGAGCGCCGATCATCAAAGCCCGAAGGCGATCGAAATCGGCCTTGGCCCCGGGGTCGCTCGCAAACGGATGAGGGGCGCCGAGCCGCTCGGCGACCACGAGGCCGCTGAGGAGCGAGAGGTCGTGGCCGTTGCCCGGTGTGGTGTAGGACCCGCAATAATATCTCCCCGCGCGGCCTTGGATCCTTCGGAGGGCAGGGACGATCGCGAGGTTTTGGCTGTTCATGGCCGGGTGGGCGCGGCGGTTGTCGATGCGGCGGAGCGCGCCTTTTGGCTGGCGCGCTCCGTTGTACGTGACGAGCATGGGTGTGGCGCGCGGCGCCGCGGCGCCGCCGGGGCGCGGGTACCACGACGAGATCACGAAGGTGTTCTCGTAGCGAAGGCGGCGTGTATCGGGCTGCCTCGTGACGCGGACGTAGTTGCAACAGCGGTTGAGGAGGTCGTCCCTGTAGGCCTCCGGGAGCATGGTCACGTCGCCGTGCGCCTCGCCGCCGAGGAAGGTTTTGTCGCTCTCTTCGACGTATTCGACCCCTCCGAGGAGGGATGTTTCGAGCTTGCCGGGCGCCTCGATGAGCGCGAGCGCGGTGGGGGCGTCACAGGCGAAGATCACGTGATCTGCGCTGTGCGCTTGACCTAAAGCATCTTCGACGACCACGCCCACGCCGACGTTCTTGACCGAAGCCGCGCGCGCGCCGGTGTGGATACGATCCTCGAATCCTGCGCTCATGGCGCGGAAGACCTCCGCGGACGAGCCCTTCCAGGTGCTCATGGTCGCGCCGTGGGCGAGGGGCATCACGTCTTCGAGGATGGGGGCGATCGAAGCGGGGAGGCGGGTGAGGTCGGTGGTCAAGAACGAGGTGGCGTGGACCGCGGTGAGCACCTCGAAGAAGAACGCGTCCGAGATGCCATAGGAGCGCATCAAGCGCCGGAGCGGGAGCACGTTGAGCGGGTTCGCGAGGCTCATGTGATAAAACGAGGGCTCGTCCGTGCGGGAGAACCATCGGTTGACCGTGCGTGCCTTGGCGACGAGCGCCTCCCACCGGGAGAGGTCGTTTTCGAAACAAGGGGGGACGGCGGGGGGAGAGCCTTGCTGAAAGACGCCGCTCGGCGCGTCGACGAACATGCGGAGCGTGACGTCGCAGGTGGGGATGGCGAGCGTTCTGAGGAGAGCGTTGTAGTTGCGGAAATAGCGAGTTGGCCACGCGAGCACGCTGAGCCCGGTGGTGACGGGGCCCTGCTCTGTTTGCCAGGTGTGCGTGCGCGCGTTGCCGCCCAAGGCGTCGCGCGCTTCGAGCACGCGGACGCGCGCGCCGGCCCGGTGGAGCGCCCACGCGGCGCCCATCCCGGCGATGCCTGCCCCGAGGATGATGACGTCGGTCATGGGCTCAGGGGCCTTGGTCTACATCGCACGGACTTTCAGCCCGCTCGTTTTGATGCGTAGAGCCCGAGGAGTTTTCCAGGCGTAATCGAGAACCGTTCGTCCAAAAAATATGCAAGGGAAAGGGCGATGATCTCCTTTGCATGCTTTGATGAATAGTCGACGCGCTTGACGAGCAGCCGAGCGACTTTGGCGAGCACCGATTTGATGATCTCCTCACACTCCTTCTTTGCCAGGGACGTGGCGGGCGGCGGAACACTAATGAAACGCAACACCTCCGCGACCGGCTTCTGACGGCCGATACTGCCAGCGCGAAGCGCGTGCACCAATACGGAGCTGAAGAAACCGTCGCCGTATCGCATCTCTGCTTGCGAGAAGAACACCTTGAACAGAAGCCCAAACCGAATCATCTCGCTCTCGTCGTCCAGCGCTCGCCAGCCGAGCTCAACCGTCGCGAGGGCGAGTTGAGCATCCCATGGTTCGCTATTCTTGGCGCTCTTGCTCTTCACTCGGGCGCCTTGCTCGTCGAGCAGGATGACGCGCATACGCGCCGGGGCGAACCCCAATCCGTCGCGGGGGCGGACGACCTCGACGACGGGACGCTGATCGTGTTTCGCTGCGAGCGCCTTCCAATATCGGAGCTTCGGGTGGTCGGACTGATCCTTTTCGAATTCGAAGATGTCGTCAAGATTGAGCACGGAGCACATCCTCCTTCAAAAGGGCAGACAGCACGAATTGAGCAGCGTTTCGACACGCTACGGGGCGAGTTTCCTTGATGACTCGATCCCGCTGCTCATCGGCAAAATCGCTAATCCCTTTCACGATGATCCATCGAGACTCCGTTGTGTCCGACGACGAGAGGAGCCCGATGCCTTCCATATCTCCACCCACGATGATGTCGCGGTCAGGGAATGCGGCGCACAGCTCGTCTCGGTAGGTAGAGCAGTGAATACGGGAAGCACCGCTCAGCAGCGGCCCAAAATGCACACGCCCGCGCCACTCAGGCGCGAGGGCGGCTCGCTCGAAGAGAGCTCGCAATTGAGGCCGCGCCGCGTATGTTCTTACTTCGCTATAGTCGAGAACAGGAGCTTCGGACGGGCCGCATTTTACGATCTTATAGTCATATGGAAGCAACGATGTCGACACCAGGACATGCCCAGGCTGCTGGCGGCCAGGATGCGCTCCGAAGGCCATGCCTACGCCGATGATCGCCTGCGCTTGGGTCGCTGCAAGCCATTGAAGGGCCTTAGCAGCGGACCCGGTTGAGGAGAACGGCCCCATTTGCGTTTCAACCCGTAATACCCGGCTGATGCCCACCGTGCCGAGGTCGGCGTATTCTCCCAGCGCTGACTTGCCCTTGATGTGCTTCAGCCCCAGCTCGGCAGCAACTGCCTTGATAGCCTTCTTCTCCTCGGGCACGGCCGTAAAGAGCAGGATGTCGCAGGGTGGGGGAGCGGGAATAGGGAGCGCCATCGCACGTAACTTTGCTTAACCGGCAATTTACATGGATGTGAGCGTAACGTCAATCGCATCCGCTGGGTGGAAGCGCGCGGGCCCGAACGATTGCCCAGCGCTACGAAAATACGCTACAAGGCGCGCTCGATGCCCAAAGCCCGC
>CAYTJL010000077.1:0-29684 GCA_964437785.1 uncultured Polyangiaceae bacterium
CCATGACGCGGTTCGCGATGGACATGCTCTCGTCGCACGTCACGGTGCGCACCGACCGCGCCGCGCGCGACTTGGGCTATCGACCCGTGGTGAGCGTGGAGGAGGGGCTCGCGGGGATGAGGGCGGAGGCCGCGTGATCGCGGACCATCACTTCGCGTTGAAGAAGAGCGCGCTGTAGTCCGTGTGCCAATACGCATTCGGTTGGGCGGGTTGGGCGAACGGCGGCGTGACCGAGCTCATCCGGTGGCAGGCGATGCAGCTCGACTTGCCTCGATCGTTTGGGTCGACGCTCGTCGCCCCTTTGCCCAAGCCGGCGCCCCCGCCGGTGTCTTTGCGCTGCATGTACGTCTCCATCGTGATGTTGGCGACGATCTTGGGCCGCGGATCGCCGTCGGGAGGAGGCTCGGTGGGCTTCGGGACGACAGGCTCCGGCTTCATGGGCCATTGCACGTCCACGAGCTTGTAGTGCCGGAACACCGATTGAGGGAACCGCTCGGCGATCAAGCCCTGCATATAGGCGTTGAGCCGCTCCGCGCTCGGGCCCATCGGCACCGCGCGCCGCACTTGAACGGGCTTGCTCGACGGCGCGGGCGGCGCCATGCGCCCGGGCGGCACGTCGTAGTTGGGCTTGTAGTCGGCGGGGAGCGCGGGGTTATAGAGGTTATAAGGCCCCGGCCCCGGCGCCGCGCCCTCCGCGGGAGCGTTGGACTCATGTTCGAAGGTGGCCCACGCCCACTGATGGAGCTTGGGGGTCTTCTTCGCGATGTGGAGCCCGATGAGCGCGACGATCTTGTCGACGCCGTCGATCTTGGCCTTCGACAGCTTGTAACGAGCCTTGAATTCGTCGAGCCTGCCAGCGGGGACCTCGCGCCAAGCGGCCTTGACCTCGATGGTCCCTACCCCACCCTCTGCGCCGGAGGGCATCTTGAAGCCTGGACCTCGAAAGGCCGCGAGGAGGCCGGCCTTGGTGTTGAGCTTGTTGTCGCGGATGTAGTCATAGAGGTCGCGGTTGATCCGGATCTCGTAGCGGACGAGGTTACCGTCTTTGTCGGTGAGCCAGTTGTGGTCCGCTTGCAGCTTGGCGCGGAGGCTCGTCGACGTGAGCAGCTTTTCGGAGGGAGGCGCGTCCCACGGCGGCAGGGTGTCATTCCCCTTGTCGAAGATGGCGTGTCCGTCCGCGTACGTCTCCCACACGAGGGGAGAGAGATCGCCCGGAGCGCCGAAGGGCTTGCTCGGATCGGGCGCGCCCCGCGCGCCCGCGGGCCAGCTCATCCCCACGAAGAGCTGCCAGCCGAAGCAGTCGAAGCAGCTCTGGCAGGAGCGCTGCTCACACACGTTGATCGCGTTCAGGCTGACGTCGACAGGCACCCTGCGCGGATCGAGCACGGGGGACGCGTCTTGATCGCACCCGCACGCGAAGGGAGGAATCGCCGCCTGCGGAGCCGCGGTGGGCGCGCTCGCGGCGGCCGATTGCGCGGCGGTCGCGGTCGGCGTGGAGATGGCTTGTCCCGCGCCCTCGGCGTTCTCGGCGGCGCAGGCGCCCGCGACGACCGCCCACGCGCCGAGGAGCGCGGCGGAGCAACCGTAGAGCATGTTGCGTCTCATGACGGCACCCCTCCCCGCGGATAACCCGCCTGCATCCAGCGCTCGAACATCGTGGTCCACGCCTCCGGCCACGCGGGCGCGCCGAGCGGCATACGCAGGTTAGGATTGACGCTCCTGAGCCTCCCCAGGATAGCGGGCGCCTTGCGCTTGACGTCGTCGTAGTTGGCGAGATCGAACTTGCTCCCCGCGCTGCGCATGCAGCCGATGTCGAGCTGGGTGAATAGACCTTTGATGTCCTCCTCCCATGTGGGGTCGTTCGCGCTGGGATCGCCGCGGCCATCATCTTTGCTCATACCATCTCTCCCCGTTGAAGGTTTGGAACGACCATCGCACGGCGCGTGCCACATGAGCGCTGCGGCCTTTGCGGCGCGGCTCCCGGCGGCGAGCGCCGAGCTTGCTTCTTCCGGAGACGCGCGATGTCCCCATGGGACGCAGGCGAGCCCACGTCGCCTGTGTTCCCCGCGCTCCGCGCGTTACGGCGCGCCGGGTACGGCCTTTGCCATGAGCCAACCCAAGAGGGGGCGCCGTCGCGGCGCCTCGCTTCATGGGAGGACGTCTGTCATGGCGAAGAGCTATAAGATTTTTCCGTCGATCGGGATCGCGCGGGTCGGCGACAGCGAGACGGAGCACTATTTGGCGCCGGACGCGCCGCAAAAGGACTTCGTCCCGAGCGGCGGATATCGGGACGGTCAAAACAAGATCAAGCGCATGGGCCAGACCTTTCGGATCTACGAGTACGAGGGCAACACCCCCGTTCGCGAGATCACGAGCGCGGAGGCCTTTATCGCGTGGGACGTGGAGCTCTGCAATTCGAAGCCCTCGAAGCAGGGCTTGAACGAGGGCGTCCCGCGCGATAACCTCATCTGTTTGGCGCGCAAGGTGTTGAGCGGGCCCAACCAGCGCGGCGAGCTCAAAGGGACCATCAAGCCGACCGGGACCCCCATCGCGATCAAGCTCGGTGACATTCACACGACCGACGCGGGCAGGCTCGTTGTCTTGGGGGGTCACGGCAAAGCGCAGAGCTGGACCACCCCTCCCACGTATCCGAATTCGATCCAGAACTCCGGCTGGTGGGACGACACCTCCGACGGGCGCGTGAGCGCGCGGCTGGTCTTCCGTGGAGGCGGCGAGCTCCTCATCGCCGAGCCCGCTTGGGTGCTCGTCGGCGTGGCCGATTTCGCGCACGCGAACCAGGCCATCGTCACGCTCTACGATCTGGTGCGCGATCTCTCGACGACCGGCCTGCCGGCGGGCCCGGTCTCGTTCACCCACGAGATCTACCCCGTCCTCCAGCGGGCCGTGCAGATGCAGTGGGTCAGCAGCCACGCTCAAAGCGGGCACGCGGAGGGGCGCGGCAACTTCTTGAGCCCCGCGATGTTCCCGTTGATGCACGACAAGACCGTGCCCGGCGGCCGCGACGCGCGTAAAGCCATCTTCGAGAGGCTCCGGAACCCCGCGGGGGGCGGCGGCAACATGCCTGATCTGTCGGGGGGCCTCTCGCTCACCCGCGTGCAATACGAGGCGTTCAAGCGCTGGGCCAACAACGAATTCAACGACGATTGGAACAGCGCTTGGGACCCGTACAACCCGCCCGAGCCCGCGTTCCACGCGATCCCGATCAAGGATCAGCCGGACGCGCTCAACCGCGCCGCGCTCGGCAGCGGCATCGGAGGATCGTTTCAACCCGGCATCGAGGCGGGCATTCGAATGTCCAAGCGTGACGCCTACGAGCGGCCTTTCCGCGTCTCCCGCGTGGTCGAGCCGGGCGACCTGACGAAGGACCTGGGCATCCCCTGGCACGCTGATTACAAGTTCTGCACCGAGTCTTGGTGGCCCTCGGGGCGGCCCGGCTACGTGGCGCTCCGCTCCGGCGAATTCAAGGATTGGACGCGCGGTGTCGCCGACAGCAAGGCGATGGTCGAAAAATGGTCCGGGCTCGGCTTCATCGTCAAGGAGGGGGCCACGACGCCTCCTCGTTACGTCGAGACCGCGCGGACCTTGCCCGAGCGGTTCACGCTCGAAGAGGCCGTGGCCAACGTGGACGAGGCGATCAAGCTCGAAGGGCTGGAGTGACATGAATACGTTCGACGCAGCGATCCTCGGCGGTGGTCCGGCGGGCCTCGCCACGGCGCTCGCCGCGCGGGCCCGCGGCCTCTCTGTGCTCCTCGTCGAACGATCCGACTTCGATGGCGTCCGCGTCGGGGAGCACCTCGGCGCGGACGCCCTGCCCGCGCTCACCCTGCTTGAGGTCCCGCCCTCCACATGGCGAGACGGGCACCTCGCCTGTTCGAGCGTGCGCTCGACGTGGGGAGATGACGTGGAGCAGGAGGCGCACGCGCTCTTCAACCCCTTTGGCGAAGGCCGCATCTTGTCGCGGCCTCGCTTCGATCGCGCGCTCGCCCTCTTCGCCGAGGCGCGAGGTGTGGTGATCGCGCGGAGCACCGAGCTCTTGCGGAGCGCGCGCGATCCAAACGGGTTTGTGCTCACGCTCGCTCCGCGCGGGGAGAGCGGGGACAAAGCCTCGACGACCTCCATGAAGGCGGCGTTCCTCGTGGACGCGGGCGGGCGGAGCGCGAGCGCGGCGCGGTGGTTGGGCGGCAGGCCCATCGCCTATGATCGCTTGGCCGGGCTCGTGACCTTCCTCGACGCCCCCGCGGGCGAGCGCGATCGCAGCGTCCGCGTGGAGGCGTGTAAAGAGGGTTATTGGTACTCTGCGCCGCTCCTCGACGGCCGCAGGGTGCTGACGCTCATGACCGACGCCGACCTAATCAGCAATCCTCCGAGCGTGTTCTTTCATCGCGCGATCCGGGAGAGCCGATGGGCCCTCGCGGGCGCAAACGCCCCTCCCCGCCTCATCGTCCGTTCTGCGCGATCACAGCGGCTCACGGTCACGGGCGGCGAAGGTTGGCTCGCCGTGGGCGACGCGGCCATGGCCTTTGATCCCCTCTCGTCGGCGGGGATCCGAAAAGGGCTCACGTGGGGGATCCGCGCCGCCGAGGCGATGGAGGCTTATCTCGGCGGAGACACGGGCGCGACCGCGCGGTACGACGGGGAGGTCCACGCGGCGTTCGACGCCTACCTCGACCAGAAGGCGCATTATTACCGGATGGAGCGGCGATGGCCGGCGTCCCCGTTTTGGGCGCGCAGGCACGCGCCGATGCCCTGCGAGATCCCGATCACGCTCGACCCGTCGGCGAGGGTTCACCTCCCGAGCGATGGAGCGGAGAGCGCCTTTGCGCGCATCGCGGTGGAGATGCCGCAGATCGACCTCGACTCTCTGCGCGCCATCGCCAAAGAGCCCGTAAGGGCGTGCGAGGCGGTCGCTCGCTATCAGGCGCTCTGCGGGGGTCGGATCTTGGACAGAGACGTGATCGTGGCGCTCCAGCGCGTGGCCGCATGAGCCGGGATTTCACGTTGCCATACGATCGCGAGCGAGATACCGTGGCTTCCATGGGCGCGCCCAGCGATGCGACGTTGCTCGAACGCTACCACCTTCGGCCGGGCAGGACATGGGCCATGATCGCGCAGTTTCGTGATGAGCGCGGTCGCACTTCGTACCAAGTGCTCGCGCGCGAGGTTTTCGCGCTCGGGCGTGACACGAATGTCCTCGATCTCGCCTGCGGCGACGGCCCGCTCTTGGAGATCCTCGCGGCAGATGGGTTTTCTCATCTCACCGGCGTCGATCAGAGCCACACCGAAATCGGCGCGGCGAAGGCGCGGCTCGGAGCAAGCGCGGCGCTCCATTGTCAGGACGCTCGCCGGCTCCCCTTCCCCAACGGCTCGATGGACAGCGTGCTTTGCCACTTAGCGTTGATGTTGTTCGATCCGATTGAGCCCGTGCTCGCCGAGGTCGCCAGGGTGCTCCGCCCGCGCGGCCTCTTCGCCGCGATCATCAACCGGCGGCACCCCGATCCTGTGTTTGACCTCGCGACGCGCGAGCTGCGTCGTATCACGACGGAGGCCGGGATGGAGCCGCTGAAGCTCGGTGCCCCGGACGTCTTCACCCGCAAAGGGGTCCACGCGCGCCTCTCCGCCGCCGGGCTCGATGAGGGGAGCGTGGCCATCCGAGATTTCATTGTCCAGGCGCGGGCCAAACCCGAGCAGATCTGGCCGTTCTTCGAGGCGAGGTACGATGTCTTTCGCTTGCCCCAAACGTCTCAGGCGGCGTTCAAAAGAGCGCTCATGACGGGCCTCCGCGCGCTCGTGGACGGCGAAGGGCTGCTCCGCGCCGAGATGGGGATGCGCCTCATCACGTGCCGCGCGCGCGCCGAGGAGCCCTCCACGTGAGCGCGGCTCATCCCTCCATCGTGGTCTTCTTGGGACCGAGCCTACGGCACGAGGAGGGGGCGCGCATCCTCGACGCGCGTTATCTCCCGCCCGCGCAGTTCGGCGACGTCTATCGCTTGATCGGCACAGGCGTCCGGGAGATTGTCCTCCTCGATGGGGTCTTCCACGGCAGGGCGCCCGTGTGGCAACGCGAGCTGCTCGCCGCGATGGAGAGCGGGATGACCGTGTATGGCGCCTCCAGCATGGGGGCTCTGCGCGCGGCCGAGCTCCACACGTTGGGGATGATCGGGCTCGGGGCGGTGTTCGAGGCGTACGCGAGCGGCGCGATCGACGGCGACGACGAGGTCGCGCTGCTCCACGAGGGGCGCGAGCAAGGGTATCGGGGGTTGAGCGAGCCGCTCGTCAACCTGCGGTTCAACGTGGGTGAAGCGGTGTCGCGCGGGCTCATCACGAGCGCGGAGAGCGCCGCGATGCTCCTCGAGCTCAAGAAGTTGCCCTTTTGGGAGAGGACGATCCCCGCGCTCCTCCGGGGGCCGACGTGCCAAACCCTCGACCCTGCTCGTGTGGCCGCGCTCCGCGCCTTCTTCGCGAACGACGCGATCAACCTCAAGCAAAGGGACGCTATCGTGGCGCTCACCCACGTCGCTCGCCGTGCGCGCGAGGACGCGCCCAAAGCCTCTCTCACCGCCGCTCCGCGCGACGCGGGGCCGTCCCACCATGATCGCTTTCTCCTCCTCGAACGTTGGTTTCCGCAGAGCGACGGCTCACATCTTCGCGGGCAGGCGCTCGCCGATCATCTGCTCTCCCATCCCGAACGAAAGAGGCTCCTCCGCCTCTCGCTCGCGGCCCGCTTCTTCGCGCAAGCGTCTACGATGGGGGGACCCGCTCAACCCCACATGGAGCTCGATCCGTTGAAGGACGAGGCGCTGCTCTCGACGTTGCCCGAGATGGATATGGAGGCGCTCAAACCCCTCTCCTCACGCGCGCGCATCGCGCGGGCGTTGCCCCACGTGGCTACGTGGTGTGAGCGCGCCGGCGCGGCTCCCCCGGACGAGGCGCGCCCGCGCCTCGTGGAGCGGTGGAGCGACGCGATTCACTATCTCTCGTCAAAGGGGGCCACCGGCGCGTGTGAGCCCTTTCTTTGCGCGGTGTGGGCGCTCGAAAAGGGCCCATCGTATTTTGGATTCGCGACCTGGTCGCTCGCCGCCGAGCTGCTCCGCGCGCTCACGCACGAAGGCATCGCGGTGGACGGCGCGCCGGGAGGAGAGCCGGTATGACCGCCTCGCTCAAACCCACGTACCGCGAGGGCACCCACCGCCTCTGCGCGCCGGAGGAGACGTTGCGCCGCCTCACACCGCATCTCGCGACGTTCGGTATCACCCGGTGCGCCGACGTGACCGCGCTCGACGCGGACCTCGGGATGCCGGTGTACATGGCCATTCGGCCGAGGGGTCGTGTGCTCCAGAGCTCCGCCGGAAAAGGCATCTCCGTCGCCGCCGCCAAGGTGAGCGCGCTGATGGAGGCGGTGGAGCTCGACGTCGCAGAGCGGCCTCTCCCCGCGCGGCTCAGGAGGGCGAGCCGCGCCGAGATCGTCGCGGGGGGAGAGCGCGCGGACCCGATCCCCTCGTGGGTCGCCTCGTCGGGCCGCTTCTTCAGCGATCGCTACAAGCTCGATTGGACGCTCGCCGAAGATCTGATGAGCGGAGAGCGGGCTTGGGTCCCGGCGGGCGCGGCGTACTTTTGCGAGCCGTCCCCGCACCGCACCAACACCAACGGCCTCGCCTCGGGCAATCACGTCCTCGAAGCCACGTTGCACGGGCTCTATGAGGTGATCGAGCGCGACGCGGCGGCGCGCCTCGTCGAGGGAGGGCGCGTCGCCGTGGGACGCGGCGCGCGCGTCATCGATCCTGCTTCGGTGCGCGATCCGCTGCTCGCCGCGGTGATCGAGGCGATCGCGCGCACCGACACCAAGGTGGTTATCCTGGAGCTCACGAGCGGGCTCGCGGTGCCGACCTATTGGGCCCTGCTCCTCAACCGCCGTCCGTTCGCGGGCGTCTCGACGCTCAACGCGGGCTTCGGCACGCACCTCGACGGGGTCGTGGCGCTCTCGCGCGCCATCTCCGAGGCGGTGCAGTCGCGGCTCACCATGATCCACGGCGCGCGCGAGGACATCGTCACGAGGCCCGTTTATACCGAGCAGGCGAAGGGCGCCTTGGCCACCACGGACAGCCCGGCGTTCCGCTTCTTCGACGCCCTCGTGCCCTCAGCGCCGTTCAACGCGTCGAGCTATGAGGGCGACTTCTCCACGGCGCTTCAAACGCTCCTCGGGCTCCTCGGCGGGGCCGGGCACGAGCGGGTGTATCGGGTGGACCTCGGGTGCCCCGCGGAGGGGCTCTCCGTGGTCAAGGTGATGGCGCCTTCGACGCGCTATGAGGCCGCGATGCTCTAGCGAGCGAGGCCTTGATCCAAGCCTCGTTGAACACCGCGGCGTAGATGGGGTTACCGACGCGCAATTTGTCGAACGCGCGCGTGACGAGGCCCGAGAGGAGCAGCGCTGTCTCCTCCGGGGAGTCGGTCGCGTCCATCTCCCCTGCGTCGAGGATGCTTTGATAAAGAGAGAGGAGCGCGCCGCTGTCCTCGGCGTGGAGGATCCGCGCCTCGATGGTCTTGAGGTGCTCGGGCTCGTCGTGCCGGCGCCACTGCTCGATGACGCGATCGTGGACCAGCGCCGACACCCACGCTCGCTCTTTGCCGCCGAGCGGCGTTGACTCGGCCTCGACGATGAGACGACAGAGCTTTTGGGTCAGGAACGGTTGGCCTCCCGACCAATCGAGCACCGCGCGGAGGAGCGCCTCGCCGTCGCCCGCGCGCCGGAGGCCGGGGACGAGGTTTTGAGCCTCGTCGAAGCGAAAGCCGTTGAGCGGGACGGCCCTGCCGATGTTGAAGGGGGTGCGCTTGGGGTCGCGGATCAGGTCCGCGGGCGTCGCGACGCCCAAGAGCACGAAGGTGAGCCGCGCGTACTTGGGATCGTCGGCGCGACGGTTGTAGAGAGAGCGGATGAGCGCGAAGAAATCGTCGGGGGAGAAAGGCAAGCCGAGGACCGCGTCGACCTCGTCGATGAAGATCGCGATGGGCTTTTGGATCCGCGCGAGGATGACCTCGAAGAGCGCGTCGAGGCGCTGCACCGGAGAGAGGTGCGCCTCGTCGCGCCACCATGAGCGGAGATCGATATCTTTGGAGAGGCCGAGCCCCGCCAAGAGCGCGCGCGCCACGCCCGCATACCACTGCTCGGCGGAGACGTCGCGCGCGCCGATCGACGTGAGATCGACGGAGACGGAGGCCACATCCTCGCTCATCGACCGATCCGCCGCGCGCACGCGCAGGCTCGATTTGCCCATTTGACGGGTGTTGAAGACATAACAGAGCTCCCCTCGCTTCACGTAGCGGGCGAGCAGCTCGTCGGCCTGCCTGCGCACGTACGTGGGGGAGTCGGCGGGGAGGCTGCCTCCCGCGCGATACGCCATGTCGGGCTCCTCGCCCGACGCCTTGAGCAAGGCGTTCTCGATCGACACCGCGGCTTGGCCCATGACCAGGGTGAGCACGTCCAAACGATCGTGGTTGAACACGTTCGCGGCGTGGTTGTTCTCCAGGTAGCTCACGGCGATGAGCTCGCCGTGCGCCAACACAGGCACGCACAGGAGCGATTTGCAGGCGGTCGCGCGGACGTGAGGATCGCTCACGAACATGCCCTCCGCCGCCGCGTCGCCGAGGAGCACGGGCTCCGCCGTGCGCGCGACATAACGTACGACCGATCGGGCGATGCCCTCTTGATCGTTGAGCGCGGTGGACACCGGCGCGAACGTGGCCTCGGCGCCCAGCTCGCCGCGCGCCTTCACGATGAGCTCCTCGCCCCGCGCGAGGATGAGGAAGCCCCGCTCCGCGCCCGCGTTCTCCAGCGAGACGCGCATCACCGTCTCGAGCAGCCGCGCGGCGTCGTTCTCGCGCGCGACGGCGCGCGTCGCCGCGAGGACGGTGGAGAGGTCGAGATCACCGAGGTCGCTCGTGGTGGTCGTGGTGGAGCGGCGCGCGCCGCCATCTCGCCCGCGGGCCTCGCGCTCGAGCAAGTGGCCATAACGGCGGCGCAGAAAATCGCGCTTGGCGTCCGAGCCCCACACACCATAGGTGTAGTAGGCGTCGCGCATGTAATGGCCCGCGAGGCGGGGGTTGTCGTGCTGGAGGAAGAAGAGCGCGGCCCGCTCTTCGGAGAGCCCCTCTTCGTGCAAGAACTCGTGCTTATGGGCCAAATCGATGGCTTTGTCGTAGTGGTCGCGCGCCTCGACGTAAGCGCCTTTGACCCGCGCGAGCTCGGCCGCCATGAGATGATATTTGTGCGCGTAGTTGACGGGGCACGCCTCGCCCCAACGCCGCATGCGCTCGACGAGCGGCGCCGCCTCGTCGAGGAGCGCGGCCCGCTCCTCCGCGGAGACAGCGTCGCAATGGGCCAAGAGGGACAAGCCGTAATACAAGAGACTGACCGTGCCCAGCACCGAGCCCGCTTGTTGGCCCGCGACCGAGCGCGCGTGCTTGACCGCCTCGCTGGTGTCGTGGAAGTGATAGCAGAGGATGGAGCGCAGGTAACCCACGTTGAAGATGGCGCTTTGATCGCCGAACTGAACGTGGATCGGCATGTTGACCTGCTCGTCGTACACGTCCCCTTGGAGGCGGGTGGGATCGTCGTTCAGGCCGCGGAGATTGCGGACAGCTTGGTGGTATTGCCGGAGCCAGGTCAAGAATGGCCCCTGCTTCTGCTGCTCCAGCGCGCGCCCGCCCTCGGCGTACTCTTCATCGATGTCGGGCAGCGGGCAGCCGGAGAGCAGCGCCAACACGGCGCTTCCTTGAAGGCAGTTGGCGCCGGACGTGATGAACCCGCTCTCCAAGCCCGCGCGGTATCCGGCGCGCATCACCGGGATCGCGTCACGCATCGGGCGTTGAAAGTGGAAGATGTACCCCCACCCCGCCGTCGCCAAATCGGGCATCTCGGCCTTGCGCTGGTGTCGCTCGACCAAGACCTCCGCCGCGCGACCAAACTCGTTTCCTTCGATCCAGTGATGGAGGCTGCACAGCGACATCCCATAGAAGAGGAAGCCGTGCACCGAATTCTCGCAGAGCCCGTGACGGATCGTCAAGAGGACCATCTGGGCAGCGACCAACGGCCCGAGCTTCGGCCGCATCAGGAAGATCGGCAAATAGATGCTGTGGAGCACGCGCATCACCGCGGCCTGCTCCTCGTTCTTCATCTCCGGGAGCTCGGCCAGCGCGATCGGGGCACGAGACCCAAGCTCCTTTGCGACCATCCCAAACCAAGCTTCGACGTCCTCGTCGGTCGGGTCGACCTCGAGCTTGATCCCGAGAGGCTCAACGACCTCGCGAGCGGCCGCCACGGCGTCGGGGAGCCGATATTGCGCGGAGCACGCGTTGACGCGCACCTGCACCACCTTGAGCCGGTCCGCGGGGCGATCCGCGTGCCGCAGGACCGCATCGATATGTTTGTCCGCCGTCGCGAAATCGGGGATGAGGTTCGCCGCTTCGGCCGCCCCCTCGGAGAGCGCCAAGGCCGTCGTATAGCGCGCAGCGAAGGCACGATCGAGCAGCTCCGGCGACGGCCCTTTGCCGGGCTCCGCGGGTCCGCCCACGAGGAACTTGATGCCTTGTTCGAAGTAGCCGAGCGCAGCGGCGTTGGCGACGGCGGCTCGGGCGCGCCTGCCGGCTTGGAGGTTGAGCGCGGCGACGTCGTCGCGCTCGCGCTCTTCTTGGATGAGGTCCTCCGCTTGGTTCAACTGACCGACGATGGTGAGCAGCGCGGTATCGGCCGATTTCTCTGCGTAATAAGCGCGCATGCTGCGGCCGATACGAAGGTGGATGGCGGCGTGGGTGCCGGGCGCGCTCAGGCCATACGCCGCTTGCTGGACGCGGTCGTGCGCGAACTTGTACGCCACGCGGAGGCGCGCGTCGAGGCCTTCGACGTCGGCCTCGAGGAGGCGATAATCCCCGCTCACGGGGATGAGGTAGTGCTCGTTGAGCGCGGGCAAGAGCGAGGTGGCCACCTCCCCGGGCGTGCTCTCCGCGACCGCGGCGAGCAAGCCCAGCTCGAATTGATTGCCAATACACGAGGCTTGCGTGAGGAGGGCGCGCGCCGGCGGCGGCAGCGCTTGCATGCCCGCGATCAACAGATCGACGACGTTGTCGCTCACGTCGAGCAAGCGGAGGCGCTCGTCGTCCCATCGCCAAGAAGAGCTCTCGCGATCGAACGAGACCACGCCGCGGGTCGCGAGCGCGTCCAAGAACGTGTGAATGAAGAACGGATTGCCACCTGTCTTTTGGTGGACCACCGAGGCCATCGCGCCTTGGTCCCCCGCGCTCGGGCGCAACGTGTCGGCGACCAGCGCCGCGGTGTCTCCGAGGGTGAGCGGCGGGAGATGGTGCTCCGCCCCCGCGACGCCGGCCGCTCGGATCTCTTTGATCGTCGTGCGGAGCGGGTGGGCCGGCCCTACCTCGTGATCACGATACGCGCCCAGGATCAACAGGTGAGGGATCGGCGCGCCCGTCATCAGGTGTTTGAGCAGGTCGAGCGACGCGCTGTCGGCCCATTGAAGATCATCGATGAACAAGACCAAAGGGTGCTCGGCCCGCGCGAAGGCGCGGATGGTGCCGGTGAGCGCCTCGACGAAGCGGTGCCGTGCCTCGATGGCCGGCATCGAAGGAGCGGGCGCGGGGCGGCCACAGAGCGCTTCGAGCCGTGGCAAGATCTCCATGAGCGCAGGGAGCATCTTTCCGGCCGCGGCGCTCACGCTGCTCGCCCACGACGCCATCGCCGCAGGCGGCTCCATGAGCACTTGGCGAATCAGCGAATCGAGCGCTTCGAGGATGGGCCGATACGGCGTGTCCCGTTGGAACTGATCGAACTTGCCGGCGACGAAGGAGCCTCGCCCGCGCGTGACGGGCAGATAAAGCTCTTTGACGAGCGCTGACTTGCCCGCGCCCGAAGGGCCGGTGACGAGGACGAGCTCCGTGCCTCCGCCCGCGACGCGTTCGAACGCCGACAAGAGATCACCCACCTCACGCTCTCGACCGTAGAGGCGCGGCGGGGGCGACAGCCGCTCGGCCACGTCGTTCGCGCCGAGGGCAAACGAGGTGATGACCCCCGCGCTCCTCTGCTCGTCGCGGCACCGGATCAGGTCGGCCAAAAGGCCGTTCGCGGATTGATAACGATCCGCAGGGCTCTTCGCCATCAGCTTGGTGATGATGGCGGACAGGGCCTTGGGGACACCAGGACGAATGGCGTCCAGCGGCTCGGGAGCGCGCGCGAGGTGGCAGTGAACGAGCTCGATGAGGTCTTTCGCGTCGAAGGGCGGCCGCCCCGCGCAGAGCTCATAGAGCGTGCAGCCGAGCGCGTAGAGGTCGGCGCGGTGATCCAAAGGCTGGTTGATCCTGCCCGTCTGTTCGGGCGCGAGGTACGCGGGCGTGCCCTCGATGAGGCTCGGGTGATGGAACGCGACGGGCTCGCGCGCGAGCCTGGTGCTGATGCCAAAATCGATGAGCTTGACCACGCCGGAACGGCGGTCGAGCACGATGTTGGAGGGGTTCACGTCTTTATGGACGATGGTGCGTTGATGGACAGAGGCCAGGTGGCCGGCGATGTCGCAGGCGAGCGGGAGGAGCTCGCCGATCTCCATACGACCGGCGAGCCCCAGGCGAGCCAGCGACTCGCCCCCGAAGTCCTCTTGGATGAACAGCCAATGGCCCGCGGCGTTCACGAGCTCATGGGCCTTGACCACGCCCGGGAGATCCAGCTCTTTGAGCAGCAGATATTCACGCTTGAAGCGCGCGATGCGCTCGGGCGTGGGCTGCGCGTCCTTGAGCACCTTGAGCACCACCCTGAGCCCGTCGGGCTCGCGGGCGGCGCGGAAGATCAACGATTGCTCGCTCTCGTAGAGCTGCTCCTGGGTTTGGTAGCCGCTGAGTGTGAACATAGGCTCGCTGGTGGGGCGTTGAGGTTATTTGTCTTCCGGGTCCGGCGGGAATTCATCGGGATCCGGGGACTCGTCTTGCCCCGGATCGAAGAGGGCACAAGCAGTGACATCACGCGAGAGATCCTCGAGCGACAGGGAGTTGGTCCGCGAGGGTTCAGAAACGTCTTTGTCTTTCCACATGGCGCGCTCCTTGTTTGGCTCTACTTCGCGTTTACCTCTTCGAAGATCAGAAACTGATAGAGAGTCTTAGCCCTCCGATCGTCGTCCATGTCGTTCAGGACCCAAACCGGCGACAAGAGCCAAAACCCGTTGAGTTGGCCTGCCGCATCTTTCATGGTCTTGATCGCGTCCTCGGGCGCTACCTTGAGCACACCGAGCCTCGAGTCGAGCTCTCTCAGGAGCTTGACAGCTCTCGTCTTGTAGTCTTCAGGACTCCCCTTCAAGAATTTGTTTTGAGAGGGATCGCTCATAATCACCTCCAAGATCGCGCAGGTCTTAAGCAGCGCCATCATGCTGTCGAAGAACCGAAGGGAGAGACCGGGTCTGAGCGATGAAGACGGTTTGGGCAGTTGCCTCTCGAACCGGTCCAAAATCTCTTCGGAGAGGGTGACCGCGTCAATATTATCGACTTCATCTTTCACAAAGAACCGCATGTACAGCAGGAGGAGCCTCGTATATGTGGCGCGAATTTCACCGGACTCGGGGAGGATCGGATCTTTCGCAACAACGGACGTACCGAGCCGCGCGACATCATGGATGTACCTGACGTATTGCTTTTTGGCGTTGTCATCGCCGATACGCGTCAGGTGCGTAGGTAAATTGTCCAACAGATCGTACGTCAGGGCAACGCTCCGATCCAACGCGATCGCCCCAGGCTGCACCGGATTCTCCAAGAGAGCGGGCGTGGGCGTGTCGTCCTTCAAGGCGTTGATCGTATAAAAGGGCACGAGCATGAAATCGACATCTGCGCTGTGGCTCCCGTTGAAATCGTTCAGCCCCTTCACGAAGTGGGCGACGCCGAGATGAATTTGAGCCCAAGTATAATCGTAGTTGCTCCTTTTAATCGCTTCATTGAGCAATTTGATCGCGTCGGCCGGGGCATTACTTCTGTTGAGCCCGTATTCCTGCTTGCGACGGGCGTTGATGAGCATGGCACCATAATGAGCTTTGGCCCATGCATAATCAGGGCGCAACTTGCGCGCCACCAGAAAACAGATCTCGCTTGCCTTGTAGTTCGTATTCGTACGGAAAAACTTGAGCCGCTTGCCCTCAAAGCCCATCGCGGGCAAGTTCCCTTTCTGTCGATAGACCTCACCGAGCCTCGCCCAGGCCCAAGGGAACTTCGGGAGCATATTAACGTCAACGTTGCGCTCGAGACGCGTCCCGGTAGAGCTCTCCCACGTTTTATGGAGAGCCTTGAGGGAATCCTTCGTTTGCCCCAAGAGCTTGAGCAAGATCTGCTCTGCCAGCTCGAGATAGTCCTCTCGCTCCTGGTAAGGAGCAAAGTATTGAAGGGCCGCCTCGGCGTGATGAGCCTTGACCCAATGCCGCTGATCCTCGCTGAGCACCCCGGGGCTCTCAAAGCGTGGATCGTTCTGAATCTCGTCGAACTTGTCGATCGCGTCGAGGTGGTTCCCTTCACTCCGCCACGATTCGGCGACCGCGATCTTGTTCTTGATTTCGATCCTGTCTCGATGCTTGCTCTTCTTCTCCGCAAGCTTTTTCTCGGCCTCGTCTTGAGGATTGTCTCTCTTCTCTTCAGGCTTCTTCTCGTCAGGTTTCTGCCCTTCAGGTTCTTTATTGTCCGCCATGACCATCCCTCTCTCGCCCGGTCACCCCAGGCGCTCCACGAAATACCGCCGATAAAGCTCGCGCGCGGGCTTCACCTCGTTTCCCAAGAGCTCCACGAGGCCCAAGCTCACGAGCTTGAAGGCCACCTCGGTGTCGAGCCGAACAGGCACGTTCGATGCCATCACCCGCGCCGTCGCCTCGCGCAGCGCGGGCTGCTCTTGCACGTGCCAGAGCAGATACCGGAGGTGATCTCCAAACAACCCTTCATCGGTGGCGCCCGCGGCGAGGACCTCGTCGAGGCGCGCGCCGCACGCGACGTGATAAAGCAGGATCCGCACCAAGTGAGGGTGCCCGCCGAGGAGCTCCATCACCCGATCGACCTCGGCCACGCCCCACGAGAGGCCATGACGGCCGGCGAGCGCCTGCACCTCGCCCGCGTCCCACGCGCCGAGCGCCACGGGCAGCCCCACGTTGAACGGCGAGTGATTGATTCGAAGAGGCAAATACATCTCCGTCGCGTACACGAGCACGAGCCGCAACGCCTCCCAAGGAGAGCGGCTCTTGCCCATCTCGTGCCAAGCCCGGAGCAGCGAGAGCAGCTCCTCGGCCGTACCAGGCGACTCGAACACCCGATCGAGATGATCAATCGCCACGACGAGCGGCTCGCCCTGCGCGAGCAGGTGCTCCTCGAAATAGGCCGTGCAGTTGTCCTTGGCGCCGAAGATGTCGTCCCACTGATCCTCGATGAGGCGCGGAGAGAGCTTGAGCCTCCTCGCCACCGAGGCGCACAGCCAACGGAGGAGCCTGTCCGGGCTCGCGAGCATCGCCGCGTCGGCCATCTGCACGTTGAGCGTGACGGCGCGCGCCCCCCAACCCGCCGCGTCCTCGACGATGCCCGTCATGAGCGACGATTTGCCCGTCTGCCGAGGTCCTTTGATGCGGAGCAGGCCGCCCGGCTTCTTCACCTCGCGCTCACACGCCTCTTCGACGCCGGGTCGCGCCACGAAAAACGGCGAGCGCCGCCGCACGATGCCGTCGGGCAGCTCGGCTGTCACGTTCGGCGGCGCCTCGACCTCCAACGTCGCGTCGGTACCCCCGCCGCAGGATAAAGGCCCTTGCCCCACGCGCACCACGACCTTCGAAGAGGGCGCCGCGAACGAGAGCAGCGCCTCGGCGAGCGCCCCCGCGCTCGGGTAACGATCCTGAGGGCGCTTCTCCAAACAGCACATCACCACATCGTCGAACGCCTCCGGGAGATCCGGGCGGATCTGGCCCGGAGGAGGGGGCGAGTCGCGGAGCACGCTCTTCAAGAGCTCGGGGAGGCTGCCCCCATAAAAAGGCGCCTTCCCGGTGGTGAGCTGATAGAGCACCACGCCGAGCGCCCAAAGGTCACAGCGGCCGTCCACCGCGCGCGGGTCGCGGATCTGCTCGGGCGCCATCGAGGCCGCAGAGCCCATGAACGCGCCCGCTCGGGTGAGCGCCTCGGACGCGCCCTCGTCTTTGGAGATGCCGAAGTCAATCACCTTCAAACAAGGCTTCTTCCCGCGGCGCTCTGCGACGAAGAGGTTCGTGAGCTTGACGTCGCGGTGGACGATCCCGAGCGCGTGCGCCTCGCCGAGCGCGTCACACGCGTCGATCACGAGGCCCGTCGCCTCGTCGAGCGGGAGCGAGCCCCTCTGTTCGAGCACGCGAGACAGGTTGTCCCCGGCGAGGTGCTCCATCACCAGATAAGGAGCGCCGCTGTCGAAATGGCCGACGTCCACCACGCGCGCGACGTGCTCGCTCGTGAGCCGCGCCGCGGCGCGCGCCTCCCTCAAAAAACGCCTCGTCGCGTTGGGGCTCTCGATCCTGTCCAAATCGAGCACTTTGATGGCGAACAGCTCCCCGAGCTCGACGTGGCGCGCGGCGAGCACGACGCCCGCGCCGCCACGGCCGAGCGCGCGCTCGACACGATACTTCCCCAACAAGATCGTTCCGTTGGGAAACGTCGCCTCCAACACGCGATTGAAGTCCTCCTCCAGCCTACAGGCGTATCCCCTTCTTCGTTGCTCGTCACTTCAAATCGCAGCTCGACTCAAAGATCGTCGGAGGACGACGCGAGCAGCTCTGCGAGGTCCTTGTCCAGCTCTTCCCCCGGGCCGCTGACCTGCCGCGCGAGCTCGCGCACCCGGTCCAGCTCGCGGCGCAGCGCGCGGTGATGATTCCTATTCTTGAGCAGCGGTTGTTGGCCGAGCAGCACGAACGCCTCATCGCGCCCCCGCTTCGTCACCGCCGCTGCCAAGACGAGCCCGCGGAGCGCCTCGCACATATCGAGGGAGAGCGTGTCGCCCGCCTCGCTCCGTCGCTCGGCCTCCCGGACGAACGCCTGCGCCGCACGCCAGAGCTGGGCGAAGAGAGCGTTTGAGTCCGTGTGCCCCTCGTACGCGAGCGCGCGCTCCACGTGCTTCGCTTGAAGCATGGCCGGCCCCGCGCCGCGATCGGCGAGCGAGATCGCGTACGCGCGCCGAACGATGTTGTCGAGCTGGCGAAGGTTCCCCGGCCAGGGTGTGCTCATGAGGAGCTTCACCGCCTCCGGGGTGAGCCTCGCGCCGCCCTCGCCGCCCGTCTCTTCGTGACGGCGCCGCACCATGTAATCGACCCACGCGGGCAGCTCGTCGAGGCGCTCGGCGAGCGGAGGCAGGCGCACCGGGAGCACGTTGATCCGATAATACAGGTCCTCGCGAAAGCGGCCCGCGCGCACGGCGGCGCGCAAATCGGCGTTGGTCCCGATGAGGAAACGCACGTCGGCGCGGCGCTCGCCGCCCTCGTCGCCGATGGGTCGATAACGACGCTCTTCGAGCACGCGGAGCAAACCCGCCTGCGCCTTGAGCGAGAGCTTGTCGACCTCGTCGACGAACAACGTGCCTTGGGAGGCGCGGCTGAGCACGCCCGGCGTGTCCTTGACCGCGCCGGTGAACGCGCCGCGCTTCCAACCAAAGAGCTCGGCCATTTGGAGCTCTTCCGGGACGCTCAACAGATCGAGCGTCTCGAAGGGGCGACCCCGGCGCAGCGATCGCTCGTGGCAAAAGCGCGCGAGGCGCGATTTGCCGGCGCCCGTGGGACCACTGATGAGGATCGTCTCCTCTTGGCGAGCGAAGATGAGGAGCAGATCGACGAGGCTCGCGGTGGTGGGTCCGGCGACCGGGAGGAACGCGTCCGTGCGCTCCGCGGGCCGAGGCGGGCGGTGCGGCAGCGCGGCGAGGTACGGCGCCGCGATGCTCGCGCAGAGGCTGAGCGGCTCGCACGCCGCCTCCCACAAACGATCATCGCCGATCGCGTCTTTGCAGCTCGCTTCGAGCGTGATCATGCCAAAGACAGCGCCGCCGGGGGCGCGGAGCGGCACCACGTGGACGTGGGTCGCGTCGCGATCGAGCATGCGCTCGCGCGTCGCGTCCCCGGGCGCCCCCGTGCTCTCCGATCGCTCGATGGCGCTGCCCGCCGCCTCGTC
Organism: uncultured Polyangiaceae bacterium; assembly: GCA_964437785.1. Taxonomy (GTDB): domain Bacteria; phylum Myxococcota_A; class Polyangia; order Polyangiales; family Polyangiaceae; genus CAYTJL01. The sequence continues at coordinate 19,201 of CAYTJL010000077.1, forward strand.
CTCTTCGCTCAACCAAGGATGGATGGAGCCAATCTGCACGTCGATGGAGACCGCACAACGATGCTCGGCCACGCAGCGCCACACGTTCGCGGACGTGAGGTATCCGGCGCCGTCGACCTCCGCGCCGCTCGGGTGCTCGACGCCGAAGAGCCGCTGATAACCGGCCTCGGGGCGCACGTGGACGACGCCGCGCAGGAGGCGCCCCGCGCGCTCGGACCACGCATATTGGCCACCCGCGAGGGCAGAGTGCGCCGCCGCCAACATGGCCTCTAGCACGGCCGTCGCCGCGTCCTCGAAGCAGCTCGCGGCGATGAGCTTCGACACCATCGATGCGATCATCTCGTCACGCCCCGCCTTTCTCGGTGGGCTCATCGAAGCGCGTCTCGCCATGACGGGCACCCCTCCTCAGAGGAACCAAAGAGCGTCGGCGAACGCGCGCCCCCTTGTCAATTGCAATCGCCGCGACGCAAGCGCACGCGGCGAGGGAGATGCCCCTTCGTGGGCTCTCTTCAACGTTTGTGCCGGCGCGCGCCCACGTGAGCGCGCGGGCGAGCGGCGGGCGTACGCGCGTCCGTGAGCGCGCGCCGAAGGCGACGAGCACACGCCGCGTCCCGGCGGGACACGCTGCTTCCCGTAGGGAAGCAGGCTCTAATACGAGAGCGCGACCTCGGCGCGGCTGAGCGCCTCCAAACGAACCTCGCGCACGACCTCTCCCCTGCCCTCCTCCCACGCCGCGACGCGGAGCGCGCCCGCGGGGACCCCCTTCCATCGAAACGCGCCGTCGTCCCCGGTGACGGCGAAGAAGGGGTGTGAGAACACCGCGAGATACGCGGGCTCCTCCGGCGGCTCGCTGCGCTGGTGAACCATACAACGGATCTTCGCCACGCCGTGCGCCTCGCGGATCGACACGGGCGACGGCGCGCCCGACCCCAACAAAGGCACGTTGGCGAGCACGCGACCGTCCTTTTCGACGACGAGCGTGTGCAAATGCCCATCCGCGGATCGCGCCGAAATGGGCTGGCCGAGCTGCGCCGCGGAGAGGCGCGGCGAGACCCCTTTGCCGTCGTTCGCGAGGACGATACCGTCCTTCGGCGGCGCAAACACCACACCTTCGAGCCCCGACGCCACGTAGACGAGCGCCCCTTTGACGGGCCGCCCATCCCGCGTGACAACCCCCGTGATCTCCCCCATGGTCCCGGGCGGGATGAGCGTCGGCGCGAGCGGCGCCTCCGAGACGGCGGGCGCCGCGGCGCGCGGAGCCGGAGGGGCCTTGGGAGGCTCGGGCGTGGTCACCCACCCGACGAGCGCGATGCTGAAGGTGATGACGTATTTGATGAACGTGATCTCCAACGTATCGAGGAAGAACGCGCGCACGCTGAGGCGCCTCGTCGCGAGGAGCCCCGCGAGGACGAGCACCGGAATCGCCAAATAGCTGTAGAGGACAGCCCCGTTGAGGGCGTCCATGCGCCAGGCCATGCGCCAAATGGGGCCTTGGCAAAACAGGAAGACAACCACCGAGAGCGCGAGCGCGCCCCAAAAATAAGGGCGCGGCAAACGCGGCAAGCGCGGCAAACCGGGCAGCGCCGTTTGCGGAGCCGCGTCGCGCTCGGGATGGACGCTGGAGGAGGTCATGGCAAAGAGCCTTATGGGTCGATCTCCCCGCCGCGTCCAGGGGCGTCTCTTCCGCCCATCGGTATACTTCGCCGGAGCTTCCCCATGGACGAACCCGCGCTGGTCTACGAGGACGCGACCTTCCGCGTCGCGACGCTCAAGAACCTCTACGTCGCGGCATGGTTCGATCCGCCCACATTCGAACAGGCCGTTCGCTTCGGGGACACGATGCGGGATCTCTCGCGCGCGTACCCGGGCCGCGCGGCCATGCTCGATCTCATCGTCAATTCCACCAAGATCCCGACCTTCGGCGACGACGTCCGCGGCCACGTGATCCGGCTGATGCGCGACGCCGAGCTGGTCCCCGCGGGCGTCGTCCACACGGTCCTTTTGCCGGGGCTCAAAGGCGCGGCCGTGCGCACGTTCCTCTCCGCGACGATCCTCGTCGCGCGCCCTGCCCCTCCGACCACCGTGCTCGGCGATCTGCGCGCGGCCTCGGCGTGGCTCCTCCCTCGCCTCACCTCGGGCGGCGAAGCGTGGACGCTCTTCGAGATCCAGAGCGTGGCCGTCAAGCTCGCCCGCTACTACTGACGCCGATCACTCGCCCGGGCGCGCGATCATCGCGTCGATCACGTCGCGCATCATGATCGCGTAGGCGCTCCGAAGGAGCGCGACGAGCGCAGGCGACCCGAGCCCCGCCGCGCGCGCGAGCCCTTCGGCGCCCGCGATCGTCCTTCGCCAGTGCGCCTCGACGTCGGCGAAGGTCCACGCGCCCGCCGTCACCGGCGTCTCGCGCGCGGCCCGGGCGTCGTCGTCGGCGTCGAGCCAGTCGTCGGCGACCTGCACGAACATCGACACGTCGATCATCCACGCGCGCGCCAAGGGCCCCGTGAAGCGCGCGACCGGGAAGAGCAGCCCGTCGATCGTGCCCTCGACGCCCGCGCGCCGGTGGCCGATCCCCTCGGGATCAGGCTCGCCGCGCATCGCGCGCACCTCGGCCTCGATCCACGCGCGCACGCGATCCATGGCCGCGTCGAAGACGATTCGATCGTCGGCCGAGAGCCCCGCCCCCATCGCGACCGCGAGCGCGCGGCACAAAGAGAGCGCCGGGCTCGTGGGCTCGGCGCGGCCGTCGATCACCGCGGCGAGCATCGCGCCGCGCGCGTCGGCGGATCCCGCGAGCTCGTGATCGAGGAGGTGATCCGCGATCACGATGAACGCGGCGACCAAGATGATGCGCCGGTGGCGATCGGCGTCCGCGTAGCGCCCGAACAGCTCGAGCGCGGCGCGGCCGATCCGCGCGATCACCTCGGGAGAGAGCGGCAGCGCGCCCGCGACGGTGGTCGCGACGCGCGCGATCAAAGGCCGCTCCGGCGACGCGACGAGCGCGAGGTACGGCGCGGGCGCGTACAGATCGCACGCGCCGATCCGCAGCTTTTGGTAGAGCTTCTCGTGCACGAGCGCGGGGAAATACGCGCGCACGAGCGGCGTGACGTGGGCCTCGAAGCTCCGCCGCGCGACCGCGCGGATGCCCTCCGCGAGATGCCGCGCCGAAGGATCAGGATCGCCGATGAGCGCGCGGAGCGCGTGCGCGCGCGCGTCGCGCGGGGGAAAGGTGACGGGCATCAGCGCGGGCGCGCGCGCGGCGCGAGCACGCTCAGCCCGAGCAACGCTCCGCCGTTCGTGAGCACGAACGCCTTGTTTCCGTGGGCCGCGGGCGTCATGGCGAAGCCGCTCCCGGTCTCGATGCCGTCGATGAGCGCGCCTTCGATGGGCGAGAACAAGAAGATGCCATAACGGGTGGTGCCCACGAGGAGCGCGCCGGCGACCGGGACAGGAGCGGTAATGCCGCCCTCCGGGAGGTTGCGGCGCCAGAGCGTGTGACCGTCGGTGACGTCGAGCGCCCAAAGGCCCGTGCGCCCCGACGAGGCGATGAGCATCCTGCGCGCGGGGATCTCGGGCCCTTTGCCTTCACGCGGGGCGTGCGCCGCCTCCTCCCACAAGAGCAGCTCGGTCACGCCGCGCGCCTTGTCGTTGACCCACGCACGCGTGCCGTTTTCGGCGTCGAGCGCGAACACGCCGCCTGAATAGCTCGCCACGAAGATCACGTTGCCGGAGTCGATGCGCGCGGGGATGGGCGTCGTGTCGACGTCGAGATACCGCACGTCCCCCGATTGCTCGGCCTCGGCCGCCAAATCGACGGTGGGCCACTGCTCGGACCCGTCGTCGATGGAATAGGCCATCACGACACCATCGGAGAAGGCGGCATAAACCTTGTCGCGAAAGACGGCGGGGCCGGCGTACCCGGCGACCTCCATCCCAAACGCGGGCGTGCGGTGCTGGTGCCAGCGCATACGGCCCGTCGAAGCGTTGATGGCGACGAGCGTGTCATTGGCGTTGGTCACGTACACCGTGCCGTCGTGGAGCACGGGCTTGCGCGAGACCTCGGCGTTGGTGTTGAAGCGATAAAGGAGGTGGCCGTCGACCGCGCGGACTTTGTAGAGGCCGCCGTCGTTGGAGCCGAAATAAACCACGTCCTCGCCCGGGTCATAGAGCGGCTCGCACTGCACCGGGCCGAGCGTCTCGAAGCGCCAGAGCCGCCCGCCGTCCGCCGCCTTGAGCGCGTAGAGCCCACGATCGCTCGACCCGATGAACACCCTCCGGTGCTCGGGATCGATGGCGGGTTTGCCGTGCTCGTACAGCTCCACGTCGCGGCGCGTGTCGGCCGAGATGGGGATACGCATGTCGAGCGACAACGCGCCTCCCGGGTGGTGGAGCCACAGCGGCGCCTCGGGCGCGCCCGAAAACGTGTTTCGAATCGACTCGCACCCGGTCAGCGAGAGCAGCGAAAGCGCGCTGCCCGTGAGCGCGAGCGCGACGGCGGCGCCGCGTGAGGCCCGGGAAGGACTAGTGATCATCGTGCGGCTTTTGCTCCGGGTTCTTCTTCTTGGCCGCGTCTTGGAGCTTTCGGAGATACCGCTCGATCTCCTCTTGAGACATCGCGGAGCCCTTGGGCCCGCCGCCCACGACCTGCTGTTTGGCCGGCGCCGCCGCCGGATCGATCTTGCGGAGCATGTCCTCGGCGAGCTTCTCGACATAAACGAGCTTGCCGTCCGAGCTGGGTTGAGAGACCTTCTTGTAGACCGCGGTGATGACCTCTTTGGCCTTCTCTTTGTCGCCTTTGGTCATCAGCACGCGGGCCTCGTGGATTTGGCCGAGCTCTTTGTATCCCCTCATGTCGATGCCTTGCATCTCTTTGAAGGAGGCGAGCGCGCCGTCGAGATCGCCCTTGCCCTCTTTGGCGAGGCCGAGGCCCTCGATCGCGCGGCCTTTGACGTCGAGATCGGCGCCCGCGAGCGGCGTCGCGAGCACCGCGCTGAACGCGTCCATCGCCTTCGGATAATCACGCTTGTCGAGCAGCACGCCGCCCTCGGCGAGCCTCGCCAAGATGGCCGCGCCCGATCCGGCGTGCTCGGCCGCGACCTTGCGATACGAGGCGAGCGCCGTGTCGGCGCGCTCGTCCGAGGTCTTGAAGACCTTGCCGGGCGAATACTCCTTCTCGTCGTCGGAGCGCTTGTCCTCGGCCATGATACGGCCCTTGTCGGACGCGAGCCCGTCGGCCAAGACGTCTGACGCGGCGGCCGCCGTCTTCTCGGTTTGGTACGAGTAAAAGAGGAACCCGCCGCCGCCCACGATGGCCGCGGCGACGACCCATTGAATCGCCGAAGCGTTCTTGCGGAGCCATTTGGTGAGCGCCGATGACGTTCGCGCGAGCGCGTCGTCGACCATCTCGCCCGGCATCAACGTGGCGGGCGCGCTCGCTTCGGAGGCCTGCTCGCGGCGCCGCTTGAGGAGCTCCTTGGCGCGCTGGTTCTTGTCTTTGGGGAGGGGCTCGCCGTCGGACGCGGCGCCTTCGGCGGCGGAGCCCTCGGCGGCGGCGCCCTTCTTTTTGCGGCGGAGCGCGGCCTCGCGGCGGCGCTCGGCGCGGTTCGGCGCGCGCTTCTCTTCTTCGGCCTTTTCGCCTTCTTCGGCGCCCTCGTCGCCCTCGTCCTCTTCGCCTACGCCGAGCGCCTTGGCGACGCGCTGCGCGGCCTCGTCGTTCTCGCCCTCGTCGCCGTCGTCTTGGCCTTTGGCCTCGCCTTCGTCCGACGATTCTTGCTCGTCCCCCGCTTCGGCGTCGTCCGCCGCGCCGCCTTCGTCGTGCGCTTTGTCGTCGGCCTCGTCGTCCCGGCTCTTTTGCTCTTTGTCCGCCACGGCGGGCGACTCTAGTCGCGCAGCCCCTCTCCATCAAGCGTCAAGGCTCGATCGCGCCTGCATCCCAAGGCTCGGGCGGCGGGGGGGGCAGCTCGCTCGTGAGCGGCACGACGGCGCAGACCGAGACCTCGATGTTTTGCGTCGCGTACACGACGAAATCGCCATATTCGCCGGCCACGAGCGTGACCGTCTCGGGCAGCGTCGCGAAGACCTCCACCGGGCCGGCCGACACGGGCACGCGGAGCGTCGCGCTGCGGGCCGGATCCATCTCGGGCGCGGCGACCGGCACCGGCCCGTCGTGCTCGCGCGTGGGGCGAGGGCCCAAACGAAGCCCCACGCGGACCTCACCGGCTCTGCCGTCTTTGCTCTTGGCGCGGCAGATCGCGCGCAGGCCGCGCCACACGTCGGGGTCTTCGCCCTTGCCGAGCTTGGGGATGATCATGCCCGCGGCGACGCCGCTCGTCGCGAACCTCCGGAGCGCCGCGAGATCGCGCTCGCGCGGGCCGCCGATGAGATCGACGATGCCCGCGTCCATCGCGATCTTGAGCCCGTTCGGCAGGGGATCGGGCGTGCCCAAGAAGCGCACGATGGGGATGCGCAGCTCGGGCCCGCCGCCGAGCTTCACGAGGGCCTCGGCGATGGCCGTGCGCGCGGTCGGATAACGCTCATTTTTAAGGCGAAACGCGAGATCGGGCCGCGCGTTGCCCTCGCCGATGGCCGCGAGCGCGCGCGCGACGTCGGGCCGGAGGCGGACGTCGTCGAGCGCGGCGAGGAGCGGGATCACCGCGTTCTTCGCGTGGATCTTGCCGAGCGCCGCGACGAGCTCGCGCGCGCGCTCGAACGGGATCGGCACGGGCTTGGGCCTCGGCCCCTCGTCGGGCTTCGGCGGGTAGCCCTCGCGGAGCCACGCGATGAGGACGTCCTCGCCGCGCGCGTCGCCGCTCTCCGCGAGCGCGAGCGCCGCGAGCCTGCGCATCCCGAGGTCTTGCGAGGTGACGAGCTCGCGCGTCTTGGACGCGCCCTCGCCGAGCCGCGTGAGCGCGAGCGCGCAATAACGGCGGACCTCTTCGTCCTCGTCGCGCACGAGCGCGAGCCGGATCTGCGCGGTGACGTCGGGGCGCCGGAGATCGAAGAGCACCTGGGCCGCGCGCCTTCGGATGGCGACGTCCGCGTCGTCGAGGAGCGCCGCGACGTCGACCGCAGCGTCGCCGTCGCCCGCGATCCCGCGGCGCAGCGCTTCGGGCAGGCTCTTCTGATCGCCCCGCTCGCCGCGCTGCTCGTATTTGCCGTGCGACGCCTCGATGCGCCGCAGCTCCGCGCGCATCGCCGCGAGATCCGCGGGCCGCTGCGCGCCGAGATCCGTGGTCTCGCCGGGGTCCTCGGCGACGTCGTAGAGCGCGCACGCGCTGATGCGCCGCGCGCACACGAGCCGCAGCGAGCGCTTCGCGAGCAGCGTCATCGTGTCGGTCTCGGAGAACGCGAAGCCCTCACCGTCGTCGGCCTTGCCCGCGATCACCGCGCCGAGATCGACGCCGCGCACGCGCGCGGGCCTCGGGATGTCGAGCGCGGAGAGCATCGTGGGGAGCAGATCCACGAGCTGCGCCGGCGCGCGGACGCGCCTCGGCGCGAGGCCCTCGGCGTTCACGACGAGCGGCACGCGCACCTGCTCTTCGTACACCGTGGTGCCGTGGTAGCGGCCTCCGTGCTCGGAGAACTCCTCGCCGTGATCGGCGGTGACGATCACCACCGCGCCGGGCCTCGCCGCGCGCACGGCGCCTACGATCGCGGCGATGCCCGCGTCGGCCGCCGCGATCTCGGCGTCGTAGCGATCGACGTCGCGATCGCCGAACGGGTGCTCGGGGTGCGCCTCGTAGGGCTCGTGCGGCTCGAAGAGATGGACCCACAAAAAGAGCTTGTGATCCGCGGGCGCGCTCGCCAGATACCGCGTGACCGCGCCCGCGCGATCGGCGGCGCTCGCGAACTCGACGCGCCGGTATTCGAAGTCGAGCCCGCGATCGCGGAAGCTCGTGAACTTGTCGCCGTCGATGAAGAAGATGGCCGGCGGATAGAACGCGGCCGTCCGGTAGCCGTAGCGCCGGAGGAGCCCGGCCCACGTGTCCGATCCTTCGCCGAGCCCTTGGAGCAGCAGCGGCCGGAGGTACTTGCCCGTCATCACCGACGTGATCGCGTACGACGTGTGCGGCGTCGGGCTGTACGCCGATTCGAAGACCACGCCGCTCGCCGCGAGCTTGTCGAGGTTGGGCGTGACGGGCCGCGCGTAGCCGTAGGCGCCCGTGTGATCAGCGCGCAGCGCGTCCACCGTGATGAGCAGGATGTCGCGGCCGTCCCAGCGCAGCGGAGAGGCGCCCGCGATCGCGCGATCGTCGAGCGGCGCGTCGTCGAGCGGCGGCGGCGGCGCGAGCTCGGCGGCGACCTCGACGATGCGGCCCATGATGGGCGCGTGCGTCGCGTACACGATCCGCACGTTGTCGTAGCCTGCGATGCTCTTCGCGCCGACCTGCGCGAGCGCGGCGCCGAGCGCGAAGATCACGAGGCCGAGCGAGGCGCGCACCGCGGGCCCACGGCTGCTCCCGGGCGGATCGAAGGCCCTCCACACGAGCGCCGAGAGCGACGCGAGCATCGCCGCGATCGCCGTCAAACCAAGGTGAAACGCGGGGTAGAGGCGCGGCAACACGCGCGCGTTCGCGACCTCGATCGCCGCGATCGCGAGGGCGATCGCCGCGACGAAGAGCGCGGCCGGCCTCACCCCGCGCTTGTCGCACGCGTCCTCGGCGCGGCGGAGGAGCGCCGCGACCCTCGGCGCGAGCATCGACGCGGCGAGCGCCGCGAGCGCGCCCAGCGCGAGCGCGAACGGCGCGCGACGCCCGCCCTCGAAGTGCCGCCCCGACGCGACGCCGTAGCCCACGACGGCCGCGAACACGCCCGCGCTCGCGGTCGCGATCGCGCGGCCGATGAGCTTGTCCGCGCGGACCAGGACCTCGACGAGCGCGCCCGCGACGACCGCGACGGGCGCGGCGATCGCGATCGCGATCGGCAGGAGCCCGCGCACCGCGCGGCTCAGCTCGTGCGGGCCCGCGAGCTCGGTGGAGCGGAGGATGCCGACCGCATACACCTCGATCACCACGAGGAGCACGAGCCCGAGGTAGGCGCCCGCGACGCGCCCTCCGACCGCGAAGGCGAGGCTCAGATCACGCGCAGGGCGAGGGGGCGCGGGCTCTTCGTCGTCGCGCGGCGCGGGCGGAGGTTTGGGCGTCTTCGATCCGAGCCTCGTCCGGCGCGTGGGGGCCGAGGGCGCGTTCTCGGTGCTCACACGGGTGCGCTACTTGTAGCGGATCTCGAGGATCTCGTAGATCCGAGGCCCGGCGGGCATGTTGACCTTGATCTCTTCGCCGACCTCGTGGCCGAGCAGCGCGCGCGCGAGCGGGGACGCGACCGAGATGCGACCGAGCTTCACGTCGGGCTCTTCGGGCCCCACGATTTGAAAGGTCTGCTCCTCCTCCGTGTCCACGTTGACGAGCTTGATCGTGGCCCCGAACTGGATCTTCTTGCTCTGGATCTTGGTCGGATCGATGACCTCGGCGCGCGAGAGCGTCTGCTCCAAGAACGAGATGCGCGCGACGATCATCCCTTGGCGCTCTTTGGCCGCGTGATACTCGGCGTTCTCCGACAGATCGCCGTGATCGCGCGCGGTGCCGATGTCCTTGACCACCTGCGGGAGCTCGACGTCCTTGAGGCGCCTCATCTCCTCGCGAAGCTTGATTTGTCCTTCCGGGGTCATCGGTACTTTGTCGGCCATGGCGTCTCGCTCTTTTAATACAGGTCACGGACGAGCGGAACAGCGCACGCTAACGCCGCTCCCCGAGCCGGGCGAGCACGTCCAAATACAGCGCGGCACGCTTGCCCCCGAGCCCCGGGATCGCCTGGATCGACGCGCGGAGATCGGCCCCCTTCGCGGGCTCGCCGGCGCAGCTCCGGCACGCCTCCATGAGCACGTTCGCGAGCTCTTCGGCGCAGTGCCCGGGCAGGACCACCTGCTCGTCCACCTTCCGGCGCTTGGCCTCGGCCCCGCGCCACACGCTGATCGAGGCCTCGATCGCGCGGCGCCTGGCGGTGTGCTCGCGGCTCGGCTTGGGGACGTCGAAGTGCTCGCGGTCGGCCGCGGGGACGTCTCCGTCCGCGACGCCCTCGGCGACGCGCGCGAGCAGCGCGATCGCCAGCGCCTCGTCGGCCGTCGCGCCGCGGATCTCGGCGAGGTCCGCGTACGTCTTCGGGGCTCGCTGCGCGATCGCGAGCAGCACCTCGTTCGTGATCACCTTGAACGGGGGCACGCCGCGCGCGGCCGCCGCCTCCTCGCGCGCGATCGTGAGGCGCCGGAGCACCGCGCGCCCCTCGGGGGCGAGGTGGCCCGCGCCCTTGATCCGCACGTACGCGGGGCGATCGTCCTTGGGCGGGCCGAGCGCGCACGCGAGCTTGTACGCGCACTCGTCGGCGATCTCGGGCGCGATGCCGAGCGCCTCGGCCATCGCCGCGAGCTTGTCGTCGAGCCGCGAGCACCAATCGTGCTGCTGGAAGCGCTTGTCGATGGTCACGCCCAGCTC
>CAYTJL010000077.1:29784-36340 GCA_964437785.1 uncultured Polyangiaceae bacterium
GCCGCGAGCACCAATCGTGCTGCTGGAAGCGCTTGTCGATGGTCACGCCCAGCTCGGACGCGAGCAGCGACGCGAGCCCCGTCGATCGAAAGCCCAAGAAGCGCGCGGAGACCGAGGTGTCGCGCACGTTGGCGAGCGGCGCGCCCTCCGCCGCGAGCAGGCGCGCGTCGAGCGTGAGATCGTGGAGCACCTTGATCGGCCCTGATCCGCCGAAGATCGGCGCGAGCCGCGCGGGCGAGACCGCGCGCGCGTCGATCACGGCGACCTCGACGCGCTCGTCCTCTTCGAACGCGAGCTGGACCACGCACGCCGACGCCCGGTACGCGAAGAGGCCGTTCGCCTCGACGTCCACGGCGATCCGAGGGGATCGAGCGGCGCGCTCGGCGAGCGCCGCGAGGTCCTCCTCGGTCGACACGCGGATCACCGCAGCGCTCGCCTTCCCCTCGCCCTGCGGAGGCCCACAGCGACGAGCCCGATCATCGAGGCGACGATCGGCCAGCCGTCGCGCGTTCGCTCGCCGGAGCCCGGCGCGATGGTGCAGCAGCCCTCGGCCTGCACCGCGGCGCAGTCCGTCGAGAACCCGTGGCGCGGCTCGGCGTCGCAGCTGTCCGGGATCGCCGCGCCGGGCGGGTAAATGGCGCAGATGCCGTCGACGTCGTCGGCCGCGAGATCGCGCAGCGTGGTGGTCCCCGGCACGTAGTCGAGGAACATCGTCGCCTCCGCGACGGGCGAGTGCGCGAGCCCGAGGAAGTGCCCCGCCTCGTGCGTGAGGATCGAGAGCAGATCGAACTCGACGGCCGTGTCGCTCGTCGTGAGGTTGACGAGCGCGTTGATCTCGATGTCGGCGTCGTAGATCTCGGAGGTGTCGACGTCGTACGAGACCGTGGTGAGCGCGAGCGTGGAGCTCTTGCCCTGATAGGGCCAATCGTCGTCGTGATAGAGAACGATGTTCGCGTTGCCGTACTCTTTGTTGTACTCCTGCGCGTGGCAGTCCACCGGATCGAGCTCGATCACGCGGATGTGGGGGTTGCCGCCGCCCGGGCAGTCCGCGCTCATCCACGTGTCGAACGCCTGGGTGACGATGGCCCGCGTCGTGTCGAGGTCGACCTTCTTGGAGGCATCTTTGTTGAGCGAGAAGCTCACGCAATCGCGCTTCCACACGAGCGGCGTGCCGCAGTCGCCCGCGCCTTGAGGCGTGCAGACCTGCGAGGTGCCCACGTTGGGGCAGCTGCTCGTCCTGCAGAACGCGTGCGCGGACGGCGAGAGCGCGAGCGCGGCCGTGACGATCGCCGCGGCGACGAGCCTATTTTTTGCCATGGGTCGCCTTGATGACGAGCGCGATGCCCTCGTCGACGGAGCGCCCCACGAGCTCTTCGCGCACCGAGATGAACGGCCCGCCGCGCGGCAAGATCGTGCCCGCGTCGGGGCTCGGGCGCAGCGTGGGCTTGGATGAAGCGCTCTCCGCGATCGGATAATGGCCCTGCGCCATCGCCGTCACGACCACCACGCCGCTCACCTTGGCGAGGAACACCATCGATCGACTCCCGGTGAGGATTTGAGCCTCGCCCGAGACCGCTTGGCCGACCGACCCGACCGCGCCGCCCAGCGTCCGAACCCACACCTCTTTGTCGATCGTGCCATGGACGACGCGCTCGACGGAGAGCTTGGTGTACGTGACGATACGACGCCCCGACGGCAGATCCTCCCAAACGCTGTGCCGCTCACCCGCGGTCGCGACGACGACGGCGCTCGACGCGCTCACCATCTCTCCGAGCGACAGGGCGCGCGCGATGGTCGCCTCCGCGGGAGCGATGCAGCCATCCGTGGACGCGCGGTCGAGCGGCCCTACGACCACGAGGGGCGGCGCGAGGAGCGCCGTGATCAAGAGGGTCTTTCGAAGCATGCGACCGAGCATATCACTTTACGGAGAGCCGGTTCCAAAGTAGCTAGCCGCGCATGGACCAAGACGCGCTCATCCTCGCCGGCCGCACGTTTCGATCGCGCCTCTTCGTGGGCACCGGCAAGTACAAGGATGTGGCCGAGACGAGCCGCGCGCTGGAGGCGTCGGGCGCAGAGGTCGTGACGGTGGCGCTCCGCCGCGTCGATCTCAAGGCTACCGGCGAAGGCTCGATGATGAGCCTCATGACGTCGGGCCGCTATACCATCCTGCCGAACACCGCGGGCTGCTACACGGTCGACGAGGCGGTGCGCACGGCGCGCCTCGCGCGCGAGCTCGGGCTCTCGGACCTCGTCAAGCTGGAGGTCATCGGCGATCAACGCACGCTCTTCCCCGACAACGAGGCTACGGTCGAAGCTGCGAAGGTGCTCGTCAAAGAGGGCTTTGTCGTGCTGCCCTATTGCATGGACGATCCGATCGTGTGCCGAAAGCTCGAGGACGCCGGCTGCGCGGCGGTGATGCCGCTCGCGGCCCCCATCGGGTCGGGCCTTGGCATCCGCAACCCGTACAACCTCGCGATCATCCGCGAGGCGGCCAAGGTGCCTGTCATCGTGGACGCGGGCGTGGGCACGGCGAGCGACGCGGCGTATGCGATGGAGCTCGGGTGTGACGGCGTCCTCATGAACACGGCGATCGCGCTCGCCAAAGACCCTATCCGCATGGCCGGGGCCATGCGCGACGCGGTCCGCGCGGGGCGCGAAGCGTACCTCGCCGGGCGGATGCCCAAAAAGCTCTACGCCAATGCGTCCTCGCCCATCGAGGGTTTGATTGGGAGGTAACGGGTTATCGACGGGCAGCTATCGCGCGCGCTTGATCTCGCCGCGGCGGATCGCGTCCACCACGCGCTCGACGACGTGGACGCTGCCTCGCCACTCCTCGGCGAGGTTCGATGAGAAGAGCTGCTGCGCGCCGACGCTCCGCTCGGACTCGCGGGTCCTTTGCTCCAAGCGATCCAAGAAGATGTGAAAGCGCTCGGCGACGCGGGCGCGATCGCCGCCCGCGGCGAGCAGCGCCGCCGCGTTCGCGACGGAGAAATCCGTGGCGAGGAGCGCTTTGCAGATCAAGCGCCGGAGATGAAAGTCCGCGGTCTGCCGGTTGCCCGGATACTCCGGGTCGCGGGCGCACTCCGACGGACGGAAGCCGTGTTTGCGCAGCAGCACAAGGCACTTGCGCTCGCTCTCTTCGAGGTGATCTTCGAAGCCCGCGGGCGGAGGGGGCGCGGTAGGCTCGTGCGGCTCTGCGGCGCCGCTCTCAGCCAAGAGCCGCGTCACGCCGCTCGTGAGCTCGAGGTACTTGCCCATGCTGCTCGTCGCGGACGCGAGCAGGGCGAGGTCGAGCTCGCGCACGTGGGTCGTGTAGCGGTGTCGCACGAGCGTGCGCAGGAGCGAAGGGGAGATGCGCAGATCGCGATCGGGCGATCCGTCGTGGAAGAAGCGGCCGAGCGATCGATCCGAGGCCGCGTGGCGGCGCATGAGCGCGCGCGCGAGGAGCGGGATGTCCTCGCGCCGCTCGTCGAGCCTGGGCACCGTGATGCGCGCCGTGAACCGCGCGAGCACGTCGTGCGCGAGGCTCGACGCGTCGCGGTTGGTCGCGCCGACGATGCGCACGTCCGCGCGCCGCGCCGTGGCCTCGCCGAGCCGCTGGTACTCCCCTTGATCCATCACGCGGAGCAGGCGCGTTTGGAGCGCGGGCGCGAGCTCGCCGATCTCGTCGAGGAAGAGCGTCGATCCGTCGGCCTCGCCGACGAGGCCCGCGCGCTCCGGCGTCCCCGGGTTGGGATAATTCTTCAGGTTCCCGAACAGCTCGGCGTCGATGATCCCCTCGGGCACCGTGGCGGCGCTCCGCGCGACGAGCGCGTGCTTGCCGCGCGACGAGAGCTGATGAATCGCGCGCGCGCAGAGCTCCTTGCCGCTGCCGCTCTCGCCCTGCACGAGCACGTGCGCGGAGAGCCGCGCGACGGCCGCGATCTCGGCGCGCAGGGCCCACACCGCGTCGCCTTCGCCGAGGATCCCGGCGGCGTCCGGCTGCCCGAACGGGTGCAGCGGCAGGCCGCTCTCGGGCGGGAGCGGGATGCGGTGCGATCGGGTGGTGACGAGCAGGAGAAGCTCGTTTTGCAGCTCGATCACGTCGCCGTCCCAAGGCTCCGCGCGCCGCACGTCGCGCCCGTTGTGCGCCATGGGCGCGCGCCCGAGCGACTCGACCACCAGCTTGGGCGCCGTGGTGAACGCGACCTGCTCGCGCGAGATGCGCGGGCACGCGAGCGGCGGCGTGCTCACCATCCCTCCGGGCCGCCGCTGCACGAGCCCGATGCGCTTGGGATCGGATCCGACCTCGCCGCGCCCAAAGACATAAGGTCCGCTGCCGTGTGGGATCACCAGCGCTTGCCCGACGCGCCACGGCTCATCGCGGCAGAAGAGCACGAAGAGCACGCTCGCGCTCGGCGAGCCCGACGCCGCGACGGACGGGCTCGTCAGCGCGGCGGGAGGGAGCGTGGTCGGGTCTTCTCGTCGAAGGGCCATTGAACATCACCGCGCGACGCGCATGACAGCGCCGTTCGCAGATCGTTCACTCCAATACACGTAGGCGCAGTCGGTCGCCACCACCTCGGCGTGGGCGCCGCCAAGCGTGGTGACGGGCGAAAATGCCTCTCCCTTCGGTACGCGGTAAACCTGAGCGGCGTCCGTCCACGTTACGTACGTATCGTCCACCGTGAAGGAGCCGCCATAATAGGTGCCTAAATGGAGCACCTCCACCTCGCCGCCGGCGAGGGGCTTGCGCTTGATCTTCCCCATTTGGGAGTCGAACCAATACACGTGATCGCCATCCACGTTGAGGTCGATGACGTTCCCCGCTTCGGGCTCGACGACCTCGGGCGCGCCGGTGCATCCTTGCAGGGGACACCGCACGATCTCGCCGTGAAGGGCCGCCATGTCCCACGTTCCCCAATAGACGTGCTCGTCGGTGACCGCGACGGCGAACGCGCCGGGGACGCTCTCGGCGAGGGTGGTTACGGGGCCGCCTTGTTTGGGCACCTTCATGATGCAACCATGGGTGTTCGCCGGCGCGCAGCACTTGCCGGGGCCTGGGCTCGCACAACCCCCTTGCTCGGCCGAGACGGCCCAGACAACGTCGTCGCGGCCCAGCGCGAGCTTGCCAAAGAACGTGCCTTCGCACGCGCCGAGGAGCTTGGGGGTCTTGCCGTCCAAAGGCACGTGGCCGAGGCAATAGGTATAAGGGTAGGTCCAATAAACCCCGGACGCGTCGGCCGCGACGAGCTCGACAGCGGCGCTCATCTCGGGCACGGAGAGCGGTTGGAGCTGGCCCTTGCCGATCTCCTCACGTGCGATTTCGTTGCCCGCGGCCGCGTACACGACTCCATCGTAGACGGCGACGCCGATGGGGTTGTCGAGCCCGGCGATGACGGCGGACGGCGAGCACCCGGCCTCGCACCCCGCGTCCGGGAGCGGCGGGCAGCCCTCGGATCCGCCGCCTTTTCCGGCGTCGCGCGCGTCAATCACCGACTCGATGCCGGCGAGGATCTCGCACGACGCCGCGAACAGGGCGAGGGCGCCCGAGAGGAGCATGGTTGTCGGGCGGATCGTCTTCAAAACAAGCCTCCCACGGTAAGAGCGGCCCCCGAGGCGCCGAACGAAGGGGCGATGAACAGATTCGAAGCGCGCCGCGGCGACGATGGTTGAGGGGTGTAGAGGGTCAAGAACAAGCCGCTCGCGGCGATCAAGAGCCCCACCGGGATCACCACGTTCGCGAGCGTCGCGGCGGTCCTCGCGCTCTCGTTGGCCGCGAGCCCCTCCTCGGTGGTGCAGCGCCGGTTGGGGCAGAGCTCTTTGCTGCGCCGGCTGTCGACGATGGCCTTGACGCCGAGACCGCCGCCCACGGCGGCGATCAGCGACCCCGCGATCAGGGTGGGAATCCCGAAGGTGCGTAGTCGCGTGGTGGACGGCGCGCGCGGCGGGGGGAGCTCCATCGGCGGCGAGCTTGGTTTGGGCGCAGGAGTGAGGGCCGGGACAAGGACCTCTTTGCGATCGCGCTCCTTGCCGATCGCGAACGCGGCCCGAAACGGGCGGTGATCGGGCGCGGCGGCGATGACGACGTGATCGCCCGGATCGATGGGCAGGAGCTTGCCCCATTGTGGAGGGTCGACGGGCGATCCATCGAGCGTGATGGCGAGGCCGGGCGTCTTCGCGGCGTCGGGCGCGCGCACGGTGAGCCATGAGAGCTTGGCGCGCACCTCCTCGATGTCGCGCCGGGCGATCTCCTCGCGATCAGTGCGTTTGTCGGCGAGGGCCGCGTCGAGCGCCTCTTGGTAGACGCGGAGCGCGGTCGCATAACGGCCCTCTTTGTTGCGGCAGACCGCGAGGTTCAACAACGTGCCTCCGCGGCGGAGCAGGGCGAGGCTCTCGGCGAGCTTCTCGCACGCCTCGCGGTGCGCGCCTTGATCCATGAGCGCTTTGCCCTCTTGAAACAAGCGATCGGCCTCCTGCTGCGCCGGGGTTTGATCGGCGAAGGCGACGCGGGGGAGGAGCAAGGTCATGAGCAGGCAAGCGGCGCGCGCGCGCATCGGCCCGAGCATACACCAAA
>CAYTJL010000078.1:0-36312 GCA_964437785.1 uncultured Polyangiaceae bacterium
CCACTTGGTGTAAAACGATCGCCTCATGCGCTCTCGGCTCCTCGCCGCGTCCCTCGTGCTCCTCGCCGGCCTCACCGCGGCGCCGGCCCGCGCACAGGTTCGCATGGGCCGCATGCCGGAGCCGCGCTCGGCGCCCCGGCGATCGAGCGTCACGCTGCGATCGCTGTTCGGCGTCCCGGTCGCGCAACGCCTCCTCCAATCCGACGATCCCGACGACCGCCTCCGCGGCGTGGAGCGCCTCGGCGCCATCGGCACCGACGAGGCGATCGACGCGCTCACCGAAGCGCTCACGCAGACCTCGATCCTCGAAAATGATCTCCGCGTGCGCCTCTTGGCCGTCCGCGCCCTCGCCCCCCACGCCAAGCGCGACGGCGTCCGGCAGCTCTTGACCCGCGAGGTCGTCGAAGGAACAGGCGCCGACGCGCGCCGATCGTACCAGCCGCTCTCCACCGTCGTTCGCGGGACCGCCGCGCTCGCCCTCGCCAAGAGCGGCGATCGCAAGGCCGTCGCCGCGCTGGTGCCCGCGCTCTTGCAAGGCGGACCCGCCGCCGAAGCCGCGTCACGCGCGCTGCGCGTGTACCCGCCGGTCTCGATCGACGCGTTCGTCGAAGGCAAACGCAAGCTCACCCCCGCGCTCGCCGCATTCTTGGGCGAGGCCGGCGATCTGCGCGCGCTCGACCGCCTCCGCGCCATGGTCAACGAACCCGACCTCGCGACCAAGGTCGCGGCCGAGCTCGCGCTCGCGAAGCTCGGCGACGAATCCGCCATCCTCCTCGCGCGCGAATGGCTCAAACGCAGCGAGCCGCGCCTCCGCAGGGCCGCGGCCGAGGTGCTCGTCCACCTGAGCGCGCCCGAGGCCGGACCCGCCGTCGCCGCGCTGCTCGAGAACGACGCGACCCGCGAAGACGGCCTCCGCCTCGCCCTGCTCGCGCCCATCACCGGGCTCGCGCCCAAGCTCGCCGAGGCGATGCCCTCGTTCCCAGCCACCTCGCGCGCGCGCGTCGTGATCGCGATCGGCCGCGCACGAGGCGTCCCCGAGCTGGAAAAGGTGCTCGCCGAAGCCAAAGACGACATCGCGATCACCGCCGCGTTCGCGCTCGCCAACACGCCCGGCGACGCCGCGCGCGCCGCGATCGAACGAGGCTTCGCCGCAGGCGCAAAGCCCGATCGCGCGCGCCTCATGATCCGCGCCGCCATCGTCCGCGCGCTCGCGCTCGGCGACACGCCCGCCGGCCTGCGCCGCCGGCTCGACGCCATGATCACCGAGAAATCCGCGGCCGATCGCGCGATCGCGGCGTTCGGGCTCGCCGCGCTCGGCTGGGAGGACACGAGCGACCTCATCGATCGCGCGTGCAAAAAGCCCAACGACTGCGACGCCGCCGTGATCGGCGGCGCGGCGCGCGGCGCCCTCGCGAACCCGCGCGGAGGCAGCGCGCTCCGCGCGTTCATGCCGATCCTCGCCGCCGCCGCGCGCGCCGAGAGCGCCGCCGATCCCGCGAACGTGCCCTCCCGCGATCGCGACGAAATCCAAAAGCGCGAGCGCATGATCGCGGCCGCAGGCGTCGCCCTCCTCGCGAGCCCCGACGGCGGCGACCTCTCGACCTCCGCCCTCTCGGCGTGGGCCGAACGAGGCGGCCCCATCGCCCCGCTCGCCGCGCGCGCCCTCGCGAGCCGCGACACCGACGCGCTGCGGGGCCGCATCAAACGCCTGCTCCAAGGGAGCGATCCGGTCGTGCGCGCGCACACCGCGATCGGCCTCGGCAAAGACCCCGAGCCCTCCAGCGTGTCGATGCTGACGAGCGCCTACCGCTTCGAAGAAGACGCGTCGGTCCGCCGCGCGATCATCCGCGGCCTCTCGCTCCGCACCGAAGCGCAGCGGATCGCGACGCTCACGCTCGCGCGCGATCTCGACCCCGACGACGAGGTCCGCGCGCTCGCGCGCTCCGCGCTCGAAGGCCGCGCGCTCGACCTCGGCACGAACGCGCCCAAAGGCGTCGAGGCCAAACGAAGCCTCGCGTGGGTCCACGTGCTCACCGCGGGCGATCACCCGAGCGACGACGCGGCCGACGTCACCCGATCGGTCCCCGCGCGCGTGGTGCGCGCCGACGGCGCCGCGGTCCCGCTCCTCGCCGACGCCGACGGCGCGCTGCTCGTGCCCGGCCTGCCGCCTGGATTTTCGGCGTTGCGAATCGACCACGCCGAAGGCAAGTAGAGCGCGTGGCCGATCTGGTCGTCTCGCCCGCACAAACGCCGCTCCTCGGGAGCGTGCCCGTCCCCGGCGACAAAAGCATCGCGCACCGCGCGCTCATGCTCGCCGCCATCACCTCGGGCGTGACCCACGTCGAAGGCGGCGCGCTCGGCGGCGACAACCGATCCACCCTCGCGGCGCTGCACGCGCTCGGCGTTCGATCCGAGGCCCGCGGCGAGGCCTCGTTCGCGATCCACGGCGTCGGGCTCGACGGGCTCTCCGCGCCCACGGAGCCCATCGACTGCGGCAACTCCGGCACGACCATGCGCCTCCTCGCCGGGCTCCTCGCCGCGCAGCGCTTCGCGACCACGCTCACCGGTGACGCGTCGCTCTCCAAGCGCCCCATGGAGCGCATCGCGAAGCCGCTCCGCCTCCGCGGCGCGCGCATCGAGGGCAAGCTCGATCTCGCGCGGCCCGGCGACTGCACCGCGCCGCTCCACGTGGGCCCGCTGCCCGCGCCGCACATGCTCGGCCCGATCGAATACGAGATGCCGATCGCGAGCGCGCAGGTGAAGAGCGCCATCCTCCTCTCGGGCCTCTGGGCCGACGGGAGCACGTGGGTGCACGAGCCCATCGTCTCGCGCGATCACACCGAGCGCATGCTCCACGCGCTCGGCGTGCCCGTGCGATCGATGGGTCCGATCGTCGAGCTGTCCCCCGAAGGTTGGTCGCGAAAGCTCCCCGGATTTTCGATCCGCGTGCCCGGCGATCTCTCGTCCGCCGCGTTCCTCGTGGCCGCCGCGCAGATCGTCCCCGGGAGCCGCGTGGACGTGCGCCGCGTCGGCGTGAACCCGACGCGCGTAGGCCTCCTCGAGATCCTCCGCGACATGGGCGCCGCGTGCGAGATCGAGGCGCAGGGCGACGAGCTGGGCGAGCCCGTGGGCCATCTCCACGCGGCCTACGCCGAGCTCCGCGCGTTCCGCGCAGGCGGCGAGCGCGTAACGCGCGCCATCGACGAGATCCCCATCGCCTGCGCCCTCGCGGCGCGCGCGCGCGGCACGACCGAGATCAGCGACGCGGCCGAGCTCCGCGTCAAAGAGAGCGATCGGATCGCGTCCATGGCGCGCACGCTCCGCGCGTTCGGCGTCGCGTGCGAGGAGAGGCCCGACGGGCTCACCATCGAGGGCGTGCCGGACAGGCCGCTCCGCGCGGCCGTCGTCGAGAGCGGCGGCGATCACCGCGTGGCCATGACCGCGGTCGTGATGGGCCTCGTCGCCGACGGCCCGACGCGCGTCATCGACGCGGACAACATCACCACGAGCTTCCCCAAATTCGTCGGGACGCTGCGCGCGCTCGGCGCCTCCATCGAGGTCGTAGAGAGCCGGGAGAGATCGTCATGAGCCAAGCACGAAGGCGCGTCCGCGTCGCGATCGACGGCCCCGCGGGCGCCGGCAAGAGCACCGTCGCGCGCGGCCTCGCGCGGAGGCTCGGCTACCTCCTGCTCGACACGGGCGCGCTCTACCGCACGGTCGCGCTCGCCGCGCAGCGCGAGGGCATCGCGTGGGAGGACGACGATCGCGTGGGCGCGCTCGCCGCGTCGCTCGCGCGCGAGGACGCGATCCGCGCGGAGCCCAGCGAGTCCGCGCCCACCAGCATCGGGCCCGGCTTGCCCGCGCACGCCGCGGGCGGCAGCGGGATGCGCGTGCTGCTCCGCGGCGAGGACGTGTCGATGCTCATCCGCGCGCCCGAGATGAGCCTCGGCGCGAGCCGCGTCTCGGCCATCCCCGCGGTGCGCGCGGCCCTGCTCGCGATGCAGCGCCGCGCGGGCGAAGAGGGCGGCGTGGTGCTCGAAGGTCGCGACATCGGCACCGTGGTGATGCCCGACGCCGAGGCTAAGTTCTTCCTCACCGCATCGGTCGAGGTGCGCGCCAAGCGCCGCTACGACGAGCTCGTCGCGCGCGGCAAAGAGGTGAGCCTCGCGCAGACCGAGCGCGAGGTGAAAGAGCGCGATCGCGCGGACACGGAGCGCCCCGTCGCGCCGCTCAAACGCGCGGACGACGCGCTGCTCGTCGATTCGAGCGGCCGCGCGATCGACGAGATCATCGAGGAGATGGCCCGTGTCGTCGAAGATCGCGCGGAGCGCTCGTAGCATCGCGCTCGCCGCGGCGTGCATCGCTGCGGCGGGGTGCGGCGGGAAAGGCGACAAACCGCCGGCCGCCTCCGGCGCGCGCGTCGTGCGCGATCTCTCGCCCGACGAGCTGCTGCCCGTCGATCTCGATCTCGTGATCCGCATCGACGTCGGCCGTATGCGCGCGGGGCTCGGCCAAGACGCGGTCGGGGCGCTGCGCGATCGCGCGATGAAGGGCGAGGCCGACGCGGAGCTGTCGCGCGCGCTCGAGCACGCGGACGTGGTCTGGATCGCCGCGCGCGTCGGCGAGATGGACCTCGGCGATCGCGTCGTCGTGGTCGAGGGCAAGGGCGCCGCGAGCCCGCCCTCACGCAGCTTGTATTCGAGCGCGCCGTCGCCGAACGGCAAGGTGACGATCTTCGATCGCCGCGGGGACGTGCCGCGCGCGGGCTTCTCGCGCCTCGTGCTGCTCGGCGATCGCGCGGTCGCGTTCGTCTCGCCCGTCGAGCGCGACGCGGTCGCGCGCGTGCTCGACGGCGGGGCCGATCAAAAGCGTGGCGTGCCTTCGCAGCGCGGGATCGTGAGCGCGGATCTGCGCGTCAAGAACCTCTCCCCCAAGCTCGCGCGCGAGTTCCCGTCGCTCGCGCGCATCGTGGCCGGCGTCGATCGGGTCCGCGCGAGCGCCGTGCTCGAAGGCGACGGTCTCCGCATCGACGGCGAGATCCTCGCGCGGTCCCCCGCGGAGGGCAAGCGCACCGCCGCGTACGTCGCCGCCCTCCTCGACAGCCTCAAAGAGAGCAAATACGCGGGCGTTGTAGGGGAGCACGCGGTCGAGGACGTCGAGGGCACCGTGCGCCTCAAGTGGATCGTGCCGGCCAAGGCCCTGCTCAAGCTCCTCGGCGACACCTGAAGAGCGGGCCGAAACTTGTCCTCGGACCCCGAGCGGTGCTTAGCTCGCACCGATGCGCCCGTCCGTGCTCCTGCCGCTCGCTCTGCTCCTCGCCTCCTGCGGCGGGAGCGAATGGAAGGCCGAAGACCCGGACTGGTCGCCGGAGCCCGAAGAGAACGTCGGCCGCGGCAGGCGCGTCGCGTCGATGGGCAAGCCCACGCTCGCGCCCTCGTCGTTCTACGGCGTCCGGCACGATCTGATGCTCTCGAGCTCGCCGCACCCCGCGCGTTGCTCGTGCCTCGCGGTCGAGGTCGGATCCCCGCGCGATCCGCAGTTCTTTTGGACGGGCAGCCCTCCCTCGCCGAGCTCGGACGCGCTGGCGATCGCCATCGGCGCCCGCGGCGTCCCGTGCCCTGGTGGGCCGCCTGACGATCGGCGCAGGCCCAGCATCTCCGCGGTCGATCAGCACAACGACGACGTCATCGTCGAGGTTGAGGATCTGCCTGAGACCCGTCCGCTCGCGTCGGGCGCGATCATCCCCAAGCCGTCGGGGGCGGGCTCGATCTACATCCGGCCGCGCGAGGGTCGCTCTCCGTACGGGCGCGGCCCGGGCAACGCGCTCTGCAAGGTGCGCTGATCGCGCGCAGCGCTTTAGGGCGCGCTTCGCAAGATCGTGTACGCTTTGCCGAACGGATGGCGGACGACACCTGGTCCAAAGATCTCCTGGAGAACCCAGGGACGGTGCTCGGCTACATCCCGGAGGCGCCGCGATCGGCGATCAGCGCGAAGGACGCGTTCATCGTGGCCTACGATCGGCTCGCGGGCCTCGGCCGCATCGCCAAGCAAAGGGCGATGATCGCGGTCGCCGTCGACGCGCGCTCGCGCGTGGTCGAGGGCGTCGTGATCGAAGATCGCACGACCCTCGTGATGGGCCGCCATTCGCGATGCGGGCTGCGCTTGCCCGCGGAGTCCATCTCGCTCCGGCATCTCCTCGCGCTCGTCCGCTTCGAAGGGCAGAGCCCCGTCACGCGGCTCTGGGATCTCAACACCGAGCAGCCGTTCCTCACCGAGGACATGAGCACCAACGCCGCCGTCGTCGCCGAGGGCCCCATCTTCGTGATGGTCGGCGAGTACAGCGTGTGGTTCATCCCGAGCACGGGCGTCGGCAAGAGCGGCTGGCCCGATCGCGCGGAGGACGCGTGGGGCGCGCTCCCCGATCGGTGCTTCATCGATCGCCGCGCGCCGGGCGTGCGCCGCCCCGAGCGGCTCATCGAGAGCCGCGCCGCGGGGATCCACGACGAGATCACCATGATCACGTCGGTGCGGTCGCCGCTCCTCCTCGGCGACGACGAGCCCGAGATCGCGTGGGGCGAGGTCCGCGTCGCGTCCGGCACGTCGCGGTGGCGCCGCAGGATCTCGGCCGAGCGGCTGGAGCGCGGCGTGCTCGTGGGCCGCTACGATCGCTGCGGGCTGCTCGTCGCGAACGACACGCACGTCTCGCGCGTGCACCTCTTGCTCGTGCGGATCGACCGCGAGGTGTGGGCGATCGACACCGGGAGCACCAACGGGATCTTCAAGGAGAACCAAGTCTTCGAGGCCGCGGTGCTCGACGACTCGGCCACGTTGTACCTCGGCGAGGTCACGTCGCTCGCGTGGGAGCGCATCGTCCACGCCGAGGCGTGAGCGGAGGCCGCGGGGATGGAGCGCGCCTCGAAGCTCTTCGCCGCGCTGCCCGCGCCGCCGATCGAAGGGTTGCTCGCTCCGTTCGATCGACTGCGATCGCGCCTGCTCCTCGCGATCGCGCCGCGCGCACGATCGCTCGTCGTGGATCGCGAGCGTCGCGTCGCGCTCGTCGGATCGATGATGCTCGTCGCCGCGCTCGCGGTCGCGGTGACCGCGCCGCTCTGGCTCGTCGCGATCGGCCCCATCGTCTGGGGGATCCCGCACGTGATCGCGGACGTGCGCTACCTCGTCGCGCGGCCGGGGCACCACAAACGTCCTTTGATTCTGGGCGCGATCGCGATCGGCTGCGCGCTCGCGGTGGGCGGCTTGGGCCTGCGCGGCGGGCTCATCGGCGCGGCGCTCGCGGCGCTCGTCGCGCGCGGGAGCCTCGCGCGCAAGGCGATCGCGCTCGCGACGATCGGCGCGCTCTCGGCCGCGGCGTGGCGCGCGGGGTGGGTCTCCGACGTGATCTTCGCGCACGCGCACAACGCGGTCGCGTTCGCTCTTTGGTGGGCGTGGCGGCGCCGTGAGACGAAGCTCCACCTCATCCCCATCGCGATCGCGGTCCTCGGGTGCTCGCTCGTGATGAGCGGCGGGGCGGACGCGATCGTCGCGTGGAGCCGCGGGCTCGTGTCGCCGTGGGCGAGCGTGGTCCCGGGCGAGCTCGCGCGATCGCTGTCGCCCTTGCCCGAGGCTCCTTGGCCCGCGCGCTTCCTGGTTTTGTACGCGTTCGCGCAGAGCGCGCACTACGTGGTGTGGGTTCGCCTCATGCCCGAGGACGATCGGCCTCGCCCTTCGCCGCGCTCATACCAGCAGACGTACCGCGCGCTCGCCGCCGACGTGAGCGCGCCCGTGCTCTGGATCGCGGTGCTCTCCGCGGTGGGGCTCGCGGCGTGGGCGATCATGAGCCTCGGCGAAGCGCGCGACGGCTACATCCGCGCAGCCTTCTTCCATGGGTATTTGGAGCTCACCGCGGCGGTCGTGCTCTTTTGCGAGGGCAAGCTCGGCCGGGGTGCGGAAGGGTGTTAGCCTCGGAGGCGTGGCGAACCCCTACCGCACGCCTCACCGCGATCCCAAAGGGCCACCTCCGCCGCTCCTCAAGCTCGACGCGGCGACCATGGTGTTCGGGCTCGCCTGCGCGCTCGGAGCCGTGATCGTGAGCGGCGCCAAGCGCCCGGTCACGGCGCTGCTCGCCACGTCGGGCGGCGTGCTCATGCTCGCGACGCGCCGGCGGGGTTAGTCGGGCGCTTGATTTTAGGCCCCATGAGCGCCTAGCTTCGGTTCTCCGCAGGGTAGGGTGGCGATGACAAAGAGCGAGCTCATCGACGCGATCGCTGGCCGGGGAGAGCTCACCAAGGCTCGCGCCGAGCTCGTCGTCAACTGCGTGTTCGACGCCATGACCGAGGCGCTCGAGCACGGGGACGGCATCGAGATCCGCGGCTTCGGGAGCTTCACGGTGAGGCCCTACAAGCCCTACAACGGCCGCAATCCGCGCACCGGCGTGCCGGTGCCGGTGCCCGCCAAACGGCTGCCGTTCTTCAAGGTCGGCAAGGACCTCAAGGATCTGGTGAACAACAGCCGCGGCTACGCGATCTCGGGCGGGGACGACGACGAGGACAACGACTAGCGCATGCTCCGGCGCGAATTCCTCGGCGCGCTCGGCACGTTCACCGCGTTCGCCGCGAGCGCGTGCGGCGGCGCTCCCGTGGCTCCGCCCGCGGGCGAGGAGCGGCCGCCGCTGCGCCTCGCCTCGCTCACGGATCTCGTCCCGCGCGCCGAGCTCGGCCACCTGATCGTCACGCGCCCGCGCGAGATCGCCGCCATCCCGTGGCTCATCCCGGCCATCGCCAAGATCGCGCCCGAGAAGAACCTCGATCGCTTCGCCGCGTCCACCGGCCTCGATCTGCGCGGCCTCCACGACGCGGTCATCGCGACGCACGGGCCCAGCACGGTGTACATCGTTCGGTACAACGGCGATCCGCGCGTCGTCGAGCGCTGGTTCCGCTCGCGCATCGTCGCGCGCGAGAAGCGCGTGATCGAGCGGCCCGACGTGATCTTCATCGCGGGCGTGATCGGCACGCAGGAGAGCGCGATCGCGCTGCTCGGCACGAGCGTCGCCGTGATCCAGCACGGCGGCAGCGGGTCGCGCGGGCCCGCGCGCATCGCGGCGCTGTACGCCGAGGGCAGGCTCAAGCGCTCGCCGGTCGCGCTCGCCGAGGAGCCGCTCAAGGGGCTCGCGGAGCGCCTCGGCAACGCCCCTGCGCTCGCCTTCTCGCTCGGCCCGTTCGAAGGCGAGCTCGCGCGCGGCGCGCGCGGCTTGCTCGCGGGCGCGACCGCGATCGGCGCGTCGGCGCGGCCGAGCGTGCGCGAGGGGATCCTCGTGTCGATCGCGGTGGCTGGAGATTTCTCGACGAGCGGCGAGGCGGCGCGCGCGGAGCTCCTCCACGCGTGGGACGACCTCGCGAAGAGCTCGCTCGGCAAGCTGCTCGCGCTCGATCAGCTCAAGGAGAAGCCGCTCGCGACGCACCACAAAGACGCGGTCGCGATCACGGTCGAGCTCGACCCCAACAAGCTCGCGACCGGGCTCGCCTCGGCGACGAGCGCGCGCGTGAACGAGATCATGCGCTGATCGAGCGTCAACGCAGCGCGGGCGCCGCCCGGCCCTTGAGCTTGCCGAGCCGCTCCACGAGGACCTCGATCGGCGTGCCGAATTCGAGCTTGCCTCCCACGGCCGCGAGCGTGCCGCCCGCCACGCACCCGAGCGCGATCACGTCGCCCGCGCAGAGGGGGACGCGGTGGCTCACGTGCGCGATGGACGCCGCGATCGAGAAGCGCGCGCCGCTCGTCGCTCCGCGCAGCGCCGTTTGACCGCCCGCGCGGACCTCGACGCGCAACGCCGACGGGTCGGCGATCTCGTCGCGCGAGACGAGCACAGGCCCGAGCTGCGCCGCGAAGTCCCGCGCGCCCGCGTCGAGCGACGAGGCTCGATCCGTAGGATCCCACGGCGCCTCTGCGCGCGAGACCCAACCGCAGGCGATCGTGTACCCGAAGATGGCGCGCTCCGCCTCGCCGGGCGTCGCGCGCTCGATGTCCTCGCCCATCACCGCGGCGATCCCGACCTCGACGTCGGGCAGCTCGACGCCGCTCGGAAACATGGCGATCTCGTCGTGGCCGAGGAGACCCCGCGCGCTTCCGAGGCCGTACACCGGCGCGATCGAAGGGTGATCGTGCGGCGCCATGCGGACGAAGAGGGCGCGTGACGTGTCGCAGGGGGGGAGCCACGTGAACGAGCCGGGCAGGATCCTGGCCTCGGTGGGCCGATCGCCCGCTTTGAGCCGTTCGTCGTGGTGAAAGAGCCCCGCCCCTCCGAGCGAAAAGAGCCTTACGTGGAGGTCCTCCGACGTGTGGAGAGGATCTCCCGAGACGTGACGATCGAGCTCGGGGACCGAATACAAAGCGCCGTTGCGCTCCAACGCGAGCACCTCGTGACTCACGTCCTCTTCGGGATCTCGTACGAGGATTCGTGCGATTCGCATGCGTCAAATGGAGATCTCGGGCGGGTCGCGGGCGGCCGCCGTCGAGGGATCGCCGCCCGCTCGAAGCGCGATCAAAAGCACGCCAAACGAGCGCGACAAAGTGTTAAGTTTTGCCTTCCCTGAACGTCGATGACGGCACTCCGCGGCGAGATCCAAGAACCTCCTTCGCAGCAGTCGCCTCTTAAAACGGCCGGCGACGAGAAGGCGCGCGCACGCGAGCGCATCGGCTCGGTGATCAGCGACAAATACAAGCTGGACTCGCTCCTCGGCGTCGGCGGCATGGCCTCGGTTTATTCGGCCGTCCACACGCGAACGGGATCCCGCAAAGCGCTCAAGATCCTGCACACGGAGCTCGCGCACGATCGCGCCATCACGGACCGCTTCCTGCGCGAAGGCCGCGTCCCGAACCGCATCAACCACCGCGGTCGCGTGGCGATCGACGACGACGGCTTCACCGATCACGGCGAGCCCTACCTCGTCATGGAGCTACTCGAAGGCGAGACCGCGCAGGCGCTCTGGAAGCGCAGGAGCAGGCGCCTCCCCATCGGCGAGGCGCTGTGGATCGCGAGCGAGGTGCTCGACGTGCTCGAGGCCTTCCACAAAGAGAAGATCGTCCACCGCGACATCAAGCCCGCGAACATCTTCATCACGGGCGACGGCGTCGTGAAGATCTTGGACTTCGGCGTAGCCCGCATGCACGAGGCGCACAGCGACAAGACGCACGCGGGCACCGCGCTCGGGACGCCTTCGTTCATGGCGCCCGAGCAGGCCATGGGGCTCATCGACGGCATCGACGGGCGCGCCGACGTCTTCTCCGTGGGCGCGACGCTCTACGCGCTCCTCTCGGGCCAGCGGCTCCACCAAGGGCGCAGCGACAACGAGGCGTTCATCCTCGCGGCGACGCAGCCCGCGCCTTCGCTCGCGCGCGTCGCGCCCGAGCTGCCCATCGAGGTCGTGGGCTTGGTCGACAAGGCCCTCGCGTGGGATCAACGCAGCCGCTTCCAGACCGCGGCGCTCATGCGCGACGAGTGCGTGCGGCTCATGGAGCAGCACAGCGAGGGCGCGCCGCAGGCGGGCGCGCGCGTCGCGAAGCGCGAGGAGCGCGTTCGAAAGGCCGAGGCCGCGGCGCTCCCCATCGTCGAAGAGATGCAGGAGACCGAGGAGCAGGACGCCGAGGCGACCGATCCGCAGGTCGTCGCGCTCGTCGATCTGTTCCGCCGGTGGGAGCGCCTCCTGCCCACCGTGCGCCACTACGGGTGGGCGCACCCCGAGACGGACAACAAGCTACGCGCCACGTACCAAGGCGTGATGGAGGCGCTGCGCGCCGATCCGACCGCCGTCCACTGGATGCTCAAGCCCTACGCGTTCCTCCATCGCGGCCAGACCGTGTGGGAGCCCGAGCCGCCGCTCGATGCGGTCCCGTATCACCTGTTCGCCGCGGGCATCCG
The DNA here is from genome assembly GCA_964437785.1 of uncultured Polyangiaceae bacterium. GTDB lineage: Bacteria > Myxococcota_A > Polyangia > Polyangiales > Polyangiaceae > CAYTJL01. Next base: position 11,912 of record CAYTJL010000078.1, read on the forward strand.
CCGCATCGAGCTCACGCCCGGCTTCTCCGAAGAGGAGATGCAGAACCTCTGCGAGGTGATGCTGCTCGATCCCGCGGTCGATCTCGCGCCGGAGGACGACGTCGCCGCGGCGCTCTGGGAGCGCAGGCTCGAGCACGTGCGCTACGACGCCATCAACGTGTTCGCCGAGGGCGACGCCGCCGACCGCGAGGAGTTCTGGGCCGAGGCCGACGACCTCGAAGAGCTCGCGCGCAAGGCCGCGAGCGAGGAGCGCGCCAACCGCGTCGAGGCGGCGGCCATGGCGATCGAGACCGATCAGGCGGCGCTCCGCGCGGCGAGGCAGGCCGCGTCCGCGCTCGCGCTCGATCCGGTCGCGCGCAAGGCGCTCGGCGCGCAGCTCGGCATGACGCCCGAGCGGTGGACCGAGCGCTTCGTCGACGTGATGGCCGAGGCGATCCTCGACGCCAAGCGGAGGAACGATCTCTCGCTGGTGCTGGAGCCGCTCGACGCATCCACGCGCGACCTCGTCCTCCAGCGTCGCTTCGATCTCGCGTTCTCGATGTTCGACGCGCTCGCGAAGGCGATCGAGGCGAGCGCCCCTCGAACGGCGCCGGGCAGCGGTCGACGCACGCAGCCGGTGGCGATGAACGACAGCGCGCAGGCGCTCAAGGCCGAGCTCGCGTGCGGGATGTTCTCGCCCGAGACGCTGCGGCTCCTGCTCCGTGAGGCCACGCGCGCGGCGCCGCGGAGCGCGCTCGGCGAGCCGCTCCCCGAGGTCGATCTCGACGCGCTCGCGCGCGACATGATGCCCGTCATCGCGGCCTTCGGACCTTCGCACCTGGAGGTGATCCTCGACATCGTCGCGGCCGTCCCGCACGAGGGGCTGCGCCGCGTGCTCTTCGGCTATTTGGAGCGCGTCTTGCCGGGCCGCGAGGCCGAGGTCGTCGACAAGCTGATGACGGTCGACGTCGACGTCGCGCGGCCGATCCTCAAGATCTTCGCCGCGATCCGCACGGCGAGCGCGACCGAGGCGCTGCGGAGGCTCGCCGGGTGCGCGAACGCGCTCCTGCGGTGCGAGGCGACGGCGCAGCTCGCGATGACCGCCGATCAGCTCAAGGACGATCTGCTCGCGCTCTCCGAGGCGCAGCAGCCCGAGGTGCGCGTCGCGGCGCTCCGCACGCTCGCGCACCATCAGGTGAAGGCGGCGGGGCCGCTGCTCGTCCGCAAGGCGCAGGAGGCGTCGTTCGTGAAGCTCACGCTCGACGAGCGGCGCGAGATCCTCTCCGCGCTCTTCGTGCTCCACCCCGTGCGCGGCGAGCAGGTGTCCATCGAGCTGCTCCAAAAGAAGAGCCGCCTCGGGACGGACGACGCGCTCGAACAAACACGCTTGCTCGCGGCCGATCTCTTGAGCCGCGAGGGCCGATCGCCGGAGGCGCTCAACGCCGCGATCGCCGCGAGCAAAGGCGGGTTCTTGAGCGGCAACAGCCCGGCGCTGCGCGAGCGCGCGCTCGCCGCCGCGCACGCGATCGCGGCGCGCCTCGGCAAGACGCTCACCGAGAGCGGGGAGCTCACGTGAGCGGCGGCAAGCGATCGATCCCGCCTCCTTCGTTGGGCCGCCGCGCGCCGCCCACGCCGGCGCTCGGCGAGCCGTTCCCCACGAGCGTCCCCGGGCGCGCGCTGCGCACGCCTTCGTCTAAGCCTCCCGCGCCGGGATCCATCGCTCCGCAGGACGCGGGCTCGCTCGACGTGATGAGCCAGAACGCGGGCCAGAACGTGCGCAAGGTGCACGCGCGCGAGCTCGCGTCGGCCGTCGTCACCGGCCTCTTCCGCTTGGTCAAGCTCGCCACGCTGCACTCGCTCGACAACCAGGCCATGGTCCGGCAAGTCGACGAGATGGTGCAGCTCGTGAGCGAATACGGGCAGCGCACCGAGCACAACGTCTCGATCTTGTTCGCGCACGGATCGGTCTTCGTCGGCGGGCAGCTCCTCCGCGCGAACCGCGGCATCTACGAGGGCGCGCTCGAGCTCGGCGATCTCTTGCACAAGATCGACGCCGCCGAGATCGGCATCATGCGCGACGCGACCGCGGGCGATTTCTACGCGTTCGCGTCGTCGATGGCCGAGGCGCTCCGGCAGGCCAAGCCCGCGCCGATCCGCAGGCCATCGCCGCGCATTTTGCTCCGCAGCATGAGCGCCGCCGCGCTCCTCCGCGAGGGGATGGTCACGTCGGAGCGCACCGATCCCAACGTGCAGGTCTCGCGCATCTACGCGTCGGCGGTCGTCATCATGCGGCGCTTCCTCGAAGATCTTCGCCGCGGAAAATACGATCTCCCGCAGCGGGTCAAGCGCGTGGCGCAGCGGCTCGTCGATCTCTCCACGGGCGAGACGCCGGCGTTCCTCGGCGTGACGTCGGCGCGCAACGCCAACCACGACGACGCGGGGCGCGCGGTCAACACGGCGATCCTCGCGCTCGCGATGACGCGCCAAGTGTCGACCGACATGGTCCAGCTCTCGCGCGTCGCGATGGCCGCGCTGCTCTACGACTGCGCGCGCGCGCGCAACGCGGGCGTCGTCGGCTTGACGGGGCCCGCCGCGTCGGCGGTGATCCCGCAGCTCAGCGAGCAGCAAGAGGCCGCCGCGCCCGCGGGCACGGCGGTGGTCCTCACCGCGCTCGGCCGCGTGAACGAGCCCAGCGTGATGCGCACCGTGATCGCGTTCGAGGCGCAGTGGGAGCGGCGCAAGGTGAGGCTCGGTCCGCTCTACCGCGGCCTGCGCCAGCCGAGCCTTCAAGCGCGCGTCATCGCCGTCGCGCGCGCGTACAACGATCTCTTGACGCCTTCGCCCGGGCAGCAGGCGCTGAGCGCGGACGAGGCGATCGCCAAGCTCCAGGCCGAGGCCACCGAGCCCACCGATCGCACCGTGCTCCGCCTCCTCGTCGGCGCGCTCGGCATCTTCCCCACCGGCACGGTGGTGCAGCTCTCGACCGGCGAGGTCGCGCTCATCCTTCGCGCGCCGGCGAACCCGGCGCTCTACGGGCAGCCCAAGGTCCAGATCGTCATGGACGCGTCGGGCGGGCATCTCGCGCGTCCGATCGAGCTCGATCTGTCCGCCAAGCGACGCTCCGGCGAGCCCCTCCGCCAGATCACCAAGGTGCTCGCGACCTCGGACGATCCGCAGTCGGCGCAGCTCCGCGCGTGGGCATCCGGCGCATCCGGCGCGTCGAACGCATCGAGCGCGCCGAACGCATCGAGCGCGCCCGCCGCGCGCGAGGCGGTGTTCGCGACGCCGTTGCCTCCTCCGCCCGCACAGGAGGCTCCGCGCCAACGCGACACCAAGACACCGCACCGTCAGGTCGAGGTGCGCGCGGTCGAGGCGCCGCCCGACTCGCGCCGCGCGCATGGGCTCGAGCTCCCGAGCTCGCCGCCCACCGCCGAGGGCGATCTCAAGAAGACGCCGTTCGCGCACCTGCTTGTTTACATGCTCGATCGCAAGCTCACGGGCACCACGCTCCTGCGCGGCGAAGAGGGCGCGATCCACGCGGTGTATTTCTTCGAGGGCGCGCCCGCCAAGGTCCGCACCGGCACGCCCATCGCGCCGCTCGATCGGGTGCTGCTCGATCAAGGTCTGCTCGACGAGACCACGCTCCGCGGCACGCTGCTCGAGATCAAGAAGCGCAACATCTTGCACGGGCGCTTCCTCGTGATGAAGGGCCTCCTCGATCGCGACACGATCATCGCCGCGCTCCGCGTGCAGCTCCTCCGCAAGGTGACGCATCTCTTCGAGCTCCCTGCGTCGACGCGGTACGCGTACTACGAGGGCAAGAACCTCATCGCGTCGTGGGGCGGCCCCGAGCTGATGCCGTGCGAGCCGCTCGCGGTGATCATGGCCGGCATCCGGCAGCGCGCGACCGATCCGATCGTCGACGGCACCATCGCGCGCTTCGGCAGCCGCACGCTCTCGATCCACCCGGACGCGGAGGTGAAGCGCTTCGTGCTCCAGCGCGACGAGCGCGCGGTGGTCGACATGCTCCGCGCGCGACCGTCGACGTTGAGCGCGCTGCTCGAGTCGGGCGCCGCGCAGGATCGCGTGGTCCGCTACATGATCTATGCGCTCGCGGTGACGCGGCACCTCGACTTCGGCAAGCCGCCGATCGGCATCCAGCGCGATTGGCCTGCGGTGATCGATCAAACCACGGGCCAAGCGATCCCTTCATCGGCGCTCGCGGGGCCCGCCATCAGCGAGCCCGAGCCGGCGTCGTCGAGGATCCCGCGGACCACCACCAAGATGCAGCGCGTGAACCCCACGCCCGCGGAGCCCGCGAAGCCGATCGCGCCCACGATGCCCAAGCACGCTTCGTCGCCCGCGACGCCCCCCGTGACGCCGAAGCCATCGTCCGCCGACGAAGCGCCGCACTCCAAGCCAACGACCAAGCTCCCGCGCGTCACCGCGCCGGACGCTGAACCTCCTTCGTCTCGCGCGCCTGTTGACGTGGGTCGCTCAGTCGCCGACGCGAGGTCCGCGGCCGCGCCCAAGACACCTGAGCCGCCGCCCGCCAGGCCCAAGACACCTGAGCCGCCGCCCGCCAAGCCCAAGGCGCCCGCGCAGCAGGCTGCTTCGCCCGAGCCGCCGTCGGCCGCGAGCCCCACGCCGCCGGCCGCGAGCCCCGCGCCGCCGGCCAAGCCCAAGCCCGATTTGGCCGCGCGACGCGTGGAGATCCAGCGCCGCGCGGCGAGCATCGACAGCGAAGACTTCTTCCAGATGCTCGGCGTGCCCCGCGACGCGACGAACGAAGAGGTGAAGGCCGCGTTCGTGAGCCTCGTCAAGGTGTGGCACCCGGATCGCCTGCCCGCCGATCTCGCGGAGCTGAAGCCGGACACGTCGCGCGTCTTCGCTCGCATCTCCGAGGCGAACCAGACGCTCTCCGATCCGAGCAAGCGCGCGAGCTACGCGCGCATGTTGGAGCAGGGCGCGATCCGCAACGAAGATCCTTCGGAGGTCGCGCGCGCGGTGGACGCGGCGCTCGAATTCCAAAAGGCGGAGATCCTCCTCAAGAAGAACGATCTCGCGGGCGCGGAGGCGCTCGCCAAGCGCGCGTCGGACGCCGATCCCGAGCAGCCCGAATACAAGACGTTGCTCGCGTGGATCCAAGCGCTTCGGAGGCCGGATCCGCCCGGCGCCGCCGAGGGCGTGCCGTCGCGCCACTTCGACGATCTCATCAAGGTGCTCGACGACGTCATCTCGAACGAGCCTCGCTACGAGCGCGCGCTCTATTACCGCGGGATGCTCCACAAGCGCTCGGGCAGGCTCGATCGCGCCATCCGTGATTTTCGCCTCGTGGCCGAGGTGAACCCCAGGAACATCGACGCGGTCCGCGAGGTGAGGCTCTTCGAGATGCGCCGCCGCACCGGCCCGTCGCCCAAAGATCCGCCGGACGGCGGCGGGCTCTTCGGCAAGTTCTTCAAGCGCTGATCGCGCTCAACCGTAGAGCTCAGTTGACGTCGCGCGGATCGGACGACAGCGCGAGGTGCTGCAGCGCGAGCACCTCGGCGACGCGGCGGACACGATCGCGCGCGTCGAGCATCTCGAGGACCGCTTGTCGCTCGCGCACGTCGAGCACGAGCTGGTGCGCGCACAGATCCGCGAGCGCGTGGGCCGGCGCGTCTTTGGGCAGCGAGAGCTCGAGCTCGGGATCGCGCTCGCGCACGCGCGCGGCGAACGCGCCCGCGGCGGAGAGCATGGTCGAGATGTCGGCCGGCGAGACGTCCTTCTTGCCTTCGAGCACGGTCGCGCGCGCCCTGCGATAAGGCGTCTTTGGCTTGCCCGTGGCCTCGTCCACGAAGGGCAGCTCGTGGAGCCGCACGCGCGCGACGCCCTTCACCAAGACGTTGTAGCGACCGCTCGGCAGCTCCACGTGATCGACGATGATCCCTGCGCCCGCGACCTCGGCGATGGGCGGGTGACCGTGCTCGTCGGCGCCGGCGGGATCGGTGATGAGCACGATCGCGAGCGCGCGGTGCGTGTCGAGCGCGTGGCGGATCATCACGCGATAACGAGGCTCGAAGATGTGCAGCGGCATGAGCGCGCCGGGGAGCAGGACGGCGGGCAGCGGGAAGAGCGGCAGCTCCGGGAGCGCGGTGGCGAGATCAACCATGGGTGCCCGCGTTGGACGCGACGAACGACGCGAAGAGCACGTCGCGCGCCCAGAGCGGGCCGCTCCAATGAAAGGTCTCGACGACCGCGCCGGTCTTGCGCTCGCCGCGCGCGACCAAGCACGTGTGCGTGAGCGCGAGCTTGCACGCCGCGGCCTCGGCGCCGAGCTCTTTGACGATCAGCTCGACCAACGTGTCGCCGATGCGCTCTTGCAGCGTGAGGCGGCGCGACAACGCGTCGAGCACGTGCGCGATGGTCCCGAGCCCCGCCATGCGCTTCCCCGGCAAGTACGCGACGGTCCCTTTGCCCACCGCGGGCAACAGGTGATGCGGGCACATGGTCGAGACCGCGAGATCGCGCACCACCACGAGACCGCGCGCGTGATGCTCGGCGTTGAGCGCGCCTTCGCGCAGGAGCGCGGCCGCGTCGATGGACTCGCCTTCGAGCAAATCGTCCGCCCACGCATCCGCGACGCGCTCGGGGGTGCCCGCGAGATCACCCGTGGGCTCGCGCCCGATCGCGCGCAAGAAGTCCTCGATCGCCCGCGCTGCGGCCCTTCGATCCACCATCGTGAGCCGTACTCTAAACTATTTTTGCTCGGCCTCTGCCGCCGGACGCGCTTCGTTCGTGGTGGCCCACAGGACCTTCATGCTGCGCGGCAAGCTGGGGCGCGACGAGAGCGTCTGGCACGTGCCGCACGAAGAGGGGAAGAGCCCGTCCGTACACGTGATGCACGTCGACATGATGTCTGCCGTCTCGGTGAGATCGGCGCGGAGGCGCGCGAGCACCTCGAGCTTCTCTTTGAGCTCGTCGATGCGCTGCGTGAGCGCGCGGACGGCCTCCTGCGCGGCCTCTCCTGCGTTCTTGCCGCTCTCTTTGAGCGCCAGGATGTGCTTGATCTCGTCGAGCGAGAGGCCCGCGAGCCGCAGATCCGTAACCAACATCAACCGATCGAGCTCCTCGCGACCGAAGAGGCGGTGACCCCCTTCGGTGCGTTTTGCAGGCCGCAAAATACCCTCCTCTTCGTAGAAGCGGACCGTGCGCAGCGTGTTGCTGGAACACCGCGCCATGTCGCCTGTGGTCAGGAGTGAAGAGGTTTCGCCGTGGGATCCACGGCGCTCGGTTTCAGGTTGAGCTCTCACGACAATACGAAAGGGTAGGTTTTCACCACCTTGGGTGTCAAGCTCGCTCACCCCTTTTTCCCTTTTTAAATCCCTTGAAAATAAGAGTCAGGAAGGACAAAGGGCCGAGTGGAGCCCAACGAAAAATTCTAACGTACCGTAAGAGCCGGCCGAAGAGCGCTAATCCGCTGGATAAGCAGGCTGAACGGTCGCGTGAGCGTTCGGGGAGGCGAGCCCAGATGCGAAGAAGAACACATATTGGGCTTGGCCTTCAGACGAGAAGATGAGCCCACCGTGCTCAGCGGTCATTCCATCCATCGTATCGAACTGGCTGATCGCGCCGGTCGCGCCGCCGGGGAGGTTATTTTCGAGCGGTGATACGGCCGATGCGAGGCCCGAGATGGGCCGAATCGGGTCGATCAGCGTGAGCCCGGCCGCGCGGGCGAGCGCTTCGCTCGTGGAGTTCGGGACGATTCCATCGTCGATGACCATCTGAATCAACATGTCGCGTGGGGCCCAATTGGGGACGAACGGGGGCCTCTCCAGCGCCCCATAACGCGCATAGTTGATGGGATCGCCGGGGTCGACGAGCGCTTGTGTCGCCGCGAAAAAGCGGCCAAGCGCGCCGTCTGTCGTCCCGGGGGGCTTGAGCCCATTGACCATCAGGCTAAAGAGCCCCGAGTCGCGGATGAGCATCATCAAGCTGTCTCCGCCTACGTTCCACACGGCCCTTTTGATCTCGGGCGCGAGCGCGAACACCGCCGGGCCCTGCACGGATCCAAACGAATGACCGATGTACATGAGCTGTGAAGGATCGAGATCGGGGACGCCGTCCGGCGCGCCGATGGGCAGCAAATCGAGCGACCCGAGCGCGCCCACGAGGCGCACCAGCTCCAGCTGATCCGCGGTCATTTGCCGGAAATTGTCGCGCGCGCGCGTGATGTCGAAGGCCCCAGTCGCGAAGTCGACGCCGAAGAAGCGGCTGATCTGCGCGATGGACGTGGCCCCTTCGGGCGCCCGCGAGCCGTGCTCGGGTGAGTCGATGGCGATCACCGCGACGCCGAGCGAGGCGAGCCGCTCGGCCGTCCCCCAACAACCATCTTTGTCGCCGCCGAGGCCGTGTTGAAAGATGACGACGGGCCGCGGCCCGCTCGCGGTCGCGTCCGAGAAGGCCAAAAACACCTCCAAGTCGACGGCCTCTTGCGCGACGGGCGCCCCGTCCGGCCCCTCATCCCACGTGCCGGTCGGGAGCGGTCTGCGGTAGTCGGGCGAGGTGAACCGCGCCTTGAACCGCGCGCGCCCATCCGCTTGCAGCGGCGTCTCGATCGTCCACCCGGACGTGATCGCGGGCGGGGGCCGCTCCCTCGCGCGCTTCGCCATCGCGAACGATCCCCGCGTGACGCTCGCGGTGGTGAACACGGTCGCGAGCGCGAGGTGATCGCGCGCCGGGCCGCCGGTCCCTTCGAGCACGTCGAGCCCTGCACGGACGTCGCTCGCGTACGCGCTCGACGCGGTCCCGTCGAGGATCGCTTTCATATCGGGCGAAGGCCCCACGCGCCCGCCGTCGGCCGCGGGGAGCGCGTCGGTCACGACCGCCAGGTAGCGCGTCGCGGGCTGGAGCGGCTCCGCGGGCATGAGCACCAACGTGTAGTCCGCCTCGGCAAAATCGACGTCCGCGGGCTGCGCCCAAAAGCGCGGGACGATGCCGTGGAGCTTGCCCCTCTCGGGCGAGCTCGGGTCCACGTTGACGAGATAAAAGGGCGATCCCGGCTCTTTGTACGCCGACGCGTCGCGCGGCGGATCGAGGATGGGAGGGTCGGCGCGCTCGTCGATGACGATGCCGCGCACGTCGATCGCGCCCGACAAAACGACCGCGACGCCGCCCGCGGTCGAGAAGCCGTCCATCGCGTTGAGCTGCGCGATCGTGCTCGGATACGCGAGCGCCAGGGGATCGTGGGTGACGTCCGGGCCGAGCGCGAGGCGAAGCCCGGTGGGGGTGCTCTCATCCGGCGCCGTGAAGCGATCCGAAGGGTAAGGCGCGAGGACGGTGTCGGGCGCGTCGGTGTAGCGCGCGGTCACCGTAATCGGGATCTCCTTCGGCGGAGGAGGGATCTCATCGGCGCAGCCCGCGAGCGCGAGCGCGACGAGCGGTAGAGAGATGGCTCGGCGAAGCATGGGCCGATGGTATAAGGGGCCGGCACTTCATGGCGACGTGGTCCCGGTCCATCGCTCTGTCCTTCGTGTGCGCGACCGCGCTTACGGGCGTCGCGCGCGCGGAAGACAAGGCGAAGCCCGCCAACGCCGCCAAGGTCGCGGCCCCCGAGGAGCCCAAGCCTCAAACGCCCGATCGATCGTGGGAGAAGGCGAAGGCCACGCGGCGCAGCGGCTTCCTCGTGGGCCTCACGATCGGCGCGGGCGTCACGAGCATCGCGGGCTACCCGAACGACGCCAAGCTCATCGGCAAAGCGAGCGCGTACACCGAGACAGGCGCGCGCCCCGGGGGAATGGGCTTGCTCTGGCTCGGCGGCGCGATCACCGACTACCTCAACTTCGGCGTCGGCTTCGGCGGCGGTCAGCTCTTCTTCTCAGGAGCAGGCGACAAAGCGCAGAGCTTCTCGCTGTCGTTCCGGGCCGAGGTCTTTCCGCTCTTCCCGTTGGGCGGCAAGCTGCGCGACCTCGGCATCTTCTTCGAGGGCGGCACGGGCCCGGTGTCAGTCGCCGACAAGGACGACAAAAAGCTCGTCGATGGGGCGCTCTGCTCGTACTTCGGCGGAGGCGCTTTTTACGAGGCGTTTCGCTTGTGGCGCTTCGCGATGGGGCCGGTGCTCGCGGGCAATTACATGTGGAGCAGCACCGCGCGGAGGCCGGGGTTGTTCATCGGCCTCCGAACGGTGCTCTACACAGGGCCGTGACGATCGCCGCGCTGTGTTGATACGTTGGCGCGCATGACGACCAAGGCCCATCGCATCGCTGCTCTCGTCGCGTTCTCTGCGCTCTCCGCCGCCGCGGGCGGGTGCGGCATCACCGGCTCGCTCGGCAAAGCGGCGTGCCCCGAGATCGGCGCGGGTCGCGACGTCCTCGCCGGCAACTTCGCCGCCGACGCGCGGGTCAACGCCAAGGTCCGCACCTTCGTGCAAGCGGCCAACGATCTGGCCGGCGTCGCAGGGCAAATCGAGACCGAGGTCGCGCACGCGTGCCTGCGGATGGGCGCGGACCTCGGCGTGTCGCAGACCGCGATGGCCGCCAAGAAGGAGCCCGGCGGTCGCGCGAGCGGCGCGTGTGAGCCGGTCCTTCAAGCGATCGATCAGATCCTGCGCGCGGGCGTCGTGGTCCAGGTCTCGGTCACGCCGCCCGTCTGCCAAGCGAGCGCGCAGGCGAGCGCGCAGTGCCAAGGCGCGTGCTCCGCGAGCCCGGGCGACGCGGAGTGCGGCGCGAGCTGTCAAGCGCACGCCAACGTGCACGCGTCATGTACGCCCGCGGTGGTGACGGTCAACGCGCAGACGGGCGACCCGCGCGCGCAGCGGCTCGTGACGACGCTCCAGCAAAATCTTCCCGTGCTCATCCACGCCGAGATCGCCCTTGGAAAGCGCTTGATCCACGACGGTCAGGTCATCGCCAAGGTCGGCGCGAACCTCCCGAAGATCGTCGGGCAAGCGGGCGTGCACGCGCTCGGCTGCATCGGCGCGGCGGTCGAGGCCTCTGCGTCCGCGAGCATTCAGATCAACGTGAGCGTGCAAGCGAGCTTCAAGGTCACGAGCCGCGTGGGCGCCTCCCACGGATAACAACGACGTTATCGGCGGACGCGCTCGCGATCGCGCTGCGCGACCGACGCAGGCCCGCCGATCGCGCGGAGCGCCTTGCACACGACGCTGTCGGCGCACGGCCCGACCCTGTTGCTAGGGCTGGGCCAAGGCACCTCGCGCACGAGCGCGGGATCGCGCACGTCGGGCCCGCGCCAAGGTTCGAGCGCGCGGATCAGGTGCGCCTCGCGCTCGCCTGTGGATGGCAACGAGAGACGCACGCTCGGCGTGATGCCGACCTTCTGCACCGGAGCTCCGTCGGGCAAGCTGAAGATCAGCGTGGTCAAGCGCAGCACGCCCATGTGCGTGTCGTCGTCCAGGTACTCCTGCGCGCAGCCTTTGCCATAGGTCTTGTCGCCCACCACCACGGCGCGGCGATAGGCGCCGAGCGCGCCCGCGATCATCTCGGCGGCGCTCGCGGTGTCGCCGTCGACGAGCACCGCGAGCGGGCCGGCGTAACGACGATCGGCGGCGCCTTCGGGCGCGCGCTCCATCTCGATGACGCCGTCCCTGCGGCGCATGGGGAAGAGCGCGGCGCCGGGGATCAAGAGGCCGAGCGCGTCGGCAGCGCCGTCGGTGGAGCCGCCGCCGTTGGCGCGCAGATCGAGCATCACGCCGCGAAGATCCTGGTGCTGCTTGGCGAGCGCGAGCGCGTCGCCGAGCCTCGCGCCGAGATCGTCCGGCACGTCCGCGGCCGTGATGAGCGCGACCGTCCCTTCGCCGTAGCGCACGAAATCGATCGGCAAATCGGCCGTACCCGTGCTCACCGCCGCGACCTTGGCGGCCGGCGCGACGACGAGCTCCTTCGGTCCGGCGGCGCCTTTGCGCAGGACGGTCACGCGCACGGGGGAGCCCGAGCGCGCCTCCGCGATGACCGCGAGCTGCTCGGACTGCTCCACGCTGATGCCTGCGAGCGGCACATCGCGGACTCGAAGCACCAGGTCGCCGTCTTCGAGCGGAGGGAGCGCGCCGCGCTCGATCCTCGCCCCGAGGACCGCGCGGCTCATCTCCGACCAGATCCGCTCGGGGGGCGAAGACTCGAGCGCGAGGTCGTAAATCGACAGCTCCTCTTCGAGCGGCGCCCACGCGCCGTGCGCGTCGATCTGCGGGACGTACGCGCGCACCGCCGCGGCGAGCACCACGCGCGACCACGTCGCGGCGTCGAAGCTCGGCGCGGTCCGCTCGCGCGCCGCCTCGATGTAAGGGCCCATCGATTTGCCGAAGACGCCCCGCGCGACGCCTGCGTCGCGGCCGATCCTCCGCGCCAGCTCGCGCGCCGTGTGCGTGAGCGGGCCCTCTTGGAACGGGATCGACGACGCCGCTCCGAACGCGTCGCTGAGCCGGAGCGCGCTCGCCTCACCGGCGCCCTCCTGCGCCCCTTCGTCGAAGATCAACGCCAGCTCCCCGGACCACGCTTGGAGGTCCTTGCCCAGCGCTTCGGCCGTCGAGCACGGGCCCGATCCGGCCGGCGCTTCGAGCTCGGTGAGGAGGCGTTCACGGGCTTTGCGCACCGTGGCCGCGACCGGAGCGTCGGGGGCCGCGGACCAAAGCCCGTTGGGATCGAGCCAGTCGATCAAGCCCTCGGCAAACTTTGCGGCGTCGATCGGCGGAGGATCGGACGCGAGGGTGCTGCGCGCCTGACGGACGATGCCGCGTGCGTCCTCGCAGGTGATGGATGCAGGTTTGCCGGACGGCAACGCGAGGCCGTGATCCGCGTTGAGCTGATCGGCCTGCGGCGGCTCGGCCTCGGCCACGACGCCGAGCCGCGCCTTGGCGACGCTCTCCGCGACGCCCTTCCGCGCCGCCTCGAAGGCGGGCTCGCAGGTCTCGGCCAGCGATTGACGCTCGATCGAGCGGATCGAGAGCCCGATCAGAGCGGACCCCGTGAGGACCGAGGCGAGCGAAATGGCGATGCGCCGCCGCACGCTCTCTTCATATCACGCACGCTCGCCGAGAGAGAAAGGTGGGGCCGAAACAGACATTGTGTTGACACGAACACCACGCTCGGGGGTGCTTCGAGAGGCCGCTCGTTAGGGCGCTTCGAGATGCCCGCAAAGGTTGCGTTCTTGCTCGGGACCTCCCTCCGAGCTTGCGCGCTTTTTTGAGCCCTCGCGCAAAAGCCCACGCAACACGGTGCAAATCGCGCGCGGCATCGACCCTGCATTACGCGCGTGTGCGCACGCCTTCGGCACGAAACGCGGGGAGCGACGGGACCTCGGGCGCGCGCGGAGGGCACATGCGTACGGCCACGGAGCGCGCGTCATTGTCGGTTTATCGGTCTGAGCTCGGAGGGAGGCTCACCCTCACGCCGGAGGTCGAGCGCGATCTTGCCGCTCGCTGGCGCGCCGGCGATCGCGACGCCGGCCGGAGGCTCGTCGAGGCGTGCCTCTCGTTCGTCATGACCATCGCGCTCGAATATCGCCGCTGGGGCCTGCCCATCGAGGACATCGTTCAAGAGGGCAACATCGGTCTCCTCAAGGCCGCCGAGCGGTTCGACCCCGAAAAAGGCTGCCGGCTCGCCACCTACGCCGCGTACTGGATCCGCGCCGAGATCCGCGAGTTCGTGGCGCGCGGCTACCGCATCGTGCGGCTCGGCTCGTCGAAGAGCGAGCGCCGCGCGCTGCGCATCTATCGCCGCACGCACGAGAAGAGCCCCGAGGCGCTCGCGGAGCTGAGCGGCCTCTCGGCCGAGCGCGCGACCGAGCTGTTGCCGCTGCTCATGTCGCGCGACGTGAGCCTCGATCGCGTCCCCGAGGACGGCAAGGCCCCCATCGACAAGCTCACCGACGGCGCGCGATCGCCCGAGGAAGAGGCCTGCCTCTCGGACGAGCGATCGGCCATCATCGAAGCGCTCCGGCAGGTCGTCAAGGAGCTCTCGCCGCGCGAGCGCGCCATCGTCGAGAGCCGATGGCTCACCGATCACCCGAAGACGCTCGAGCAGCTCGGCGAGACGTTCGGCGTGAGCAAGGAGCGCGTCCGCCAGCTCGAAGAGCGCGCCAAGAAGCTCATGCGCGAGCGCCTCACCGAGATCGTTGGCGACGAGCCGCTCGCGCTCAGCGCGTGACGCGCGGGCCCTGATACGCTCAGCGGCCCCGCACACCACCGGAGGTCGCTTTCCATGGCAGAGGATCGTGATCGAGGTCGCGAGCGCGACCTCGTCCTCGCACCGAACGAGTTCGCCTTCATCTCGGACGAGACCAAGGGCAACATCAACGTCTACGTGGGGCCGCACAAAACGAGCCTCGCGAACACCGATCGCCCGGTCGTCTTCAACTACGCGAGCAAGCGCTTCGATCGCACCTCGCTCGAACAAGCGACGCAGGTGTTCGCGGTCGCGCCCGAGGGCTGGTACCTCATGCTCAAGAACCCGGCGCGCGACGGCTCGCACCCGCGCACGGGCGCGCTCAACAACCTGCCCGACCTCAACATCGGCCGGAAGGTCAACACGCCGGGGCCCATCTCGTACGCGCTCTGGCCCGGCCAGATGGTGCGCGTCATCCAGGGCCACCACATGCGGTCGAACCAGTACCTCGTGGTGCGCGTCTACGACGAGGAGGCGGCCAAGGCCAACTGGAACAACGCGGTGATCAAGCGCCAATCGCCGAGCGACGACGGCGCGGTCGCGCGGCCCGAAGATCTCACGATGGGCAACCTGCTCGTGATCCGCGGCACCGACGTGTCGTTCTACATCCCGCCGACGGGCGTCGAGGTGGTGCCGGACGAGTCGGGATCGTACGTGCGCGCGGCCGTCACGCTGGAGCGGCTCGAGTACACGATCCTCCTCGACGAGGACGGCAACAAGCGCTTCATCCGCGGCCCGGCCGTGGTGTTCCCGAGGCCGACCGAGACGTTCGTCGAGCGCGAAGCGTCGCGGAAGTTTCGCGCGATCGAGCTCAACGAGAACAGCGGCATCTACCTCAAGGTGATCGCGCCGTACGAAGATGGCGGCTCCTCGTACAAGATCGGCGACGAGCTCTTCCTCACGGGCAAAGATCAGATGATCTATTTCCCGCGGCCCGAGCACGCGATCATCAAGTACGGCGATCACGAGATCCACTACGCGATCGCGATCCCCGCGGGCGAGGCGCGCTACGTCCTCGATCGCCACTCCGGCAAGATCAGCCTCAAGCGCGGCCCGACCATCTTCCTGCCCGATCCGAGGCGCGAGGTGATCGTGCGGCGCGTGCTCGATCCGCGGCACGTGGAGCTGTGGTTCCCCGGCAACCGCGAGGCGATGGAGCACAACATGAAGCTCCGCGCGCTCGCCGATCGCGGGCCGCAAGGCGAATACGTGATCGATCAAAAGGTCCGTCCGCCCGCGCAGGAGTCGCGCGCCGCCGCGCTCGCCGAGGACGCGCGCGCGCCGAGCAAATTCGCGGGCGACGACTTCACGCGGCAGCAGAGCTACACCGCGCCGCGCAGCATCGTGCTCAACACGCGCTACGACGGCGCGGTCTCGATCGACGTGTGGACGGGCTACGCGGTGATGGTCGTGAGCCGGACGGGCGAGCGCCGCGTGCTCGCGGGGCCGCACACGCATCTCCTCGAATACGACGAGATGCTCCAGCCGATGGACCTCTCGACGGGCACGCCCAAGACCGACGAGAAGCTGATGCGCACGGTGTACCTGCGCGTCCTTCACAACAAGGTCTCGGACCGCGTCGAGGCCGAGACGCGCGACCTCGTGAGCGTGCACCTCTTGCTCTCGTACCGCGTGAGCTTCGAGGGCGATCCGAGCCTTTGGTACAACGTCGAGAACTACGTCAAGTTCCTCACCGATCACCTGCGATCGCTCATCCGTCACGCGGTCAAGCAGCACGGCATCGAGGCGTTCTACGGGAGCTCCGTCTCTATTCTGCGCGACGTGATCCTCGGCCCGCAGGGCGACGACAACAAGCGCCCGGGCCGCGCCTTCGCCGAGAACGGGATGCGCATCTACGACGTGGAGGTGCTCGACGTGACCATCGGCGACGCGTCGATCGCGACCTTGCTCGTGGGCGCGCAACAAGACGCGGTCCGGCAAGCGCTCGCGATCGCGGCCGAGCGCCGCGCGGTCACGCTGGTGCGCGAGCGCGAGACGACCAAGCAACAAATCGCGGAGCTGGAGGGCACGACGAGGCTCGCCTCGCTCGCGCAGAAGCGGCGCGAGATCGAGGAGGGCCTGCGCGTGTCGCTCGACGAGGCCTCCGCCGAGGCCAAGATCGCGAGCGAGCGGCGCGGCGCGGAGCTCGCGCTCCAAGAGCTGATCAGCGCGATCCAAAAGGCGGACATCGATCGGCGGCGCGCCGTCGCCGACCTCGACCTCGACGTGACGGGCCGCGCGCTCGATCACAAGATCAAAGAGCTCGCGGCCGAGGTGCAGGCCGTCGCGGGCAAGGCCGAGGCGATCTCGCCGGACCTCATCGCCGCGCTCCAAGCCTTCAGCGATCGCGCGCTCGCCGAGCGCATGGCCGAGAGCATGGCGCCGCTCGCGATCTTGGGCGGCGAGAGCGTGGCCGACGTGCTCGGCCGCCTGCTCCAAGGCACGCCGCTCGCGCAGGCGCTCTCGCGCGCGAGCCTGCCCGAGGGCAAGCCCAAGAAGGGCTAGTGGCCCGGAACTTGGAAGAGCGCGGGGCCGCGCGCGAACGCCGCTCAATTCGCCTGTGATTCAAGGCGAATGTGCCAAGCGCGGTGACACACACGCGACCCCACGATCCTTCGGAGACAACATGCGACGCTCGGCTCTTCTCTTCCCGCTCTCGATCACCTTCGCTTCGCTCGCGTTCGCGTGCACCTCGACCATCGACACGGGCGGCGGCGGATCGGGCGGGGGCTCGTCGTCCTCGTCGAGCGGCATGTCGAGCTCGGGATCGTCGAGCGGCACGTCGAGCTCGTCGAGCAGCGGGACGGTGGTCGTGTGCGACGATCCGCCGAGCCCCGCGGCGTTCGAGGTCGGCACAGGCGAGACCTGCTTCGAGCGGCTCACGCAGGGGCAGGAGGTCAACGTGATGGCGGGCCCGCAGGGCGGCTTTCACATCTGGCTCGCCGTGGGGATGGCCGACTGGATCGCCCAGCCCATCGTCGAATTCGGCGTCCAAGACGTGAGCACGCACGCGTGGCTCACCGGCTTCGCGAACAAGACCGTGGTCACGATGGACGCGACCGGCTGGCACCAGCGCGCGGGCTTTACGGCCTTCTTGCCCGGCGTAGAGTGGGATCCGTCGACCGTGCTGCCCAAGGGCACGCACGTCCTGCTCGTGGCCTCCATCCTCGCGCAGGACAACACGGTGCTCCACACGGCCGAGGTCGAGGTGGTGTTGGGCGACACCGTGACCTGGTATCCGCCGTGCGATCCCAGCTCGATGTGCGGACAGCCCGGCGGCTTGCCTTGTTGCACCGACGCTGACGGCGGTCCGTGAAGCGAAGAAAAAAATGTTGCTCTCTTCGCCGTGATTCTTGCGTAGTCTAGCTTGCGGCTTGGGAGGGAAAGAGGAGCCGCCGTGGACATGAATGACAAGGATCCGCCGAGGAGCATCGACGCATCCAAGACCGACAAGCGCAAGCAGAGCCTCTATTTCCCGGAGTCCATGCTCCAGGAGATCAAAGAGGAGGCTGCGCGGCTCGATCGCTCTCTCTCATGGGTCGTGCAACGCGCATGGAAGTTGGCGCGCGTCGAGATCAAGAAACTGCCGAGCGTGAACGACGTGGCGGATGAGGAGGACTCGGGCGAGCCCTGACGGTGACCTCCTCCTCGCACCCGCGCCCACCCGCCCAGCTTTTTACGAACGGTGCGGATGGCACGAGGCTCTACGTCAGGACGAAGCCTGCTGCCTCTCCCGCGCCCGGGGTGACGTCGCTGCTGACCGACGGCATCGCCTGCGACGGGTTCATCTGGAAGTACCTCTGGGATGATCTCGCGGCGGTGACGGACGTCGCGCACTGGCACTACCGCGGCCACGGCAGGAGCGGGAGCCCCGCGGATCCGCGCGCCATCGAGCTCGCCGATCACGCGCGTGATCTCGATGCGGTGCGCCGCGCGGTGGGCGATCCCGACGTTGTCATCTTCGGCCACTCGATGGGCTGCCAGGTCTCGCTCGAAGGCTTCCGCGTGCGACGCGAGCGCGTCCGAGGCATCGTGCTCGTGTGCGGCTCGTACGGCCGGGTCACGCACACGTTCAAAGACACGGATCTCCTCGCGCAGCTCCTCCCGCGGTTGATCGATCGCGTCGAGCAGTTCCCCGAGATCGCGCGCGCGTTGTGGAGCCGGATGCCCCCCGAGGTCGCGCTCAAGATGGCCTTCGCGCTCGGCGAGGTCGACGCCGCGCTGAACCCGCTCGATCTGCTGCCGTACATGAAGCACATGGTCGACATCGATCTCGGCATGTTCCTCCGCATGCTCCGATCCGCGGGCGAGCACACCGCGCGCGATCTGCTCGGGCAGATCGACGTCCCTGTGCTGGTCATCGCGGGCGAGCGCGACACGTTCACGCCGCCCCGCTACGCCGAGGAGATGGCCGCAGCGATCCCGAGCGCGGAGCTGCTCCTCGTCCGCGGAGGGACGCACGTCGTGCCGTTGGAGCAGCGCGAGCTGGTGCGTGATCGCGTGACGAGCTTCCTGCGCGATCGCGTGCTCCGGTGAAGGCACGGGCGATCGCGCCCGTGTTGATCGCGCTCGCCGCGTGTCGCGGGAGAGCGGACCACAGCGCTCCGCTCGCCGACGCGGGACCGATCGATGCAGGTGTGATCGACGCAGCGATCGACGCGAGGCCGATCGATGCAGGCGTGATCGAGGTAGCCGAAGACGAGACGCTCGCGACGCTCGCGCGTGCGTCGATCGCGACGCTCACGCCGCGGCGTGATCCCTCGGGTCGAGGCGACGCGTTCGACGCGACCCTGAGCGGCGCGCGCGCGTGCTCGATCCACGTCGCGCTCACGGCGGATCCGCTCTTTTACAAGAGGCCGCTCGCGTTCGCGCGGCTCGCGCAAGCCATCAACGCGGGTCGCTCGGTCAGCTCGAGCGTGGTGCCGAAGGCGGTGGTGCGCAGGGTGCCCGCGGCCGATCTCGCGGCGCTCGCGCCGAGCCTGCGCGATCGCATGAGCATCGAGAACGACGGCGCGGTCGCGGTGCTCGTCGCGGCGCGGTCGACCGACGCGGCGGGCGGCGCGTGGACGCCGCTCGCGGGCAAGATCATCGATCCCAAAGACTCGCGCGAGGTCACGACGTGGGCGCGGTGGGCGGCGTCCGCAGCGCCGCTGCCGGACGAGGACGAGGGGCTCGCGCTCGCGTACGCCGAGGCCGTCGTGCTCGACTATTTGGCGGCGAACGTCTCGCGGAGGAGCTTCGTCTTGGCCGGCGGCGCGCTCGTGCTCGACGACAACGACAGCGCGTTCCCTCCGCACCCCGAGCCCTCTTCGCTCGCCTCGATGCTCCGCAGGGTCAAGGAGGTGAAGCGGTTCCCGCGCGGGCTCGCGACGGCGCTCGCGAAGCTCGATCGCGCGGCGATGGCCAAGGTGATCAACGGCGACAGGTTCGAAGGGTGGCTGCTCACGCCGCGCGCGCTGATCGAGCTCGACGAGCGCAGGCTCGCGGTGCTCACGCTGCTCTTGGCGCGTTGAGGCGACCTCTAGCGCTCGGCGCGCTCGCCGTCGGACCCCGCGGGCCAAGGCATCTTGAACGCGAGCTTCCCGTCGACCCACCCCTGCTCGGGCCCCGAGAGGCTCGTCCACGCGACGAGGTGATAGTCGCCTTTGCGTGCGACGCGCGTCACCACGGTGCCCGGGTACAGCGTCGTGACGAGCGTCCCGCTGTTGCCCGCGCCGATCCGCGCGGTCACCGTCCTGCGGATGCTCACCTGCCCGCCGTCCGACACCTCGACGCCCGGGTAGCGCTCGACCACGTTGTTGGGCGGCGTGCCTGGGTCGGGCGGCGGCGCGGCGATGGGCTCGACCTTGGCGGACTCGCGACCGACGGCGGCGTGTCCGCTGACAGGGTCGGTGCGGCTGCACCCGCACAGGAGCCCCAGCCCCATGCAAACCCCCATCGCCAGCGCCCGATTCATCGCATGGCCAGCATAAGCCGATCGCAACATCGATGGATACCCCCTACCCACTTGATTTTTTAAAAATCGTTCCACGCGCCGCGTTAACGGCGGCGTCAACGCGGGAGGGGGGTGCTCAATGCCGAGGCGCGATCCGCGTCGTCGAGCGCGCTCAGCACCGCGGGCTCGTTCTTGGCGCGAAGCAAGCTCTTTCGAACGTCCTCACGGGTCAAGAGGCGCGCCATCGCGGACAGGATCTTGAGGCTCTCGTCGTAGTGTCGCGAGGGCGTGAGCAAGAGGAAGATCAACGTCGCGCGCTCGCCGTCCGGGGCGTCGAAGTCGACGCCGCCCTCGACGCGCGCGAAGGCCAAGATCGGCTGCGCGAGGCCCTCGACGTCCGCGTGCGGGAACGCGACGCCGTCGCCCACGCCGGTGCCCGCGAGCGCCTCGCGCGTGAGGACCTGATCCGCGAAGAGGTCGCCGTCCTTGGGCCTCCCGATCTTGATCGCGAGCGCCGTCGAGAGGACGCGGATCAGATCCTCGCGGCTCGACGCGCGCGGATCGAGCGTCACCGCGCCCGCGCGGAGCAGATCGGCGATCGGGCTCGACGGTGCGCGGAGCAGCCGCGCGAGCGCGGGGCCCGAGAGGAGCGAGGTGACGATCGCCATCACCACGAGCGCGACGAACATCCGCCGGCCGATGATGCCCGCCTCGAGCGCGATGAGCGCGAGCAGGATCTCCATGGCCCCGCGCGAGTTGAGCCCGAAGCCGATGGCCGTCGCCTGGCGCCACGCGATCCCCGCGAGGCGCGCGCCCATCGCGGCGCCCGCGATCTTGGCGACGCACGCGATCGCGAGCACGAGCGCGACGAGGCGCGCGTCGAACGACGCCGCGAAGTCGAAGCGCAGCGCGATGGTCGCGAAGAACACCGGCGTGAACACGGCCATCACGAAGTCGTGCAAGATCTGCCGCGTGTGCTCGCGCAGCCGCGGGCTGTCGCCGATGGCGATGCCCACGACGAAGCCGCCGAAGACCGCGTGCATGCCGAGCGCCTGCGTCGTCGCGGCGCCGAGCAGCGCGAGCACCATCACGAGCGAGAGCATGCGGCCCTGCGAGTGCTCTTGGACCTCGAACCGCGCGAAGATCCGATCCGCGAGCGGACGCACGATCAAGAGCACGAGCCCCACGAACCCGACGGTGAAGAGCGTCGCGAGGCCAACGCCCTGGAGGCCCGCCTCTGCCCCGCCGCGGAAGTTGCGCGCGAGCACGCTGAAGCCGATCCACCCGAAGAGATCGTTCAGCACCGCGGCCGAGAGCACGATGAGCCCGAAGTCGGTCTTCATCAGGCCGAGATCGAGCAGCGTCTTGGCGATCACGGGCAGCGCCGAGATCGACAGCGCGATGCCCAAGAACGCGGCGTGTATCGCGCGGCGCGACGGGTCGGCCAGGTCGCTGCCCGGCAAGAGCATCCCGGTGCCGAAGCCGAGCGCGAACGGGATCACCATGCTGAAGAGCGCCGTGAGCAGCACCACGCGCCCGCTTCGCCGGACCACGCTGAGGTCGATCTCGAGCCCCGCGACGACGAGCAGCAGCGTGACGCCCACGGTCGTGTAGCCCGAGAGGAGCGTCGCCGCTTGGCCCTCGGGGAAGAGCCACGCGTACGCGCCGGGGCTCACCCGGCCGAGCAGGGTCTTGCCCATCAAGAGGCCGGTCAAGAGCTCGCCGACGACCGCGGGGATCCCGATCCGCTTGCAGACATCACCCATGCCCCGCGCGATCCCGAGCAGGAGCGCCAGCGCCAAGAGATACTGGACAAGCTCGTGGTGCACCGCGCGCGAGCTTACCCAAAGCGGCGGGGTTGCGTCCCGCGGGGCGTGTCGCTAGAGCGTGGCTCCACCTCGGCCGGGCGCTGCGTGCGCGCGGCCGGTCACATCGCACGGAGAGACGCGACATGAGCGGCCATTCCAAATGGGCCACGATCAAGCGTAAGAAGGGCGCGCTCGACGCAAAGCGCGGCAAGCTCTTCACCAAGCTGATCAAAGAGATCACCGTCGCGTCCCGCATGGGCGGCGGCGACCCGGACGGCAACCCGAGGCTCCGCAAGGCCGTCAACGACGCCAAAGCGCAGTCGATGCCGAACGACACGATCAAGCGCGCCATCCAGCGCGGCACGGGCGAGATCGACGGCGCGGCCTACGAAGAGATCATCTACGAGGGCAAAGGCCCCGGCGGCACGATGTTCCTCATCGAGGCGATGACCGACAACAAGAACCGCACGGTCGCCGAGATCCGCAAGGTGTTCGAGAAGAACAACGGCGAGCTCGGCAGCTCGGGCTCGGCGATGTGGGCCTTCGATCGCAAGGGCGTGGCGCTCATCGCGCGGGACGCGGCGACCGAAGATCAGCTCATGGACATCGCGGTGGGCGCGGGCGCGGAGGACTACGCCGATCAAGGCGAGGACTGGCAGGTGCTCGCGCCGCCCTCGGCGCTCGACGCGGTCGTCAAGGCGCTCGAAGACGCGAAGCTCACGGTCAAATCCAATAGCTTGGCGTACGTGCCAAAGAACAAGAAGTCGGTCACCGGCCGCGACGCCGAGGTGTGCTTGAGCCTGGCCGACGCGCTCGACGATCACGACGACGTGCAGAACGTCTTCGCCGACTTCGACATCTCCGAGGACGAGCTCGCGCGCATCGCGGGCTGATCCGCTGGGAGCTCCGTGCCTCAACGCAAGCGCTACCTGTTCGTCTGCGTGAACAAGCGGGCCGACGGCGAGCCCAAGGGCTCGTGCGCGGCGCTCGGCGCGAACGAGATCTACAACACGCTCAAGGGCACGCTGAAGAAGCAGGGGCTCGCCAAGGTCGAGGCGCGCACCTGCTCGTCGAGCTGCCTCGACACGTGCTGGGTGGGCCCGACCATCGCGGTCGAGCCCGACGGCTATTTTTACGGGCACGTCACGCTCGCCGACGTGCCCGAGATCGTGGCCGCGATCGCGTCGGGGACGCGCGTCGAGCGGCTCGTGATGGCGCCCGAGGACTTCGACGAGGCGACGGCGCGGCCCAAGAGCGCGTTCCAAAAGCCCGCGATCGACGTGGGTCGCGACTCCGCGTTCGCGGGTCGCTCGATCGATCCTGCGTCGAGCGGAGGCGCGGAGGGGGGTTAGCGATGCGCGGCGTGTCGTTCGTCGAGACGATGACGGGGAGCTTTCACTTCGTGGATCGGCCGCTCGAAGAGCGACCGCTCTCGTTCTCGATCCGCGCGCGATCGTCGGGGTCGCTCTTGGGCTTCGCGCTGCGGCCCGTGACGGAGATCGAGGGCGCGATCGACGCGGACGGGCTCGCGCACCACCGGAGGCTCTGGGGCACGCTCGACATCGACGCGCTCCGCACGAGCGAGCTGCGCTACGACTTTTCGTTCGAGGGCGACGACGGCGAGCTCTACGCCTTTCACGGCCACAAGACGCTGCGGGTCACCGCGCTCGCCGAGTCGATCTCGGTCTTGCCCGGCTCCATCGTCAACGTGGCCGGGGGCGTGGTGGGCGAGGCGCTGCTCCGCTTCGATTTGAAGAGCGACTTGGGCCGGTTCCTCAAGAACATCCGGGTGAGGTTTTGATCATGCGAAGGCTCGTCGCGTCCGAGTGTGCGGTCGTCGTGGTCGACGTGCAGGACAAGCTCGCGCAGGCGATGCCGGCCGATCAAATGGCGCAGGTCACGCGCGCGGCCACGGTGCTCGTCGAGGCGGCGAAGACCTTGGGCGCCGCGGTCATCGCGACCGAGCAATATCCGCAGGGGCTCGGCCGGACCATCGCGCCCGTGGCCGAGAAGCTCGCGGGGTGTGACGTCATCGAGAAGGTCGAGTTCTCGGCGTGCGACAACGCCGCGTTCGAGCGCGCGTTCGCGAAGATCGCGCCGCGGACCGTCATCGTGGTTGGGATGGAGGCGCACGTCTGCGTGTACCAAACGGTGCGCGAGCTGTGCGCGCGCGGGCTCAGCGTGATGGTGCCGATCGACGGCGTCGCGTCGCGACGCGACGATCACCGGCAGGCCGGGCTCGGGCTCTGCAAAGAGGCGGGCGCGGTGGTGACCACGATGGAGTCGGTGGTCTTCGATTGGCTGAAGCGCGCGGGCACCGACGAGTTCAAGAAGCTCTCGAAGCTCATCCGCTAGCTCCGTTCGCGCGCTCCCTCGTTCGTCGCGCTCCGCCCTCGCTCTCGCGCTCGACGCCACAAAACGCGAGAGGCGCTCTCGCGAGCGCCTCTCAGCGCGGATGTTGGTTCGACGTTACTCGCAGAGGTGCGTGGTGGTGTTGCAGGTGGGCGTCGGCGCCATGCAATCAGC
>CAYTJL010000079.1:0-3290 GCA_964437785.1 uncultured Polyangiaceae bacterium
GAGTACGCTCCGCGCGCTCCTCGGGGACCGCCTCGCCATCGAACCTGCTCGTAACGACTGTGGAACACCCTCTATCCGAAGGGTGAACGACTTTTTTTATTTTTTTTGCACACCTGACCTCCCCTCCCGGTCTTTGAGAGCGAGAGGACGTTCCAGCGCCCGAGTGGCTCGGGCCGCGAGCGAACGTCGTTCAAAGAGGCAGGCTCGTTATGAGGAAGATTCTCTCGATGGGGTTCTCTCGTTTGAGCGCGCTCGGCGTGCTCGGTCTCGTCGGCGTCGCGGCGGCGACCGGCTGTGTCGGGAGCGACGTAGAGGACGGCGCCACGGGCGTCGCGACCCAGCGTATCTATTACATCGAATCGGCGCTTTGGACGATGCGAGACATCCCCGTATGTTACATGATGTCCGGCTTCAGCACGGAGAAGACGTGGGTGCGGGAGGCGCTCCAAGGGCAGCGCTCATGGGCCCAAGCAGGCAACGTGAACTTCGTCGGTTGGGGGAGCTGTGACGCCAACTTCACCACGGGTATTCGGATCTGGAATGGTCAAGCGCAGACGCTCTCGCTCGGCATGGACGACGGGCCGATCAACGACATGTTGCTCGACTTCGGCTCTTCGCCCCAGACGCTCTACACCACCTGCATCGCCAACTCGTTGACGCGCGAGGCGTGCATCAAGGCGGTGGCGCTCCACGAGTTCGGGCACGCGCTGGGCTATTCGCACGAGCACAACCGCGATGACACGCCGGCGAGCTGCACCCAAGCGCCGCAGGGGGACAACGGCGACACCACGTTCGATGAGTGGGACGCGGACGCGGTCATGAACTATTGCGCGACCACTACGGATCTCAGCGCGACCGAGCGCGTGGGCACCGACCGCCTCTATGGGCCTCGCAACGGCGATGATCGCCACCTCCGCGACTATAACGGTGATGGCAAGGTCGACCTCCTTTGCCACGACGTGGTCGCGGGGACGGTGACCGTCGACTACGCCGGCAGCACATCCCACTTCGATGGCACGGACTTCTCGGCGGTGGGCTCATGGTGCGCCGCCACGAGCACGCGGCGCGTCTTCACCGGCGACTTCAACGGTGATGGCCGCACCGACCTCCTCTGTCTGGACGTGGCGAGCGGCAGCGAATACATCGACTATGCGAGCGCGAGCGGCCAGTTCGGCGGAACGGACTGGTCTTGGGCCGGCGGCTGGTGCAACGCCACCGATCATCGCCAGCTCTTCGTGGCTGACTTCAACGGGGATGGGCGCGACGATCAGCTCTGCTTCGATTACGTCTCGGGCGCGAGGTACATTGACTACGCGGACGCGAGCGGTCACTTCGACGGCTCGGGGTGGTCAAACACCACAGCCTGGTGCAACGCGACGAGCACCCGTCGTCTCTTCGTGGGCGACTTCAACGGGGATGGGCGCGCCGACCTCTATTGCCATGACTTCGTGACGGGCGAGCAGTTCGTCGACATCGCGGACGCGAGCGGTCACTTCAATGGCACCAACTGGTCGCAGTCGATCGGCTTCTGCAACGGCAACGAGACACGGCAGCTCGTCATCGGCGACTTCAACGGGGATGGGCGCTCGGATCTGCTCTGCTACGACGCCAAGATCTCGGGCAAATGGATCTCCTACGCGACGTCGAGCGGCACGTTCGGCGGCATCGACGTGACGATCAACAACGCTTGGTGCACCTCGCAGGGGACGCGGCTCTACGTCGGTGACGTGAACGGCGACGGCCGCGACGACCTCATCTGCCACAACGTCAAGACGGGCGCGAAGCACGTCGACTACGCGAGCCTCAGCGGCTCCTTCGCCGGCACCGACTGGTCCACGAGCACGTCGTGGTGCGGCGACGACGCCAACGAGCTCCATTGAGCGTCGGCCTCGCGTCTTGATTCATGGCCTTGGCGCCCGTAGAGTCGTGGGCCCTGCCATGCCCGCGCGCGCCGCCATCCCCGAACGAGGCATCGATCACGAGCAGCTCCTCGCCGCGATGGAGCAACTCCGCGAAGGAGATGCCCCATGGCGCGAGGGCCGCACGTGGAGCCTCGTTTATTATGCGGGCGAGCGCCATCACGAGCTCTTGAAGAGGGCACATGCCTTGTTCTCGATCGAGAACGCGCTGAGCCCCATGGCCTTCAAGAGCCTCAAGCGCATGGAGGCCGAGGTCGTGCAAATGACGGCCTCGATGCTCAACGGCGGCTCGGGCGCGTGCGGCACGATGACGACCGGAGGCACCGAGTCCATCTTGATGGCCGTCAAGGCGGCGCGCGACCTCGCGAGGGCCGAGAGGCCTTGGATCCGAAGGCCCGAGATCGTCGCGCCGCGCACGGTCCACGTGGCCTTCGACAAGGCCGCTCATTATTATGGCATGAAGCTCCGCCACGCCGACGTCGGCGCGGATTTCCGGGCCGAGCCCGAGGCGATGCGCGCGCTCATCGGTCGAAGCACCGTGCTCGTCGCGGCGTCGGCGCCTCAATATCCGCACGGCGTCGTCGATCCCATCGAGGCGATCGGGGCCATCGCGCAGGAGAGGTCGATCCCTTTCCACGTGGACGCTTGTGTCGGGGGCTTCTTGCTGCCGTGGGTCGAGGCGCTCGGCTACCCCGTCCCGACCTTTGATTTTCGTGTCCCCGGCGTAACCTCGATGTCGGCCGACCTCCACAAATATGGTTTCTCCGCCAAGGGCGCGAGCGTGATCGTGTATCGCGACATGCGTTATCTGGAGCACCAGTTCTTCGTCGCGACCGATTGGCCCGGAGGCATCTACGCATCTCCCAGCATGACGGGGACGCGGGCGGGCGGGCCCATCGCGGCGGCGTGGGCGTCGCTCAAGGCGCTTGGCCGAGAGGGGTTTTTGGATCACACCCGCAGAGCCATGGAGGCGGCCAGGGCGCTTCAAGAGGGGATCGCCTCCATCCCCGAGCTGACCGTGCTCGGGCCGCCTGACGCGACCTTGGTCGCGTGGGCCGCAAAGGACCGTGCGATCTCCGTTTATGCGGTCGCCGATCGCATGGAGGCGAGGGGGTGGAGCGTGGATCGGCAGCAGCGGCCGGCGTCGGTGCACTGCACGGTGACATCGAATCACGTCCCGGTCATCGAGGCGTACGTTCATGATCTTCGCGAGGCGGTGGCCGAGGTGAAGGCCAACCCCCAAATGGCCGGGAGCGGGAACGCGGCCATGTATGGAATGATGGCCAAGGTGCCTTTCCGGGGCATGATCGACAGGAGCATCCGAAAGGTGATGAAGGGCCTTTATGGTCCTGGTGCGCTCGCGCCCGACCC
>CAYTJL010000079.1:3390-35683 GCA_964437785.1 uncultured Polyangiaceae bacterium
ATGATCGAGCGGATCGGAGAAGAGCAGCTCCTCTCGCTTTTGTTGGCGAGGGCACCCGACCGCGCGCTCGATGCGATTGTCACACCGAGCCCGGACGACACCGCGGATCTCGTGGGTCTTCGCGAGGGGCTCGCGCGGCTCGCGATGGAGGTTGATCCGGTCGCGCCGCCTCCGCGCCTGCTCGATCGCATCCTCGCCAAGAAGCCCAAGCCGCTTCGCCCGGTGCGTCCCGTGCTGCTCGTGCTCGACATGATCGTCGACCATTTGGCGGAGGGCAAAGCGCTGGAGGTGCCGCGTGCGCGGGCCATCGTGCCTGCGATGAAGCGCCGGCTCGAAGAGGCGCGGGCCACGTCCATCCCTGTGGTGTACGTGTGTGACCATCACAAGCCTGATGATCCCGACTTCGAGGTGTGGCCCCTTCACGCGCTCGAAGGCACCGAGGGCGCCGAGGTGTGGCCGGCGCTCGCGCCCGAGCGCGGCGATCATGTGATTAAGAAGCCCACGTACAGCGCCTTCAACCGCTCTGATTTGGGCGAGCTCCTCACCGAGCTCGACGCCGACGAGATCATCTTAACGGGGTGCGCCACCGAGCTTGGGCTTCACGCCACCGCGGTGGACGCGCTGCAACGTGGTTATGTGGTCACGGTGCCGCCCGACGCGCACGCGGGCAACAGCGCTATCGGCGAGCAGGTGGCGCTCCTCACGTTGTCGGTCATGCCCCCGTATGACCCTCTTTATGTGCGGCGGGGCCGCGCGCGCTGAGGCTGTTGCGTTACGAGATCGCGCGCGTTTGGAAGACTCGCACACGCGCTGGCCTCCTTGAAGCAAGTGGCTTTTCCGGGTTGGGCCGCCATGGTATGCGCTGTTCACCATGCGTGAATCGCCGTACGCCGCGTCCCACAAGGGGCTTCGAAATGCCTTGGGTCGCTTTCAACTGTTGGCCGGCAGCACCGACTACGGGGATCGGGGCGCCCTCGCCGCGCTCAAGGCCAAGGGCGCTGAGCTCGAGCTGCTCCTGACTCACCACCTCGTGAACGAGGATCGCTTCTTCCTCGCTCCGCTCCTCACGCGTGACGAGGGCGCCGCGCGGCACGACCTCGACGATCACCAGCGGCTCGAAGCGCTCCAAGGTCGGATGTTGTCCGCCCTCGCGCGGCTCGACGGCTCCCAAAGCGCCGAGGAGCACCACGCTTTTTACCTCTTGGTCACGGAGTTTCATTCGAGCTACCTGGCGCACATCCTTCATGAGGAGCGGGTGACGGAGCCGGCGCTCTTCTCTCGCTTCACCGAAGAGGAGGTCGCGGGCTTCTCGGCCGAGCTGGTGAAGGTCGTCGAGCAACCCGTGCTGGTCGCGTCGTTGAAGTACATCTTGCCCGCGCTCCCGCCGACTGAGAGGCGCGCGCTGCTCGCGCGGCTGGAGGGCGCGCCGTTCTATCAGCAGCTCCTCGCCGAAGTCGGTGCGGAGGAGTGAGCCGACAACCTCACTCCGCGAGGTGCTTCTCCAGCACACCCTTGGTCCGATACCGCCCGAGCAGCCCCAACGTGGCATCGAGCGACGCGCCATAGCTCATCACGTTGCCCTTGGGCGTCGCGTATTCGAGGTACAGGTTATCATCCGTCGAGAGGACCGGCACCGGGGTCGTCTCGGCCACCAGCTTGTCCAAATCCTCTTCCGAGGCGCTCAGCTCCTCGAACAACGAGACGAGCTTCTTGCCAGCCAACGTCTCGGCGAGGGCCGGCCGGGCGTCGAGCGTGGCGAGCCGCGCCTTGGACGCGACGAGCGGCGCGGCGCTCGCCACCAAGATGCCTTGGGAGCCGCCCACGAAGAGCGCCACGTGCGGGAACACCGAGCGGAGCGTGCGCACGATGGACGCGAGCTCCTCGCGCCGGATGTGATGGAGCTGCACCCATTGTTGCAGGACTCCATCGCTCGACAGCCGCGCCTTGACCAGCTCATAAAATTCACGGCTGTAAAGGCTCGACGCGCCCGCGAACCACACGCTCGTCAGCTCGATGGTCACGAGATCGTAAGGAGCATTGGAGACCAAGAGCACGTTGCGACCATCGTTGAGATCGAGCGTCACCCGCCCATCGCTCAACGCCTTGGCGCCCTGCGGGCCAAAGAAGCGTTTGGCCGCGTCGACGATCGCAGGCGAAATCTCGGCGACGTCGATCTTGGCCCATGGATACGCCGCGATGGTGCCGAGCGTGGTGCCCGTGCCCAACCCGATCACGAGCGTGCGATCGAATTTCCGCACGAACAACGAGGGGAAGTGCGCAAACCTGCGCTGCGCAGCCATCTCGGCGCCGTCATCGCCTTGGAACTTGCCATTCGTGTACATCGTGGTGACGCCCCCACGCTTCGTCACCGTGGTGACCCCACCGTGGACGTCCTCCCGCACGAAGAGGATCTCGTCGGGCGGCGGACCCACCGTAAAATACACGTTGGCTCCGCTCGTGAGCCGCGCCAAATCCCACCTTGGCAACGCAACCGCAACGACCATCGCGAGCGCCGAGAGCAGCAAATCGCGCTTGCCCTGCAAACCCACCTCGGGCGCCGCACCGCCATAACGGGCCGCGACGAGCGAGGCGATCGCAAACGCAATCGCCACTGCCCGCAAACCACCCTGCGAGCCGAGCGCCGGCAAGATGGCATATCCCGTCACGATGGATCCAACGATGGTCCCCACCGTGTTGGCCACCGTGAGCCTGCCGACCGCGCGCGCCACGTCTTTTCGCGAAGCCACCTTGGCGAGCAGGAGCGGAAACGTGGTCCCCATCCAATACGTGGGCACCGCCAAGATCGCGAACGCCGCGCCCGCACGGCAGAGCTCACGCCCTCCCCACGAGCCGATCACCTTGCCCGCCGCCGTAAAGAAGCGCGGGAGCTGATCCCAAAAGAGCAACGAGACTGCCACCGACAACGCCGCGATCGCGAGCCCGCGCGGGAGCGCCGCCTCGCCCTTCGCGCGCGCAAACGCAGGTGCTCTGGCTGCCCCGAGCGCCAAACACACGAGGAAGATGGCGAGCATCAAGCCAAACGCATACGCGCTGTTGCCGATGAGCAACGCGAGCAGGTGCGTCTCGATCACCTCGGCCGCAAAGACCAAAAACCCCGACGCAAACGCGAGCCCGAGGAGCAAACGATCCTCGCGATGGCTCCCCTCCCCCTCGCCGTGCGCCTCGTCCTTCGCGTGCGAAGGAGCGTCGCTTCGCCCTGCAAAAAAGGCGATCGCGCCGATGATCACGTTCGCGATCGCCGCGCCGCGCATGGTGCCGCGAACGCCCGCCCACGGGAGGATCACGTACGCGCTCGCCAACGCGCCGAGCGCGCCGCCGCCCGTGTTGATCGCGTAGAGCACCGCGAGGCGGCGACCACTCTCGATCGTCTCGGCGCTCGTCTTGCCCTCTTGCCCAGCGACCACGCGCGAGAGAAGCGGCAACGTCGCGCCCATCGCCACCGTCGGCACCACCACCACGAGCGCCGTAAGGCCCGCGCGCGCGATCGTGATGGTCGCGAGCGAGCCGGGCGACGAGCGCGCGAGGCTCACGTACGCGGTCGTCACGACCTCCAACACGAGCGGGCTCACCGCGCACATCACGCCGACGAGCGATTCGAGGACGCCGTACGCCATGAGCGGCCGATCGATCTTCGCCGCGTAACGACCGCCCACGTACGCGCCCAGCGCGAGCCCGCCCATGAACGCCGCGAGCACCGCGCTCACCGCGTACGCCGTCGCGCCGAACACGTACGCGAGCAGCTTGGAGAAGGCGACCTCGTAGAGGAGCCCCGTCGCGCCCGAGACTAAGAAGAGCGCGGCGACGAGAGGAAAACGCTTGTGCACAGGGCTATGTCGTCCGGTAGTTCGGCGCCTCTTCGGTGATGATCACGTCGTGAACGTGGCTCTCGCGGAGGCCCTGCGAGGTGATGCGGATGAATTTCCCATTCTTGCGGAGCGCCGCGATGTTGGCCGACCCTGTGTAGCCCATGCCCGCGCGCAGCCCGCCGACGAGCTGGTGCAAGATCGACGTGAGCGACCCGCGGTACGGCACGCGCCCCTCGATGCCCTCGGGCACGAGCTTCTCGTCGGCCGCGCCGCCTTGCCCGTAGCGATCTTTGCTGCCCTTCTTCATCGCGCCGAGCGAGCCCATGCCGCGGTACGACTTGTAGCTGCGGCCTTGGTAGAGCACGAGATCGCCGGGCGATTCGTCGGTCCCCGCGAAGAGCGATCCGATCATCACGCTCGACGCGCCCGCCGCGATGGCCTTGGTGACGTCGCCCGAGAACTTCACGCCGCCGTCCGCGATGATGGGCACGTCGTGTTGGTCGGCCACGCGCGCAGCGTCGGCGATGGCCGTGATCTGCGGCACACCGATGCCCGCGACCACACGCGTCGTGCAGATGCTCCCGGGCCCGATGCCGACCTTCACCGCGTCGACGCCCGCGTCGATGAGCGCGAGCGTTCCATCCGCCGTGGCCACGTTGCCCGCGACGAGCTCGACGTTTCCATGCCGTTTTTTGATGGCTTTTACGGCCTCGATGACGCCGCGCGAGTGACCGTGCGCCGTGTCGACCACGATGAGATCCACACCCGCCGCGACGAGCGCGTCGGTGCGCTCCAAGCAGTCCGCGCCGGGCCCGACGGCCGCGCCCACGCGCAGCCTGCCGAGATCGTCTTTGACCGCGTCGGGGTTCCTGTCGGCTTGGAGCAGATCCTTGATGGTGACGAGCCCGACGAGCTTGCCGCCCTCGACCACGAGGAGCTTCTCGATGCGGTGCGCGTGGAGCAGCTCCTTGGCGCGATCGTTCGACACGCCCGGCGGCACCGTGACCAGATCGCGCGTCATGAGCGCGTGGACCGGCTGATCGAGGTTCTTTTCGAAGCGGATGTCGCGCGCGGTCAAGATGCCCACGGGCTTGTCGCCCTCGACCACAGGCAGGCCGCTGATGTCGTGCTCGTGCATCACCGCGAGCGCCTCGCGGAGCGATTGATCCGGGCGCGCGGTGATGGGCGCCGCGATCATCCCGCTCTCGGCGCGCTTCACGCGCTCGACCTCGCGGGCCTGCGCCGCGGGTGGCAGGTTCTTGTGGATGACGCCGAGCCCGCCGGCGCGCGCCATCGCGATCGCCGCGCGGCCTTCGGTGACCGAGTCCATCGCGGCGCTCACGAGCGGCACGTTGACGTGGATCTTGCGCGTGAGCCGCGTTTTAACGTCGACCTCGGCGGGCAGCACCTCGCTGTAGGCCGGCGCCAAGAGCACGTCGTCGAAGGTCAAGCATTCGCGGAGCTTGTCGTCGAGCATCGTGAGGCGCGCACTTACTCCAATCCGCGAGCGCGCGCTACGTCGAGAGCGGCGCGTCCACCTCGCTCGCCGCGCGCAGCGCCGCGGCCTCGGACGCCCTCGTCCCCGCGCGCGGGATCGCGATGCGGAGCCGCGCGCCGCCGAGCGGGCTCGATCCGGCGCTCACCGCGCCGCCGTGATCCATCACGATCTTCTTGACGATCGAGAGCCCGAGGCCCGTGCCGTCGCGCTTGGTCGTCACGTACGGATCGAAGAGCACCGAGGCCACCTCGGCCGGGATCCCGGGCCCGTCGTCGTCGATGGTGATCACGTGCTCGTCGCCCTCGCGCCGCGCGGTCACGCGCACGTTGCCCTTTCCCCCGCGCTTTGGGCCCATGTCGCGGATCGCCTGCGCCGCGTTGCGGATCGCGTTCGCGAGCACGCGATGGAGCATCTCCGCGTCCATCGCCGCCGGCATCTCGCCCTCGGGAACGTCGAACGCGATCGACACGCCCGCGTACAGCTCGCCGTCGCTCTCCTCCTCGGGCGCCTCCTCCGCGCGTCCGATCGCGGTGAAGCGATCGCCCTGCTCGCGCAAAAACGCCGCCAAATCAGCCTGCATCAGGTCCGCGCGCGGCAGCCTCGCGAAGCTCGAGAACTGCCCCACGAGCCTGCGCAGCGACGCGATCTCCTCCTCGACCACCTCCAGCGTGGTCTCGACGATGCGCCGATACACCGGATCATCGCCGCGATAACGCCGGTGACACTCCTCGACCGCGAGCTGGATCGGCGTGAGCGGGTTCTTGATCTCGTGCGCGAGCCTGCGCGCGACCTTCTGCCACTCGCTCATCCGCTTGAGAAAATCGAGCCGCGCGCGGCTCCGATCGAGCTCCTCCAACATGCGATCGAACGCGCGCCCCAGCTCCGCGACCTCGTCGTTGCCCGACAGGCCTACGCGCACCGACAGATCACCTTCAGCCACTGGGCGCGTCGCCGCCGCGAGCGCCGCGATCCGCTTGGTCACGGGCCGCACGACCAAGCTCCCCGCGGCGACCGCGACGACGAGCGTCACCGCGAGGATCGCCGCGGAGGCCCTCTCGTACGTGGTCGCGACATAGTCGCGAAAGTGCGCGCGCAGGTGCGCGTGCGACCGCGCGAAGCCCTCCACGTCGGACAGCTCGTCGAAGCGCGCGCGCGGCGCAGCGAACGTCGCCACCAGCATCGCGTCCTTCTCGTCGTCGTCGCAGCTCGCGTGCTCGTCGCCGAGCGGCCTCCGCACCTCGAGCGTGCGTTCCATCGCGGGATCCACGGGCTTTCCGCGATCGCGCTCGGCCACGAGCGCGCCCGCGCAACGCTCCACGCGCAGGCTCACGAGCGTCGGGTGATCGGTGATGGCCCGCGTGAGCTCTTGCTTGATCGCGCCTTCATCGCGCGCCGTGACGGCCCTCTTCAGCACGCTCGACCCCGCGATCACCTGCGCCTCCGCGCGCATCGCCTGCTTGAGCGCCTTGGCGAGCTCGGCGTAGACGCCGATCGAACGCTCGATGTGCGCGTCGAATTCGGGCTGGAACGCCGCCGCGGAGATGCGCTCGATGACCGCGCGCGACACGAAGAACGCAGAGAGCAGCGGGATCAGCGCCGTGATCAAGATCGCGTAGACGACGCGCCTCGCCGTCTGGCCGAAGAGGAACATGCGCTATCGTACCGCCGTGACCGCGAGCCTCCTCGATCGCATCGATCGCGCGGCGCGCGCCCTCGGCGATCCGCTCGATCCGGGCGCGGCCGAGCGCCTCCTCGCGTGGCTCACGCTGCTCGTCGAATGGAACGCGCGCGTCGATCTGACGGCCGCGCGGAGCGACGACGAGCTCGTCGACCTGATGATCGCCGACGCGCTCGTCCTCGCGCCGCATCTGCCCGAGGGCGCGCGCGTCGTCGACGTCGGCTCGGGCGCGGGCGCGCCTGGGCTCCCCATCGCGATCGTGAGGCCCGATCTAGACGTCACGTTGATCGAGCCCAAAGACAAGCGCGTCGCGTTCTTGAGGCTCGTCGCTGCCCAGCTCCCGGGCGGCGGCCCCCGCGTGGTGCGCGGGCGCGGCGAAGAGGTCGTCAAGAAGGGCGAGCGCTTCGACGTCGCGATCTCGCGCGCGACGTTGGCGCCGCCCGCGTGGGCTGCGTTGGGCCACGCGCTCGCGCCTCGCGGAGACGTTTGGGTCCTCGTCGCGAAGGAGGAGCCGAGCGCGCCCAAAGGCCTTATTTTCAAGGATGATCGGCGTTACGTCTGGCCGCTGACGGGCGCGGAGCGACGCGCCGTGCGCCTCGCCCCCGCGTGAGGAACTTGGCCCGGCCGCGGCCAGCGTGAGAACCCCTGCGCTCGGAGACCGCCGGATGACCCAGCCCCGTTCGCAGGCCGAGCTCGTCACCCTGCGAAAGCTCGCGCAGGACCTCGCACAAACCCGCAAAGAGCGGATGAGCAGCGTTCATTTGCTCGCCGTGATCGCCGCCTCGGAGACCACCGCGGGCGAGCTGCTCCGCGAGCGCAGGCTCGATCAAGAGAGCTTGCTCAAAGCGAGCCGATCGTTCGACGACGACGGGCCCGATCCCCTCGGCCGCGCCTTCGCCGCCGCGCGCGACATCGCCGCGCGCCACCCCGAAGCGCCCGCGCCGCAGGAGCCGATCCAAAAGCCCTCGCCGCTTCGATCGCCGCCCCCTGTTCGAACTACGCACGCGAGGCTCCCCACCGAGCCATCGGCGTTGCACCTGCTCCTCGCGCTGCTCGCCGATCGCGCGTCGGCCGCGCACCGATCGCTCGTCCACGCGGGCGTCGATCTCGCGAAGCTCCGCGCCGCTGCGCTCCAGATCGCGCTCGGCGCGGTCAAGCGGCGCGCGCCGATCACGACGCCCCCGCCCGCGATGAAGCCCGTGCGCGCGCCCATGACCAGGCCGCCCTCGGGCATCCTCATGCAGAGCGCGCGGAGGCCCATCACGGAGCGACCTTCGCGCCCTTCGGCCGAGCCCGTCGCGGTGCCCATCCTCCCTCCGCCGAGGATCGCCGAGGCCAAGCGGAGGATCGCGCCCGAGCCTTCGATGCGCATCGCGCCGCCGGCGCCGTTGCCCGAGGTCGAGGTCGAGCGGTTCGCGCTCGACAAAACGCGCTTCCCGGTGCTCGCGACCGTGGGTCACAACCTCACGCTCGCGGCCGCGCGCGGCGAGCTCGAAGAGATCATCGGCCGCGACGAAGAGATCGATCGCGTGCTCGACGTGCTCGGCAAGCGTCACGCGAACAGCCCGTGCCTCGTGGGTCCGCCCGGCGTGGGCAAGACCGCGGTCGCGCGCGGCGTCGCGGCGAGGCTCGCGCGCGCGGCGCTCGACGATCGCGTCGTAGTCGAGATCGTGGTCTCCGAGCTGCTCTCGGGGACGTCCTCGCGCGGCGCGCTCGCGGAGCGGCTCGCGGTGATCCGCGGGGAGCTGCGCGAGGCGCGCGGCAAGGTGATCGTGTTCTTCGACGAGATCCACGATCTGTTCGCGGCGGGCGAGGAGGCCTCCGCCGAGCTCAAGGTCGCGCTCGCGCGCGGCGACATCCCGCTCATCGGCGCGACCAGCACCGACGAGCTGCGGAGGCTCGTCGAGGCGGACGGCGCGCTCGCGCGGCGCTTCACGCCGATCGAGATCGAAGAGCCGAACGAAGAGGACGCGTTCCTGTTGCTCAAGAACGTGAGCGAGTCGCTCGGTCGCCACCACGGCCTCGGCTACGCGGACGACGCGATCGCCGCCTCGGTGAGCTGGTCCATCCGCTACCTGCCCGGCCGCGCGCTGCCCGACAAAGCGATCGGCGTGCTCGATCTCGCGGGCGCGCGCGCGAAGCGCAGGCACGGCGCGTCGCGCGTGGGCTTGCCCGAGGTCGCGGCCGTCGTCGCCGAGCTCGGTGACGTGCCGGTCGAGCGGCTCTTGGAGACGGACCGCGAGCGCATGCTCGCGCTCGACACGCTGCTCGCCGAGCGCGTAGTGGGCCACTCCGCTTCCCTCGGCAAGATCGCGCGCGTGCTCCGCCGCAACGCCGCGGGCCTGCGCGCGCGGAGGCCCATCGGATCGTTCCTCTTGCTCGGCCCCACGGGCGTCGGAAAGACCGAGACCGCGAAGGCCATCGCCGAGGCGCTGTTCCACTCGCCCGACGCGATGACGAGGCTCGATCTGTCGGAGTACGCCGAGGCGCACGCGATCGCGCGGCTCGTCGGCGCGCCGCCGGGCTACGTGGGTCACGAGGCCGGCGGTCAGCTCACCGAAGCCGTTCGCAGACGCCCGTATCAGGTCATCTTGCTCGACGAGATCGAGAAGGCCCACCGCGACGTGCTCGAAGCCTTTTTGCAGGTGTTCGACGAAGGTCGCATGACCGACGGTCGAGGCCGGCGCGTCGACCTCACCAACACCGTGATCGTGATGACCTCGAACTTGGGCGCGGCCGAAGCAGGCGCTCTCAAGAGCGAGCAACGCGTGGGCTTCGCGCGCGGTCGTACCGAGGTGCCACCCGAGCGCTTGGCCGACACGATGATCGCCGCGGCGCGCGCGACCTTGCCGCCCGAGCTCTACAACCGCATCGACGAGGTGCTCTGCTACAGCCCGCTGACGCGCGTCGAGGTGGCTGAGATCGCGCGGCGTTTGATCGACGATCTGGCGCAGGCGCTCGAAGCGCGCGGCGTGCGGCTCGACGTCGAGCCCGAGGTCGTGGACGCGCTGCTCGCGTCGGGCGGCTTCGATCCCGATCTCGGCGCGCGACCCATGCGGCGCGCGATCAACAGGCTCATCGAAGGCCCGCTCTCCGAGCTGATCCTCCGCGGCGATCTCGAAGGCGGCGCGGTCGCGCTCGTGAGCGTCGACGGCCAAGAGATCATCGTCGACGCGGTCAACGAGAGAGCCGCATAAGACGCTGTAAGGAACGGCTTCGAGGCGGCGTTGGGGAGAGGGAGATCTAACCCTCTTCTTCGCGGGCCATGTACGCGATCAGCGAGCTTACGCCGATCTGCGCGGCGCAATCGCGGCAGAGCGCTTGCTCTTCGACGTGAACCTCGCTCGCTCCGCGTGTGCTGACATAGGTCGCTCGACCGCCGGGCTCGCCCTCGATGAGGGCATCGCAGCGATCACATCTGAGCTCGGAATCATCGCGCCAGCGTCTGAGTTGGACAGACGCATCCGCGACTGAATCGATAGGAACTGGAGGAGGGTGGTGAATCAGCTTTGCCGCACTCTCCGCGCCCACAGAGCACCTCCAAGGACGCCCCGATGCTAGCTCCCCTCTCCGGGAAACGCACGACTTTTGCGTCCGCTACTTTCTTTTCGTCGCTTTTGTCGCGGTTTTTCAGCCTTTAATGATCGTACGCGCTCACGCTTCGGCGGCCTCGCGCGCAGCGGGCGCGGCGCGCGGAGGATCTTGAGGCATGGCCGCGCGGACGCCGAGGGGCTTGTCGAGCGCGCAGGACTCTTCGAGCAGCTCGACCACGTCGAGCTGGCGAATCTCTTCTTCCTTCGAGACCGCCTTGAGGCCGTCGGTGATCATCGTCTGGCAGAAGGGGCACGCGGTGCTGATGGTCTTGGCCTCGGTCTGAAGGAGCTGGAGCGTGCGCTTGACGTTCACGCGATCCTTGTTCTGCTCCTCCATCCACATCTGCGCGCCGCCCGCGCCGCAGCAAAGGCCTTTGTCGCGGTTCCACCCCTCGGCCTCGACCAGCTCGACGCCCGGGATGCTCTTCAAGATGTCGCGCGGCGACTCGTACACTCCGTTGTACCGGCCGAGGTAACACGAGTCGTGATAGGCGACCTTGCCCACGACCTTCTTGCGCGGGATGAGCTTCTTTTCGGCCACGAGACCGAGCAGGTAGTCCGTGTGGTGGACGACCTCGAAGCGCGCGCCGAAGTCGGGGTACTCGTTCTTGATCGAGTTGAAGCAGTGCGGGCAGGTGGTGAGGATCTGCTTGATTCCGCCTTGATCTTTGTAGCCGTTCAGCGTGGTGACGTTCTGCTCGGCGAGCATCGCGAAGAGGTACTCGTTGCCCGCGCGCCGCGCCGGATCGCCGGTGCACGTCTCTTCTTGGCCCAAGATCGCGAAGTCGACGCCCGCCGCCTTGAGCAGCTTGGCCGTCGCGCGCGCGATCTTCTTGGCGCGATCGTCGTAGCTCGCGGCGCAGCCGACCCAATAGAGGACCTGCGCGGTCGGGTGCTCGGCCATCGTCGGCACGCCCAAGCCCTCGGCCCAGTTGCCGCGATCGATGCGCGCGAGGTTCCACGGGTTGCCGTTGACCTCGAGCGCGCTGAAGACGTTGCCGAGCTCCTGCGGGAACTCGCCCTTCACGAGCACGAGGTGGCGCCGCATGCTGACGATCTTGTCGACGTAGCTGATCATCACCGGGCACTGCTCCTCGCACGCGCGGCACGTGGTGCAGGCCCAAAGCACGTCGGGGTGGATCACGTTCGGCACGAGATCCACCGGCGTCGACACGACCTCGGGGATCGGGATCG
Source organism: uncultured Polyangiaceae bacterium (assembly GCA_964437785.1). Taxonomy (GTDB): domain Bacteria; phylum Myxococcota_A; class Polyangia; order Polyangiales; family Polyangiaceae; genus CAYTJL01. The sequence continues at coordinate 15,181 of CAYTJL010000079.1, forward strand.
GGTTGTCCGGGTAGACGGGCTCGTGGTGGCCGTGATCGTCGTGGCCGTGATCGTCGTGATCGCCGTGATCGCCGTGGCCGTGATCGCCGTGATCGTCGCCATGGCCGTGATCGTCGCCGTGACCGTGATCGTCGCCGTGGCCGTGATCGTCGCCGTGGCCATGGCCGTGCCCGTCGTCGACGGCGCCCTTGGGCCCGCCCGGCCGATTGAGCAGCTCGTGCTCGCGGTTGTAGAGATGATCGCGCAGGTTGAGCGTGAGCTGCTTGGGGCTCAACATCTTGCCCGTCTTGTGCGCGGGGCAGTTGTCCGAGCAACGGCCGCACTCGGTGCACGTGTAAAAGTCGAGGATCGCCTTCCACGAGAAGTGCTCGATGCGCGAGGCGCCCACGGGCTCGGCCTTCTCGGGCTCCTCGGCGGCCTTCATGACCATCTCGCCGATGCGCTCCGAGATCGAGGGCGCGGCCGCGCCGTTCGACCCGTGATCGTGATCGTGGCCATGACCGTGATCCGACGCGCCCGCGGTCGCGGGGACGAGCATCGGCAAGCGGCCCGGAGGCGCGAGGTCGCGCGCGAAGACGTTCGGGATCGCCGTGATGATGTGAAAGTGCTTCGAGTGCGGGAGCAGGTTCGCGAACACGAGCACCAGCGTCGAGTGCGTCCAGAAGCCGACGTGCGCGAGGAGGACGAGCGTCTCCGGCTGCGTCGAGCCGAGCAGCAGCGCCGCGAGCGAGCCCGCGGGCGCCATGGCATCCCACGAGAGCGCGCCCTCGGCCGGGCCGCCGAAGTGCGCGACGATGGTCCCCACGCGGCCGCACAGCTCGGCGTTGCCCGCGCAGAGCTCGGCCTGCCGGTGCCAGAGCACGAGCGACGCGCCGCTATAAACGATGTCCGCGATCATCATCGTGAGGATGATGCCGAGGATCAAGAGCCCCTCGCCCGACAGCGTCATGCGCGCCTCGCGCTTGACCGCGCGGAAGTAAACGAAGACGAGCGCGCCCGCGATGACGAGCGAGGCGAACACGTCTTTGAGCGCTTCGTAGATGCGGCCGAGCGGCAGCCCGAGCACGGGCTTGTGACCGAAGATGAAGAGGTTGAACGCCGGGTCGAAGCCGCGGCCCCAGAGCATGAGCGTGTTCACCAGGAGCACGCCGAAGCCGAGGAAGATGAGCTTGTGCGCGAGCCCCGCGAGCGGGTACTTGCTCATCTTCTTTTGCACGAACGCGTATTCGTACGTGCCCTTGAGCCGCTCGAAGAGATCGTCGAGCCTGTCCTCGGAGCGCCCCACCTTGAGGAGCTGCCAGCGCCGGTTCGCGCTGTAGGCGAAGGCGGCGGTGAGCGCCACGATCATGGTGAGCATCCACGTGGGGTTCATGCGCGATGGTTCTCCAGGCCCGACGAAGAGGGCAAAGGACGGCGTCGCCGTTTTAGGGGCACGAGGTGCCGCGCGTCAATTCCCGGCGCGTGTCATCAAAGCGAGAAGCCGAACTCTTTCTCTTCGGTCCCTGCGCCCGGCGTCAGCTCGACGGCCATTGCATAGGATTTTTGGCCCACGCGCGCGCCCATGCGCACCCGCACCGGGGCTGACGCGCCGTTCAGCTTTTCGAGGCGCACGACCACCTTGTAGCGGCCTCGATGGGGCTCCCCTTCGCTGAGGTACACGTTCTCGACGTTTTGCCGGTGGCAATCGCCCGATCGAGGGCAGTCGCGATCTTTGACGAGCCCACCCGACGTCGCCTCGCCGATCTTCGCGGGCTCGCCCGAGGTGTCGTACACGTTGAGGTCGACGTCGGCGTCGCTCTCCCACGCGATCACGAACTGAAGGATGCCTGTTCGAAGGCCGCATCCCTCGTCGATGACGCCGTTGCAGTTGTTGTCGCGCGCGTCGAAGCAGAGCTCCACGCCCGTCGGCACGCACGCGGTCTCGAGGCCCACGCCCTCGGAGACCTTCACGTCACGCACGTCGAGCGTGACGCTCGCGGGGGCGGCGGGCGCCTCCAAGCACGCGGCCATCCCCACGAACAACAGGGCCGAAAGGCCGGTGTTGACGGCCTTCTTCATGATCGCTTCAGAAGCTCCCCTCGCACGCGAGGCCAGCTCCGAGCGGCGCGCAGCCCAACGACGCGGCCGTCGTCGTGTCCTTCGGGGGCTTGTACCAAATGGGCTTGGGCGCGAGCACGAAGGCCGCGCCCGTCGCGAAGAGCACGCCCGCGCCGACGCCCAGCCCGAGGCTGATGTTGCGGAAGCGATCCGCGCGGCCGGCGTCGATGTTGATGGCTTGGCGGTTGAACTCGCACGCTTGCGGGTTGACGTTGGGACAGCCCGCGGACGACCACGCGGCCGCGTCTTTGTCGACCGCGCTCTTCAGCGAGATCCATTGGATCATCGTGCCGAGCGCGGCCGCGCCGAGGCCCACGCCCGCGCCCGCGAGCCCGAGGCCGACGGCCTTTTGATTCGGGAACCACTGCGTCTTGACCGGGGGCGCCTTGGGCTTGGGCGGAGGGGGCTTGGGCGGAGGGGGCTTGGGCTTCTCTTTGAGCGTGATGGTCAAATCGAGCTTCTTTCCGGGCTCGATCTTGATGTCCTGCACTTCGTCGAGATGCTCGGGCGCCTTGATCACGATCTTGTGCGGACCCTCGACGAGCCGCATCGGCTTGTCGATCGAGCCGCCGATCGCCTCCATGTCGTCGATTTGGATCGTGGCCTTCGGCGTCTTGCACACGACGGTGATCGTCCCGATGTGCGTGAGCGCCTTGGCGAGGTTGTCCTCGACGTCCTTCTTGTCCTCTTTGGAGAGCGGTCCGATCTTGGAGTCAATCGACGCTTCCATGGCCTCCGCGGCCTTGATCCAGTGCTCGAGCGCGAGCTCCGAATAGCCGAGCAGGCGGAGCACCTGCGCGCTCGGGTAGAGCGCGCGGGCCTTCTCGAAGAGCTTGCGCGCGTCGTCGAACTTGGACGCGTTGTACGCTTCGAGCCCCTCGCCCGCGACCTTGCGGCCGTTCTTGATGTCGTCTGGAGACTGCGCGAACGCGCTCGGGGCGAGCGTCAGGATCAGCGCCGCGGCGGGCGCGGCGAGGGCGAGTTTCGTGCGGTGGAAGAGCGGCATGAGCCTCAGAATTTAACCTTGACGGGCTTCGGTTTGGGCGCGGGCGCGGGCGCAGGTCCGGGTGAAGGGGACGAGGGCTTCGCGGTGCTGCCGGGGAGAGGTCCGGGCGCGGGCTTGGGGCCGGGGAGCGGGCCCGGAGCGACGGCTCCGGTGCCCGGCGGCTTGGGCCACGGCGCGCCGAGCGAAGGCGCGGGCGGCGCCGCGGACGCAGACGCGGGCGGCGGCGCGGAGGCCTCCGCGGTCGGAGGAGGCGCGACCTCGGCCGACGCCGTGGTGGTCGGCTCCGCGCTCGCCGACGCGACGGGCGCCTGCGCCGTGGTCGCCGAGCCTTGTCCCGCAGCGGCGGGCGCGGTGCCCATGATGCGATTGCCGAACACGAGCCACGCCGCGGTGAGCCCGCCGCCCACGACCACCATCAGGAGCGACGCGATCGCGAGCGTGGATCCCGGCGACTTCTTGCGCGGCTGCGACGACGCGATCATCTCCGGGCTCGCCGAAGAAGGCAGCGGGATGTTGGTGCCGGGCACGCTGAACGAAGGCGCGCTGTTGGGCGACGACGTGGGGCCGCTGCTCGGCGCGGACGTGGGCCCTTGAGCGCCGGACGGCGGCGCGGGCATGCCCGGCGACGACGTGCTCATGCCCGGCGACGACGCGTTCATCCCAGCGGCCGAAGCGTTCATCGCCGCGAGGTTCATGTTCTGCGCCGACACGTTCATCGGCGCGTACGAGTTGGGCGTGAGCGACATGCCTTGCACGCCCGAGAGGCTCATGCCCGACGGCGTCCCCGAGAGCGAATAGCCCGCGGCGGACGCCTCGAACTGCCCTGTCATCTGCGCTTGGCCCGACACGCCGAGCGACTCGGCGAGGCGGAGGACCATCTCCGTCGCGCTCGCGAAGCGCTGATCGGACTCGCGGTTGCACGCCTTCAAGAACCATTGATCGAAGCGCGGCCCGAGGTGCGGCGCGATGGTGCTCGGCGCGTGCATCGGGTCGTAGCAGATCTGCCCGATGAGCGCGGCCATGCCCTCGGCCGACCAGTAGTTGCGCCCCGTGAGCAGGCGGAACGCGATCAGCCCGAGCGCCCAGAGGTCCGCCGATGGACCGACCTTGGACGCGTGCCCGCGCGCCTGCTCGGGCGACATGTACCAAGGTGTACCGAAAATTGTACCATCCTGCGTGAGCTCGGCGCTGATGCCGTCCTTGAGCTTGGCGATGCCGAAGTCGAGGATCTTCACGAGCGGCGTGCCGTCGTCGCGCTGCGTGAGGTAGAGGTTCGCGGGCTTGAGATCGCGGTGGATGATGCCGATCGCGTGGGCCTTGTCGAGCGCGCGCGCGACCTGCCGCAGATAGAGCACGACCTCGCCCGCGGGCAGCGCGCCGCGCCGCTTGAGCTCGGTGCCGAGGTCGCGGCCGTTGAGCAGCTCCATCACGAGGAACGGCACGCCGCCGAGCTCGCTCGCGACGTCGGCGTCGGTGACGCGCACGACGTGGTCGGTGCCGATCTTCACGGGGGCGCGCGCCTCCGTGCGGAAGCGCTCGACCGCCTGCGGGTTGGTCGCGAGCACCGGGTTCAGCACCTTGAGCGCGAGGCGCTCGCCGGTGTTCACGTGCGTGACGCCGTACACCGCGCCCATGCCGCCGCGGCCGAGCAGCTTGTCGACCTTGTAGCGGCCCGCGATGATCGTGCCCGCGGGCACGTCGGTCGAGGTCATCTCGAGCTGCTCGCCGCCGTGGGAGGGAGCAGGCGCGTGCGAAGGCGCGGAGGCCTCGTTCGGCGGAGGGGACGCAGGGGCCGCGCCCGCCGCGGGACCCGATGATCCGGCCGCGGGGCCCGGCCTGAAGCCCGCCGCCGGGCGCGGCGCTTCGGCTTGTTGCGGCGGCTGCGCAGGCGAGCTCGACGCGCCCGAGACCACGATCGCTGGCATGGGCTGCTGCGGTCCAGGTTGCGGATCTTGCCCGCCGCCGATCACCACCGCGGGCACAGCTTGTTGCGGCCCCGCTTGAGGTTGCGCGCCGCCGATCACGATCGACGGCACGGGCTGCTGCGGCGCCGCTTGAGGCTGCGCGCCGCCGATCACGATCGACGGCGGCTGTTGTTGCTGCGCGGGCGGCTGCTGCGCGTACTGCTGTTGCTGCGCGGGCGGCTGTTGTTGTTGCTGCTGCGCGTACGCCGCTTGTTGCTGCGCATAGGCTTGGTGCTGCGCGTACGCCTGCTGCTGCTGCGCGTACGCCGCTTGTTGCTGCGCGTACGCTTGGTGCTGTGCGTATTGTTGTTGCGCCTGCGCCCCCGTCGCTGCCTGCGCGAACTGGGGTTGCGGCGGCAACGCCATCGTCGACGCGATGGGCCGATTCGCCTGCGGATCGAGCGGCATGGTCCCCGCGACGCCCTGCGGAGGCACGTAGGCCTGCGGGCTCGCCGGGGGTGTGGGGGCAGAGGGCCCGCTCGCGGGACCCGGGCCCCCGCCGTAGACCGGCGACGGTTGCATCGGCGCCGTCCCGGCTACGCCCTGCGGAGGCACGTACGGTTGCGCGGCGCCCACGCCGGGCGGCGGCGCGCCTCCTTCGGGGGTCAACGTCGGACGACGCGGAGGCGGCGGTCGAGCAGCGGGCGGCCCGGGCCGCGGAGCCGAAGCGTTCGCGGGGGCCGGAGCGGGCGCTGCCGGGGCCGCAGGTTGTTGCGGTTGAGGTCCAGCTCCTGGTGGAGTGGGCGGCGGTCTTCGCGGCGGAGGGGGAGGAGGCGCAGGCACTAGCGAAAAGTGTACGCCCAGCGCAAACGGATCGACAAGTGCTTAGGATCTCCCTTCTACGTGCTGATTTGAGCAGTGCCTTCGGGCTTTGATCGAGCCGTGGTATCGAACGCGGCCGCATGCGCCGGAGCACGCCCAACTGCACGTTCGTCGCCGAAGAGCAAAGAAAGCTGCTCGCCGCGCTCGCGAGCGCCGACACGGTCCTCATCGCGCGCACCTTGGAGCCCTTCGTCCACGAGGAGCGCGCGCGGCGGCTCCGGTCGGTGATCGACGCGCGGCTCGACTGCGTCACCATCGTGATGGACGCGCCGCACGACCCGCACAACGGCGGCGCCGTGCTCCGATCGTGCGACGCGTTCGGCCTCCAGCGGATGCACGTGGTCGAGCGCAGGGAGCGGTTCCTCGCGTCACGGACCGTGGCGCGCGGCTCGGAGCGATGGATCGACGTCCGCGCGTACAAGACCACCGAAGGCGCGCTCGCGGCGCTCAGGGCCTCCAAGCACACGCTCATCGCGACGCACCCCCGCGGCGATCTCGCCCCCGAGGCGCTCGCGTCGATCCCTCGGCCCGCGCTGGTGCTCGGCAACGAGAGGGTGGGTATCGCGGCTGAGCTCGCCTCGGCGTGCGAGCACAGCGTGCATATCCCGATGAGGGGTTTCGCAGAGAGCTTGAACGTCAGCGTGACAGGGGCGATCCTCATGGCGCACGCGGTTCAAGGCCGCTCGGGCGATCTCTCGGAGGACGAGCGCAACAGGCTTTATGCGCGGGCGCTCGTGCTCACCGTGCCTCACGCGCCCGAGATCCTCTTGGCCAAAGGCATCGACGTGCGCGCCGCCGTCGCCGGGTGAAGCCGCTCTGCTCACGCGCTCGAAGAGATATCGAATCAGCCGAACGTGCTTTGGGCGACATCACGTGATGCCGTGTGACGACAAGCCCTCTCAAAGAGCCGTAGCGTCCGCGGCGCGGTTGTGTCGATAGTCCGCGCGCGCCATGCGCCTCGACACCCTCGTCCTCGGTCGCCCTCTCTCCCTCGATGATCTCCGCGACGTCGCCGTCTCTCACCGGCCCGTCACGCTCTGCGCCAACGCGCGCGCGAACGTCGCGGCGTCCCGCGACGCGGTCGACGCGATCGCCGCCGCGGGCGACGCGGCGCCCGCGGTCTACGGCGTGAACACCGGCTTTGGCGCGCTCGCCGAGACGCGCATCCACGAGGCGGACATCCGCGCGCTGCAAAGGAACCTGGTGCGCAGCCACGCGTCGGGCGTGGGCCCGGACCTGCCCGAGCCCGCGGTGCGCGCGATGATGGTGCTGCGCGCGCAGGTGATCGCGCTCGGGTCCTCGGGCGTGCGCGCCGAGGTGATCGACGCGCTCACGGCGATGCTGAACGCGGGCGTGACGCCGCGGATCCCCGCGCAGGGGTCGGTCGGCGCGTCGGGCGATCTCGCGCCGCTCGCGCACCTCGCGCTGGTGCTCATCGGCGAGGGCGAGGCGACGTTCCAAGACGCGCGCATGCACGGCGGCGAGGCCCTGCGCGCCGCGGGGATCACGCCCGTCGAGCTCGCGGCCAAGGAGGGCCTCGCGCTCATCAACGGCACGCAATACATGACGGCCATCGGCGCGCTCGCGCTCCGCGACGCGGCGAAGCTCGCGATCGTCGCGGACATCGCGGGCGCGATGAGCGTCGAGGCGCTCATGGGATCGAAGCGGCCGTTCGACGCGCGCCTCATGGCGGTGCGGCCGCACCCGGGGCAGGCCACGTGCGCCGAGAACCTCCGCGCGCTGCTCGCGGAGAGCGAGATCATGGTGAGCCACGCGCACTGCCACAAAGTGCAAGACCCCTATTCGCTGCGCTGCATGCCGCAGGTGCACGGCGCGACGCGCGACGCGATCGTATGGGCGAGCGAGGTCGTGGGGCGCGAGGTCAACAGCGTGACCGACAACCCGACCATCTTCCTCGACCACGAGACGGGCGCGGCGGAGCTTCTCTCGGGCGGCAACTTCCACGGCCAGCCCATCGCGCTCGCGCTCGATCTCGCGGCGATCGCGGCGGCCGAGCTCGCGAACATCAGCGAGCGGCGCGTCGAGCAGCTCGTGAACCCCGCGCTGTCGAGCGGCCTCACGCCGTTCCTCGCGCCGAACAGCGGCCTGCACTCGGGCTTCATGATCGCGCAGGTCGCGAGCGCGTCGCTCGTGAGCGAGAACAAGGTGCTCTGCCACCCCGCGAGCGTGGACTCCATCCCGTCGAGCGCGGGGCGCGAAGATCACGTGAGCATGGGCAGCATCAGCGCGCGCAAGCTCGCGCAGATCATCGACAACGTGCGGAGCTCCCTCGCGATCGAGGTGCTCACGGCCGCGCAGGGCATCGATCAACGAAGGCCGCTCAAGCCGAGCAAAGGCGTGGCCGCCGCGCACGAGGCCGTGCGCCGCGTGGTGCCGACCCTCGACGAGGACCGGCCGCTCTACCTCGACATCGCCAAGGTCTCGGACCTCATCGCGTCGGGCGAGCTCATCCGCGCGGTCGAGGCCGCGATCGGTCGCATGCAGTGACGCGCGCGACGCGCGATCAGAGCAAGTTCAAGAACCGCTTGGCGCGCGCCTCCGCGGACTCGACGAGCGGCCTCGACTCGTCGTCGGGGATGCGGAGCTTCTGGCAGAGGTCGTTGATGAACGCCTTCTCTTTTTCGTGCTGCTCGCCGTCGACGAACGTGAGCAGCACCGCGTGCTGGACGAGCACGCGGCGATCGTCGGCCGACAGATCGCTGAGCGGGATGTCGTCGATCGTCTTCTTCTCTGCGGCGTAATCGCGGAGCTTCTGCGCCTCGTCCTCGTCGGCCTCGAACGCCGCGATGAGCGCTTCGACCATCTCGCGCTCTTCGTCCGCGAAGACTCCATCGGCCCAGGCCACGCTCACGAGCGACTTTACGATCGCCAAGTTTTGGTCGTGCATGAGATGGATTTGTCGCGTTGCTCGGCGCAAACGTCAAGAGTGAGGTCTCGGCGCGCGCTCCGATCAGCGAGGACGCGTCGCGCCGCTGCGATCGCGCTCGGCGCGCGGGCCCACGTCGCGGCGCTCGCGGGCGGGCTCGGCCGCGCTCGCGGGCTCGGGCTTCGCGGCCGCGGGGGTCGCGGGGGCGGCCGCCGGCTCCTTGGGTTTGTTGATGCCGGCGCGCTTCATCACGACCGACACGAGGTCCGGCCTCGTCAACGCGGCCGCGAAGACCACGGCGAAGCCGAGGAAGAGCACCGCCCACGGCGCGAGCGAGCCTTGTTTTTGGCTGCGCTTCTTGACCGCCGACGGCGTCGGCGAGACCTCCACGGCCGCGGCCTTGCTCGGCGCGGCGTGCTTGAGCGCGGGCTCCGGCGCCGACGGCGGCTGCGCGCGCTCCTCGGCGAGCTCACGGATCACCTTGATTTGCCGGGGCGGGGGCGTGAGCGGCGCGAGCGCGGCGAGCGACGACGCGGCCGCGGTGACGCTGTCGTCTTCGGTCGCGAAGGTCGCGGCGAGCGCGTCCGCGCGCGTCGGCGGCGCGGTCTCTTTGCCGAACGGCGGGGTGATCGGATCGAGCGCGCGGGCGCGCGCGGCCCTGCGGATCACCTCCATCGAGGCGGCGAGCCCGTCGTCGATCGGGGCGTACGTCGGGGGCATGGGGGCGCTCACCGGAGGCGCGATCGCGGGCTCGCGCACGACGGTGCGGGCGCGCGGCTCGTTGCGCTCGCGGATCGCGCGATCGATCGACGGGAGCGAAGGCGCCGAGGTGACGACGTCGAGATCGGCGCAAATCCCCGGGTAAATCGGGGTGCGCGCGTCGTCGTCGATCTCCTCTTCGATCGCCGGCATCCCGAGCTCGGTCGGCGTCGGCTCCGCGGGCGCTGCCTTCTGCACCGGCGAGGGCGTCGGCGCCGGGATCACCTCGGGGATCGTGGGGCGCAGCGCGATCGGCGGGATCGGTGGAGCATCGGCCAGCTCGAAGCGAAGGGGCGGCGGCTCGGCGAGCTCGAAGCGGAGAGGCGCGGGCGGGGGCGCGACGGCGATCGCGGGCGCCGCCTCGACGGGCTTCGCGGCGGGCGGAGGAGGGGGCTCCGAGGCTTTGATCGCCGTGGTTTTGAGCACCGGGAGCGGCGCGGGCGGGGGCGCCTCGACGCGCGGAGCGTGTTGCGGGGCGGGCTCGGCGCGCGGCTTGGGCGCGAGCTTTCCGCTCTCTTTGGCGCGTTGGGTCTCACGCGCGAGGCGCGCGAGCGCCCTCCGCGCAGCGGCGCGATTGACGGGGATGAGCGCGGCTTCAATCTCACCGATCACGCCCTCGACGCCGCGCGCGCTCTCTTTGCGCGGTCGCGCGGCCGCGGCGAGGCCGGGCATGGTGCCGATCGAGACGGCCAGGAGGCGCGCGAGGATGTCGCGCAGGCCCTTCGCCGCTTGCTCGGGGCCCACGGGCTCGCCTCGCCGCGTGAGGGTGACGGTGCCCTCGGTGGTGAGGAGCACCGCGCGATCCTCGACCGCGAACGGGAGCTTCTCGACGGCGTCGCCCACGGCGAGCGCGAGGTAGCCCGAGGTCTCGGGCACGAGCGAGGCTCGCCGCACCGCCGCGGCTTCGAAGACCTCATCCAGGGTCACACACGCGCTGTTCATCGCTCCACTCTCCGCATTGGGACACCCTTTTGGGCGAGGTACTCTTTGGCTTCCGCGATCGAGAAGACGCCGTCGTGAAAGATCGACGCGGCGAGGGCTGCGTCCGCGCCGCCTTCGACGAGCCCTTCGCGGAGGTGCTCGAGCGTGCCGACGCCGCCCGACGCGATCACCGGCACGCTCACGGCTTCGGCGACGGCGCGCGTGAGCGCGAGGTCGTAGCCGGCGAGCGTGCCGTCGCGGTCCATGCTCGTGAGGAGGATCTCGCCCGCGCCTTCGTTGACGATGGTCCTCACCCATTCCACGGCGTCCAACGACGTGTCACGGCGTCCACCGTGGGTGAACACCGTCCACCCTTCTCCCGAAGGGCGTTTGCGCGCGTCGACGGCGACCACGATCGCCTGCGTCCCCCAGCGCTCCGCGGCGCGGCGAATCAAGCTCGGGTTCGCGACCGCGGCCGTGTTGATGGCGACTTTGTCGGCGCCCGCGTGGAGCAGCGCGTGGATGTCCTCTTCGCTCTTGACGCCGCCGCCCACCGTGAGCGGCGTGAAGATCGACTCGGCCGTGCGCGCGACCACGTCGAGCAGGATGCCGCGGGCCTCATGGGACGCGGTGATGTCGAGGAAGACGATCTCGTCGGCGCCGCCCTCGTCATAGCGACGCGCGGCCTCGACGGGGTCGCCCGCGTCGCGCAGCCCGACGAAGCGCACGCCTTTGACGACGCGCCCTTCTTTGACGTCGAGGCAGGGGATGATCCGCTTCGCGAGCATTGGCCCGCGCGTATCAGGGCGGCTCAGAGTGGGCCAAGTTTCGACAATCCCATGCGGTTTATGGCAAGCTCCGCCGCAAATGACCGCCGAGCTTGCCAAAGCCTACGAGCCCAAGGACGTCGAGACCCGCTGGTACGCCCACTGGATCGAGCACAAAGTCTTCGCCGCGTCCGACGATCCGAGCGACACGCGCCCCACGTACGTCATCCCCATGCCGCCGCCCAACGTCACGGGCTCGCTGCACATGGGCCACGCCCTCTTCTGCACCATCGAGGACGTCCTCACCCGCTATCACCGCATGATCGGCCACAACACGCTCTGGCAGCCCGGCATCGATCACGCGGGCATCGCCACGCAGACCGTGGTCGAGCGCGTGCTCGCGCGCGAGGGCAAGAATCGCCGCGACCTCGGCCGCGAAGCCTTCCTCTCGCGGGTCTTCGCGTGGAAGAACGAGAGCGGCGGCCGCATCGCGCTCCAACAACGCGTGCTCGGCGTGAGCGCCGATTGGGATCGCACCAAGTTCACGATGGACCCGGACATGTCCCACGCCGTCCGCGAGTGCTTCGTGCGCCTCTACAAAGACGGCCTCATCTACCGTGACACACGCCTCATCCATTGGGACTGCGAGGCGCGCACCGTGCTCTCCAACCTGGAGGTCGAGAACGAAGAGGCCAACGGGGAGCTCTTCGAGTTCGCGTATGCAGTCGAGGGCGGAGAGGGCGAGATCGTGGTCGCCACGACCCGGCCCGAGACCATGTTGGGTGACACCGCGGTCGCCGTTCACCCGACCGACGAGCGGTACAAGCACCTTCACGGGAAGTTCTTGATTCACCCCTTCGTCGACCGGAAGATCCCTATCGTCACCGATGGTGTGCTCGTCGATCCCACGTTTGGCACCGGCGCCGTCAAGGTGACGCCCGCCCACGACTTCAACGACTTCGCGACGGGCAAACGGCACAAGCTCCCCGAGATTACGATTCTGAACCTCGACGGGACCATGAACGAGAACGCCGGCCAATTCGCCGGGATGGATCGTTTTGCCGCGCGAAAAGCCGTCAAAAAAGCCCTCGAAGAGCGCGGCCTCACCCGCGGGACCAAACAGCACAAGCTCATGCTCCCTCGGAGCGAGCGCAACGGGTCCATCGTCGAGCCGATGATCTCCACACAATGGTTCGTCAAGATGCAGCCGCTCGCCGAGCCCGCGCTCGCCGCGGTGCGCGAGGGCAAGACCAAGATCATCCCCGAAGAGTGGCAAAAGACCTACGAGCACTGGATGACCAACATCCTCGATTGGTGCATCTCACGCCAGCTCTGGTGGGGCCACCGCGTGCCCGCGTTTTATTGCGGGTGCGGCCACATCACCGTCACCGCCGACGAGAAGCCCAAAGGCTGTGAGAAGTGCGGATCGGCCGAGATCACCCAAGACGAGGACGTGCTCGACACGTGGTTCTCGTCGTGGCTCTGGCCCTTCGCCACGCTGGGTTGGCCCGACAAAACCAATGCCCTCCAAAAGTTTTACCCCGCGAGCGACCTGGAGACCGGATACGACATCTTGTTCTTCTGGGTCGCGCGCATGATGATGGCGGGCATCTATTTCATGGGCGAGCCGCCCTTCAAACGCATCTTGCTCCACGGCCTCGTGGTCGACGAGACCGGCGACAAGATGAGCAAGGTCAAGGGCAACGTCATCGATCCTTTGGACCTCATCCACGGCGCCTCCTTCGAAGACGTGGTGAAGAAGGCGCTGCCCGGAGCGCCCGTCGAGGAGGCGCTCAAGAAGTTCAAGAAGGCCTATCCCTCGGCCGCGCAGATGGGCGCGAGCTTCTCGGCGTACGGCGCGGACGCGCTCCGCTACACGCTCGCGACGTATTCGCCGCAGAGCAAGCGAATCCCGCTCTCGCCCAAGAAGCTCGAGGGCTATCGCAACTTCATGAACAAGATCTGGAACGCCACGAGGTATTCGCTCGGCTACCTCCAAGGCGCCAAGGTCTCGGCAAAGGCACCTCCGGCGACGCTCCTCTGCAATCGATGGATCCTCTCGCGGCTCTCGGCGGCGGCCGATCTGTCGCGCGCAGGGATCAACGACTTCCGCTTGGATGACGCCTCGCTCGGGCTCTATCACTTCTTCTGGGGCGAGCTGTGTGATTGGTACTTGGAGATCACCAAACCCATCTTCGCCGCGGGCGGCAAGGACGCGGAGGAGACGCGCGACGTGCTCGCCTACGTGCTCGAAGCGGCCCTCCGGCTGCTCCACCCCTTCATCCCCTTCATCACCGAGGAGCTCTGGCAGCGCGTCCCGAGGCCCGAGCAATCGCCTATCTCACTCGCGCTCGCCGCGTATCCCAGCACCGATGTCGCCCCGCGCGACGCAAACGCCGAGCGCGACATGGCCATTGTCCAAGGCGTCATCGGCGCGGCGCGCAGCGTGCGGAGCGAGCACGAGGTCCACCCGGGCGCCGAGGTGCCGCTCACCCTCCGCGCCGGCGACGCGCGCGTCATCGATCTGCTCCGCGCCGAGGCCACCTCGCTTCGCGTGCTCGTCAAGACCGCGGGCGAGCCCGAGCTCGGCGCGACGGGCGCCGCGCGGCCGAGGGGTTACGTGATGAACGCGACCGCCGACGTCGAGGTGCTCGTGGGGCTGAAGGGCCTCGTCGAAGGCAAAAAAGAGGCGGCGCGCGTCGAGCGCGAGATCAAGAAGACCGACAAAGACATCGAGGCCCTCAAGAAGAAGCTCGCGTTGCCGTCCTTCGCCGACAAGGCCCCCAAAGAGGTCGTCGAGGAGTCGCGCGCGCAGCTCAGCGAGCTCGAACGGCGCCGCGCCGCGCTCGAAGACGCGCGCGGCATCGCCGCCGAGCTGGATAGCTGACAACCCCTCTACGAAAGAGGGCGTGAGCGGCTCGCCCGCGCCCCCACTCTCCTTCTCTTAGCGCCTTTGCGCCTTTGCGTTAAAAATTCCGGATCGCTTGAGGTTACGGCTCGTTCCTGGGAGGTGACGCAGTAGTGCTACGCGCTGAAGTGGTCCATGACCCTTCGGTTCAAGTCAAAGAGCTGTTGAATCGTCGACACCCGCTCTTCGTTGCTGGGCCGCTCGCGCTGCCACGCCTTGAAGCGCTTCACCAAATCGCGCGCCTCCTCGGCCAACATGCGCGCGGGCGGCGTGGAGTCCTGCTCCAGCCGCAAGGCGAGCTGCTCGGCGCTCTCTTGAAAAACAGCGGTTGCGGTGCTGGGCAGGGGGTTAGCCACGCTCATCCTCTCAGAACCCTGGTTGGCGGAACTTCGATTTAGGCTTCGCAGGAGCAGCCTTGTTGCCTTTGTGCTCGGCCGTCGCCGCGGCGGACGGAGCCGCGCTGGGCGGGGCCGAGGACGAAGGAGACGCGCTCGACGCCGCGGCGCTCTCTCCCTCGGCGGGCGTCATGAGCGACTCCAACGGGGCTTGCGCCGGCAGAGGAGGAGCGTCGCCCGGAGACGCAGAGACGGACTTTGGCGGCGCAGGCTCGCGCAGCGCGCTCACCGCGACGAGCGCCCCGACGAGCGCGCCCGCGGTGATGAGCGACGCTGTCTTCAGGCTGCGACGCGAGCCTTTGGCGAGGTTCGGCCGCGTCGAGATCGCGACCGGCACGCCGGTGCCCGCCTCCTCCGGCCGGGGAGGCGCGCCCTCGTCCGCCGCGCGGATCGCCTCTTTGATCGCCGCTTTTCGCTTGGCCTCGCGCTCGCTGAACAGCGCGCGCACATAAGGCTCGACGCCCTCGTCTTTGCCCGTGTCCCGAAGCTCGATGAGCAGATCGTCGAGGTCGCGCGCCATGTCGAGCATGGTCGGGTAACGATCGTCGCGGTCCTTCGCGAGCGCGCGCTGGAGGATGGCGGAGAGCTTGGGGGGGCAGTCTTTGGCGAGGGTCTCCGCGCTCGGAACGGGCATCGGGTTGGCGATCTTCGCGAGCGTCGCGAGCTCGTTCTCGGCGCGGAACGGGTGCGTCCCGGTGACGAGCTGATAGAGCACGATCCCGAGCGCGAAGATGTCCGCGCGGCGATCGATGTCGTCGATGCAATACGCCTGCTCGGGCGCCATGAAGTGCACCTTGCCCTTCACCTGCCCTGCGTTCGTCGACTGTCCGTTGCTCCACGCGACGGCCTTCGCCACGCCGAAATCGACGATCTTCACGTGGCCGTCGCTCGTGACGAGGATGTTGTGCGGCGACACGTCGCGGTGAACGACGCCGATGAGCGCGCCGGCGTCGTCGGTCAGCTCGTGGGCCGCGTGCAGCCCCTTCGCCGCTTCGAGCGCGAGCCGCGCCGCGACCGGAAAAGGCACGCGCGCGCCGCTGCGCTCGGCCTCGCCGATCATCGCGAGGAGGCTCTCGCCGTCGATCCATTCCATCACCTGGAACAAGATCCGCGACGGCGTCTCGCCGAGGTCCAAGATCGAGCACACGTTCGGGTGCTTGATGCGTGAGGCGATCGCCGCCTCGGCCAAGAACATCTGCTCGAACTTCGGGTCCTCGCCGAGCGAGGGGAGCATCGTCTTGACCGCGACGATCGTCGAAAACCCGCGGCTGCCCTTCATCCGCGCCGCCCACACGTGCGCCATCCCCCCCTCCGCAACCGGAAGGAGGAGCTCGTAGCGGCCTAGGGTGTCCCCCGGGCGGAGCGCGGTGAGGGGCATAAGACGGGATCAGAATTGCAGATGAGCCCCCTACCGTCGAGGCCCGGGCTCTCCAATCGTCGCAGAAAAAAGGCGGAGTGGTAAAGTGCCCGAGGTGAAGCGCGCGCTCACGGCCATGTTCGTCGCGGCGCTCTGGCTTGGTCCGGGGCTCGGCAGCGCTTTGGCCGATCCGTCCCCCGCCGACCTCGCCGCCGCGCGCAGGCTCTTCGCCGCCGCGCTCGACGCTGAAGATCACGGCCGTTTCAAAGAGGCGCTCGACACGTACCAAAAGGTCGCGGCGATCGCCGTCTCGTCGCCGCTCTACTACCATCTGGGGATTTGCTACGAGGCGATCGGCGAGCTGGTCGAGGCGCTCAACACCTTCGATTTGGCGGCGCAGCTCGCGGAGCAGCGGCGCGAGGTCGAGGTGGCGCGCGAGTCCAAGACCAAGATCGCCGCGCTGCAAAAGCGGGTGCCGACGCTCCTCGTTCGTTTGCCGCAAGAGGCCCACGACGTGATCGTCGCGGTCGACGATCGACCCATGAGCGCCGCGCTCGTGGGCACGCGCGTCCCGGTGAACCCCGGCGAGCGGCGCATCACGGTGCGCGCCGGGAGCCACACGAAGACCTTCGAGCGAACGATCCGCTTCGTCGAAGGCCAAGCCCATGCGATCGACCCGGACCTCGGCGACAAGCGCGAGGTGAACGATCCTCCTCCTCCGCAGCCTCCGCCCAAACCAACGCCGATCGAGCCGCCTAAACCACTCTTGCCCGACACGCCCATCCCCCCGAGGATGGCCCCCAACTACGCGCCTGCGGTCGGGCTGTTCGGCTCCGCCCTGGTGTGCGGCACCGCGGCGCTCATCACCGGCGTCTTCGCGCGCACGGATCACGTGCGGTACGACGAGCTGAACCGCGTTCCGCCGCTCGCCCCGTTCGCCGAGCGCAAAGAGCTCTACGATCGAGGCCGCGCGCTCGCTCTTTCGAGCACCGTGCTCACCTTTACGATGCTCGCCGCCGGCGCGCTCGGCGCCTACTTCGCGGTCGTGCCGCCCCGGAGGCCCGTGCCTCGCGTCGCGTTTGGGATCGGTGATCGCGCGGCGTTCGTCGCGCTCGGAGGGGGCTTTTGAAGCAGCGACCCACAAAGCTGTTCCCGCTCGTAATGGGGCTCTCCGCGGTCGCCGTCGGAGCGTCGTGTTACTTTATCGATCCGTTCGATGAGCCGGTGTCCGACACGACCGGGAGCTCGAGCTCGTCGAGCTCGGGGGAGACGTGTACGCCGTTCGAGAACGTGACGTGTTATCCCGGGCCCAAAGGCACGCTCAACGTCGGTCTCTGCAAGGCGGGCAAGAAGACGTGTGATGAGAGCGGAGCAGGCTTTGGCCCCTGCGTCGGCGCGGTCGTCCCCACGTATCAATCGTGCACCTCCAAGGTCGATCAAGACTGCGACGGAGAGACGATGTGCGCCGGCGATCTCTCTACGGCGCTCGGCTTCGGCGACGGCGAGCACTCCCAAATGGGCATCGCGATCGCGGCGACCACCGACGGCGCGGCGGTGGTGGGGAGCGCGCTCGGCAGCATCGATTTCGGCGACGGGCCGCTCGAAGAGATGGGCAATCCGGCGATCGTCGATATCGTCATCGCGCGCTTCGCCTTGGATGGATCGCTCTTGTGGCGACGGCGGTTCCCCGACGCGACGGGGACCTCCATCGCGTTCGCGGAGAACGGCGATGTCCTCGTGACAGGGTCGGTGTTCGACGGCATCGATTTCGGCGGCGGCCTCCTCGAAGGCACGGATCCGAGCACGCCTGACGTGTTCTTCGCGCGCTTCGACGTCAACGGCGACCACATCACGAGCAAGCGGTTCTCCTCCCCAGGGAAGCAGTTTGCCAACGTGATCGCCGGCTTCCCCGGAGATGTAGTCTTGATCGGAGGCTCCTTCGAGGGCACGTTCGACCTCGGTCAAGACACGTTGACGTCGGCCGGCGGGCTCGACGCGTTCTTCTTGGCGCTCGAAAAAGACGGCGCGCCCCTCTTGGCACGGCGCTTTGGCGGGGCGGGCGATCAAGAGATCTCCTCGGTCTCGTTCAACGCGCTTCAAGGCCTCGTCATCGGAGGGACGTTTCAAGGCCAGTTGAACCTCGGCGGGCTGACGCTCACGAGCGCGGGCGGCAAAGACATCTTCGCGGCCCAGTTCGGCAAGGCCGGGGACCATCTTTGGAGCCGATCGTTCGGCGGCCCCAACGATGACACGCTCGCGGGTGTCGTGATCGACCCGAGCTCGATCGTGACGCTCGCGGGCGCGTTCTCGGGGACGCTCGTGATCGATCAAATGACCTTCTCGACGCCGAGCATGGAAGACATCCTGCTCGTCCAGCTCGACGTCAAAGGCGACGTCGTGCGGGCGGCGCAGCGCGGCGGCCTCACCGACTCGGCGCAGAAGGCGTCGGGCATCGCGGTCGATCAAGCCGGCAACGTGCTGCTCACCGGGGCCTTCGTAGGCTCGCTCGTCTTCGACGAGCAGCAGCTCGTCGGCGCGGGCAGCACGGACTTGTTCGTCGCCAAGCTGAGCCCGCTGTTCGCCCCCCATTGGGCCACGGCCGCGGGGGACGCGTTCGACCAAGTCGGCCTGGCGATCGCGGCGGATCCCTTGGGTGGAGCGTGGGTGACGGGCTTCTTCGAGGGGACGATGCTGGTGAAGGGCGCTCCGCTCACGACGAAAGGATCGAGCAGGGACATGTTCGTTCTGCACTTCGATCCCTAAACCGGCTTCGCCCGAGGGGGGCGCGCTCCATCGGTTTGTTCATGGCCGGAGGAGCGCCGTGATACGCTGCCACGATTGATGCCCTCGACACAGGCGACGGCTTCAGGAGACTTGACGCGGACACCGTTCGCGCATCTCGCTGTTTATGCCTTTGATCGCAAGCTCACGGGCGCGCTCTTCTTGAACGAGCCCTCCGGCGTCGAGCACACGGTCCGCTTCGCGCGCGGGCTCGCCGTGAAGATCAAGCCGAGCGATCGTTACGCGCTGCTCGGCGAGATCTTGGTCGAGACGGGCGCGCTCGATCGAAAGACGCTGGAGCAGGCGCTCGCGACGCAGGGGCTCTTGGGCGACGTGCTGATGCTCGCGGGGTGCGTCGATCGCGACACGATCGAGAGCGCCGCCGAGGAGCAGTTCGTGCGGCGCATGGTGCGTCTCTTCGCGCTCTCACCGGGCACGACTTACCGCTATTACGACGGCCACTCGGCGCTGCTCGATTGGGGCGCGGGCCCCTCGGACGTCGATCCGCTCGCGCTTTTGTGGGCGGGCGTACGCGCGCACGGCGAGGCCTCCGCGCTGATGGGGCCGACGCTCGCGACGCTGGGCGACATGCCGCTCCGGCTGCACCCGGCGGCGACGTTCGTTCGCTTCTGCCTATCGAGCGCCGAGGCCGAGATCGCAGGCCGCTTGTGCGCTTCTCCCATCTCGCTCAGCGCGCTCCTCGCGCTCAACCTCGGGCCCGAGATGCTCGTCAAGAAGCTCGTCTACGCGCTCATGATCACGCGCCAGATCGACTTCGGCTCCGGTGTGTTCCCGCTCGGCGCCTCGGAGCAGGGGCGCTCCAAGCTCGCGCGCATCGGCCTCAAGAGCCAGGTGCACCGGCAGGGCGCGGCGGCGCCGGACAGGCCCGGCGCGGGCGAGCCGCAGGGGCTTCGCCCGAAGACAGGGCCGCAGCCGCGCGTCGACGTCGAGGCCATCAAGCAGATGAAGGCTCCCCCGGACGAAACCCCGCCCGAGGTCGAGGTGCGCGAAGAGGTGCTCGACGACGACCTCGCCGAGCTCGTGGCGCCGAGCGAAGGGCCGTCGCTCGACGGCCTCCGGCAGAGGATCGTGGAGCGCTTCGCCGAGGGCGATCTCGACGCGGCCCTCGCCGCGTGCCACGCGGCCCGGGCGCTCGCGCCGCACGATCCTGATCTTCACGCGTCGTCGGTGTGGATTCGATCCAAGATGAAGGCGCCCGATTTGAAGGTGCTGCTCGTCGAGCTCGACGAGCTGCTCCGCGCGGACGACGCGCACGTGGAGGCGCGGTATTACCGCGCCCTCCTCCGCAGGAGGATGGGCGACGAGGCCGGCGCCGAGCAGGACCTCCGAAAGCTCATCGAGCTTTATCCCGATCACGCGGAGGCCGCGGCCGAGCTCGCGTCGCTCCAAGGGAACAAGCAACCCGCGGCGGCGCCCGCGGGGGACGGCCTGCTGCGGAGGCTCTTCGGATCCACGCGTTGAGGTGGGCAGGGAGCTCGACTATAGTCCGCGCCCATGTCGTCCCCCGCCGTCACGCCCGAGATTTCGCACGAGATCAACCCTGCCAACACGCAGCCGAAAGGCGTGCTCCGTTGGGGCTATTTTCTCGTGCTCAACGCGATCGCGGGCGTCATCGCGGTGACGCTGTTCATCGCGGTCTTCTACGCGGACGGCATCGATCCGTACATGCGCGGCACGTACGAGTGGCTCCTCGCGCACCCGGGCGTCACGAGCATGATGGCGTTCTCGCCGCTCGCGGCGTCGCTGCTCGTGGGGTGGGGGTACTCGCAGCGCGCCAAGAAGCGCAAAGAGGCCGCCGCGCGCGCCGCAAAAGAGGCT
>CAYTJL010000080.1:0-35262 GCA_964437785.1 uncultured Polyangiaceae bacterium
GGAGTGAGCGAGCTGCCGCGCAAAGCAGGTTGGCCATGGGTTCAGAAGGTGCTCGTCCTGCAAGCCCTCGATCTGCCATTCACGCCCGTGAGCCACAAGCACGCTGCCAAAGCGGATTGGATCGCGGCGCACCTCGTCATCAAGCACCTTGGTCTCACGGTGCGCGGAGAGCCCTCGCTGAGCAAGGTGGGTCAAGCCCTCGCGTGGCGGGCGCTCGGCGAAGAGGGCAAGACGCGCTTTCAATTCCATGAAGCGTTCGCCGCGCTCGTCGCAAACAAGGCAGCGCCCACCCCCACGAGCGCGCCCAACGAGCCTTCGCTCGCCGAGCTCGATCTGCGGGGCTTCGCCGCGAGGGTGATGGAGGCCGCGCGCTCGTCACCCACCGGACGCTGGCACGACAACAAGATCTTTATCTCGCACGTGTGGGCCGAGATCCAGCGCCGCGGATGGGCCGGCGCGATGACGCTCGACGCATTCCGCGAGCGGCTGTTGGAGGCGCAAAAGGCACAGCTCATGACGTTGAGCCGCGCGGACTTGGTGCAGGTCATGCCGCCCGAGGACGTGTCCGCCTCGGAGATCGCGCACTTGAACTCGACGTTCCACTTTGTTCGGCTCGACGTAGGGGCGTGAGGGAGGGGACATCATGACGACGAATGAGCGATTGCACGCCTTTTTGAACGATCCTACCGAGGTCTTCCACTCGGTCGAGCACCGGCACGAGATCTGGAAAGACGATCCCTTCGACGTGCCCATGGTCCACGCGCATGCGCGCGACGCCTTCGAGGGGATGCTCGCCAAGGCCACCACCCCACCGGGGCCCGTGCCGGGCCGCACCTTGCTCTTGCTCGGCGACTCGGGCGCCGGCAAGACCCATTTGCTCCGCGCGTTCCGCAACTACGTGCACAAGAATCGCTTGGGCTTCGTGGGCTATTTGCAGATGACGTCCACGGCCAAGAACTACGCGCGGTTCATCTTGAGCAACCTCGTCGACTCGCTCGATCAACCCTACGACGAGACGGTGGACATGAAGACCGGGCTCGTGCGCCTCGCCTCCGTGCTCGCGTCGCGCGCGTTCGAGCCCAAGATTGGCACCTTGTTCCGCGACGATCCCGAGCTCAACGACGACGACGTGGCCGACCTCGTGATCACGGGCGCCGACCGCCTCATCGTGCAAGATCGGTATCAGTGCGCCGACCTGGATCTGCTCCGCGCGCTCCTCTATTTGTATCGCCCCGACCCGCGAATCAAAGGCCGGATCTTCAAATACCTCCGCTGCGAGGAGATGTCCGAAGGCGACCGGAAGCGCATCGGCGGCATCACGCCGAGGACCGACGACGACGCGGCCGAGCACATGATTCAGCAGCTCGGCCGGCTGCTCGGCGTCATCGGTGACATGCCGTTGTCGCTCGTGCTCTGCATCGATCAAGTGGAAGGGCTCCAGGATCTCGCGCGGGACCAAGAGCCCTTCCGGCGCGCGATGACCACGTTTGGCCAGTTGGCCGAGCTGCCCTCCTCGCTCATCGTGATGTGCTGTTTGGAGGATTATTATCGCACCAATCAGCAGAAGCTCGGCGCTTCGCTCCGCGATCGGTTGGAGCGCGATCCCGAGCCCATCGTGCTGAGCCCGAACCGCTCGCTCGACGAGATGGAGCAGCTCGTCGCCGCGCGCCTCCGCCATTTGTACGCGAGCGCGGGCGCCTCGTTCGACGAAGCCGACCCGCTCTACCCGTACCCCAAATCGATGATCGCCCAATACCAAGGGTTCCGCGCGCGCGACCTCTTGGAGGCGTGCAGGCTCTACCGCGAGCGCTGCAAGAAGGCGGGCAAGCTCCTCGACACCGAGTCGCTCACCATCAAAGCAGATGTGCCGCCCGACACCAAAAAGAAGGCGATCGAGGGCTGGGAGCAAACGTGGATTGACTACCTCGCGGCGAGCGCCGCCTCTCCCCCGGACGACAACGACGCGCTCGCCTCGCTCCTCGCGTGGGCCATCGTCGAGGCAGGCGAAGAGCTTGAGACAGGGCACCGCTTCCCCTCCGAGGCGAAGGACGGCGCCGTGCGCGTCACGGCCAAAGCCCAAAACGGGGTCACCGAGGCCATGTACGTGGCGCTCTGCAACCGCACCGCGCAGTTCGGCTGGCTCGCGCGCGACATCGCGCAGCACGCCAAGGTCGCTCACGGCGACCCGCTCAAACCCACGTTGGTGCTCACGCGCAACGACGATTTCCCGAGCGCCAAGACGGTCGATCAAGGGATCAAGGCCGCGCTCAAGCACGGCGGGCGCAAGGTGGTGATCCAAAACTCGGACTGGCGCGCGATGCTCGCGCTCCAAGAGTTCGAAAAGCTCCACAAGCACGAGCCCTTCTTCCCCGAGTGGCGCAAAGAAGAGAACCACATGTCGAGGCTCGGCTCGATCCGGCTCGTGCTCGACTTGGATCATCTCGAGCGCTTCGAGCGCGAGGAGACGAAGAGCCCCAAACCTGCTTCGCCCGCCGTGGATCCCACGCTCACCTCGCGGCTGTCCCCGTTCGCCGCCAAAGCCCCTTCGCCGGCGCCCGACGTCAAGCTCACGAGCAAGCTCGACGTCGGTCACACGGTCGGCATCGCGCCCAAACCCGTGTACGTAGAGACCATCGAGCTCACGTGTCATGCAGCGTTTTTGGGCGGCTCGGGCAGCGGCAAGACCACCGCGGCGCTCTCGCTCGTGGAGCAGCTCATCACGCGCGGTGTGCCCGTCATCCTCCTGGATCGCAAGGGCGATCTGGCGGGTTATGCGCAGCAAGACGCCCTCCTCAGGCCGCTTCAAGATCCGATGTTGGACGAGCGCCGCAAGAAGATCCTCGCGGACGTCGACGTCTCGCTCTTTACGCCCGGCCACCCCGAGGGCCGGCCCATCTCGATCTCCATCGCTCCTCACGGGCTCGCGGAGCTGCCCGAATTCGAGCGCGACGAGGCCGCGACGCTCGCCGCGCAGGCGCTCGGCGACATGCTCGGCTACAAACAAGGCGGCCGTGACGCCATGCTCCGCGCCATCTTGATCCAAGCGATTCGGGTGCTCTCGCAATCCATCGACGCACCCATCACCCTCGAAGCGTTGATCCCCTTCATCGGCGACGCCGATCCCGCGCTCGTCTCGGCGGTGGGCAGGCTCGACATCAAGCTGTTTGGGCAGCTCGTGCAGAACCTGGAGACGCTCAAGCTCACGGCCCAACACCTGTTCGCCTCGGGCGGCGAGCCGCTCGACGTCGACATGTTCTTGGGCAAAGGCGCCTTCGCCAAGCCCGGTCGCGGGACGCTCACCGTCATCAGCACCAAGTTCCTGCGGGACGAGGCGCAGGTGCTCTTTTGGGTGGCGCAGCTCCTCTTGGCGGTGCTCCGCTGGAC
Source organism: uncultured Polyangiaceae bacterium (assembly GCA_964437785.1). GTDB lineage: Bacteria > Myxococcota_A > Polyangia > Polyangiales > Polyangiaceae > CAYTJL01. The sequence goes on from CAYTJL010000080.1 coordinate 3,385, forward strand.
GAGCCGAAACCCCAAGAACGAGCTTCAAGCGGCCATCTTGTTCGACGAGGCCGACATGTATCTCCCCGCGCTCCGGCAGCCCGCCACCAAAGCACCGTTGGAGAGCCTGCTCAAGCGCGGTCGCTCCGCGGGGCTCGGGGTGATGCTCGCGACGCAGAGCCCCGGCGACCTCGATTACCGATCGCGCGACACGATTCGGACCTGGTATTTGGGGCGGATCAAGGAGCAAACCGCGCTCGCCAAGCTGAAGCCCATGCTCGCCGAGAGCCCCGTCGACGTCACGGCCAAGCTGCCTGGGCAAGAGACGGGTGAGTTCCATCTGGTGCGCGCGGGCACGGCGCCGACCCCGTTGCGGGTCCTCCGAAGCGTGCTCTCGACCGCGCAAATCCCGGACGTCGAGCTGCTCTCCTTGGCCCGGAGGACGCGCGACCTCGCCAAAGACCGTGGGAGGTGACCCGTGCGCCACCTCTCGAACGAGCTGATCCATAAGCTGGTCAGCGCGGCGTGCTCAGCGAGGCTCTCTCCCGCATCGCTCGTGGCTGGCCTCACGGACGGCGTTCGCTCCAGGCTCCCCGACATGTCGAGACCTCCCAAAGATTGGCTCTTGACCAGCATCGATGAGCTCAACGGATTCTCTCCGCGTGAGGGAGAGCCACCCCTCGTCACGTTCCTCAAGAACGCGCGCTATCTCAGCGAAGACCAGTTCGAGTCACGCATCTTCGATACCGCGCTCACGGTGCTTCGGACGACCCCTACACAGAAGGATCAATACGCCCTCTACGTCGAGAGGGTGAAGGAGTGGTATACCTCGTGTGGATATCGCGTGACGCCCAACGGCGCGAACAACCACACATTTTGGGCGTCGCGAAGCGCCTCGGTGCTGTCCTTCATCGCTGTTTCGGTAGAGGACAGCGTTGATCTCGCTATCCAACTGGCGCGCGACGCGCGGGAGCAAGTTCGTAGGAATGAGGAGTCGATCGAGGCTTGGGTCGTGCTCATCGCTGACGATCCCTTCCATGGAGCGCGGAATGACGACGAAGCCCTACAGAAGATGGCGTCGCAAAAAGAGCAGGTGCTCCGCGCGGGTCTCCTCCCGGTGGAGTATTGCGACCTGCGCCTGCGCGCCTCTGCCATCAACGATTTGGTGGACCAACAATATGCTTCCATGATCGCGAATCCCCACCCAACGCGGGACGGCGACATGACGTTGGAGCAGGGACTCCCCGTCTTCTTGAGCCAATCAGAGGCTCGCGTCTTTCTCATCGGGGCAAGGAGCCAAGAACAAGCGTACGCGCTGCGCGATCGCGTCATCGAGTGGGCCACGAAGAGCTTCAACGATGGGATGGGGGAGCCCGCGCCGCTCTCCCTCTCGCTCAGAGAGGGGAGCTTACGTGAGCTGGCTGGAGAGGTGTTCTTCCGTCATGGAGTTCGCCACAGCCCCATCGGGCTGCCACGCTGGCTCGAAGAGGGCGCGCTCTTGCCCATCTTCACCGCGGATTGCCGGGAGGACACCCGCGGCGGCGATCTCCGCGCGGTCAAGGAGGCCATCGACGACAAGAGCACGAGCAAGGTTGTGTTGATCGGACGAGGCCTCGACGCGGAGGGGCTCAAACGCCGGCTCCGCGCGCCGGTCATGTGCGCTTCGAAGATCGCTTGACCGGCGCGCGCCTCTTGGGGGCTCGCTCGTGGGGCGCGCGCTCGACCCACACCCGCTTGCCGTCGAAGGCGACCGCGAAGGCGTAAATGGGCGCGGCGCCGCGGGCGCGGAGCTCGGCCGTGTAATCGCGCGATCGGATCTGCGCGAGCCCCTCTTCGAGCGCCTTTTTGGGCGTCTTTTTGCCTGCCCTGGCCACCTTCAGCTCCAGCACCGCGCCGGGCTTGCCAGGCTCGTTGGGGGCGATCGTCACGTCCGGCCGCCCCTCGCCCATCTCCCTGTTGGACCGGACCTGATACGAAGGCTCCATGATCGTCAAGAGCCCGAGCACGAACATGTGATAAGCCACCTCGGGCGCGCGCCCGAGATCGTGGTACGAGACCGCGCTCTCCAAGAAGGTTTGGAGCTGCTCTTCGAGCGCCTCGGCGTCGCCGCCGAAGAGCGCGCGAGTGAGCCGCTCCATCGCCTCTCTCCGGCCCCCGAGGTGCTGTTCCATCCAACGCGCGAAGGTCGACGTGAACACCTCGCGGACCTCCCGATTGGGGATCGAGAGGCGATATGCCGCCTCCTCGCGCGCCGACGGATCCGCCCGCTCGGCCTTGAGGTAACCCGAGAAGACGAGCAGATCGAAGAGGGTGCTCTTGCTCCTCGGCAGATCCGCGAGCACGACGTTCTCGTCGAGCCTCTGCTCGACGAACCCACCTTCGAGCAGCGTCTCCATCTCCCATCGGACCTCGGAGGCGTGCTTCGCCAACGCCTCCCGGATGAGGTCGTTCGAGCTCGTCGACACCCAATAAGGGCGGAGCGTCTTGTCCGCGTCGTCGATAAAGCTCAAGATAGACCAAGGGTTATAGACGACCGCCCCGCCGAAGACATATCCGTTGTACCAGGCGCGGACGTCCGGCAGGAGCGAAGGGCAGCCCGCCTCGACGAGCAGCCCCTCGACCTCCGCCTCGGAGAAGCCAAAACACGACGAGAACGCGGAGCGGAGCAAGCTGTAGACAGCGATGTTGTTCAGATCGGAGAAGATGCTCTCTTTGGAGACGCGGAGGATGCCCGTCAACACGGCTTTGAACAGGTGGTTATTGTCCTTGAGCCCCGCGCCCAGAAAGGCGCGAAAGAACGAGAGCACCTCGCCCGCGTACCCGCTCGCGTAGGCCGCGTGAATGGGGGTGTCGTATTCATCGATCAAGATCACCACCCGCTCACCGGTGATGCGCGCGAGCATCCGCGACAGATCGAGCAGGGACGACTCCACCACCTCTCGATTCGCCGTCCCGCGGAGCACCGCCTCCACACGCTCGGTCTCCCGCGGCGACAGTGCCGCCCCCGTGAGGAGCGCGCGGTGCTCTTCGAAGAGCCCCGCGACCAAGCTCTGGATCTTGTCCCACGCGAGATCCCACCGCGCGGCCTTCACGTCTTTGAAGCTCACCGCGATGACGGGATATCGCCCGAAGTGCGCCCGGTACGAAGGGCCCGCGGAGGCGATCGACAGCCCTTCGAAGAGCGCCCATCGCTCTTCGGTCGCGCCGCGCTCGAAGTAACACCTCACCATCGAGAGGTTGAGCGTCTTGCCAAAACGCCGGGGCCTCGGCAGGAGGATGGTCTGCGCGCCGGCATCGAGGACCTCGCGCACCAAATGCGTCTTGTCGACGTACGCGAGCTTCTGCGCACGAAGTTGAAGAAAATCCGAGAGGCCGAGCGGGATCGGGCGCATCGAGGTCTGCTCCTCGCGCCGCACCCTACGCCTCGCGTTTTCTCCTCGCAACAGGATGAGCCCGCGCGCCTTTCCGTTATGCTCGGGCCCGCTCCATGCGCGCCTCTCTGCCCGCTCCCAACCACCTCGACAAGCTGCTCGCCAAAGCGCGTTACTTGGCCGATCCCTCCACGTCGCTCGCGCTCTGGCTCGCCGTGCAGATGAGCCGGCCGCTGCTGCTCGAAGGGCCGGCGGGCGTCGGCAAAACCGATCTCGCGCGCGCCGCGGCCGAGGCGCTCGGCCGCCCGCTGATTCGCCTCCAATGTTACGAGGGCCTCGACGAGGGCAAAGCCCTCTACGAGTGGGACTACGCCAAACAGATGCTCTATACGCAGCTCCTCCGCGACGCGATCGCGGGCGAGCTCGCGGGCCAAAAGACCATCGCCGACGCCGCGCGCGCCGTCGCGAAGAGCGAAGCCGCGTTTTATAACCCCTCGTTCCTGATCGCGCGGCCCTTGCTCGCCGCCATCCAACAACGGCCCGCGCCCGTGCTCCTCATCGACGAGGTCGACCGCGCCGATCCCGAGCTCGAAGCCCTGCTCTTGGAGGTGCTCTCCGAGCTTCAAATCACCATCCCCGAGATCGGCACCGTCAAGGCCGACCCCGGCGACGCGCCGCTCATCCTGCTCACCACCAACGGCACGCGCGAGATGACCGACGCGCTCCGCCGCCGCTGCCTCCACGCCTTCCTCGATTACCCGCCGCCCTCGCGCGAGCTGTTGATCCTCAAGCTCGGCGCGCCCGGCATCGAGGACGCGCTCGCCGAGCGCATCACGTCGTTCGTGGCCGCGCTGCGCGCCCTCGATCTGCGCAAAGCCCCGTCGATCAGCGAGACCATCGACTGGGCGAAGGCGCTCCTCCTCCTCAACAAAAGCACGCTCGATCGCGCGACCATCGACGAGACCCTCGGCCTCATCCTCAAGCACGAGGCCGACAAAGAGACAGCGCTCGCCAAGCTCGACGCGCTCCTCCCCCGCCCGTGAGCAGCGCCCAATTCGAGATCGCGTGCGTGATCGTCGTGATCGCGACCCTCGCCGCGATGAGCCGCGCGCGCCCGCCCCGCGAGGTCATCGCGCGCTACGCGCCGCTCGCGATCGCCGCGTGGGCCGGCGAAGCGAGCTCCGTCGCGATCCACGGCTACTACTTCTACAGCCCTCATTGGCACGCGCGCGTCGCCTCGGTGCCGCTCCTCGTGCCGCTCATCTGGCCGCTCGTGGTGATGTCGGCCCGCGACGTCGCGCGCGCTTTGTGGCCCGATCTCCGCGCGGCGACGCCCTTCATCACGGGCGCGATCGTGATGTTCGACGCGTCGCTCGTCGAGGTCATCGCGGTGCGCGCGCGCCTCTGGTGGTGGGTCGAGCCGGGCCATTTGGGCGTGCCCCTCGCGGGCATCGCGGGGTGGGGCTTCTTCGCGCTGTCCGCGACCTTGATCGAAGAAAGAGCGCCGCCCAAGGCAAGATCGATCGCGGTCGCGCTGGGCGCGCCCGTCCTGACCCAAGCGCTCATCGTGGCCTCGTGGTGGGCGCTCTTTCGCTGGGGGCTCCGGCGGGATCTCGGGTCGTGGGCCCTCGGCGCGCTCGGGCTCGTGTCGATCGTCGCCGCCGCGCTCGCCGTCCGCGCCCGCCGCGAAGGGCGCGCGATCCCGCTCGCGATCGCGGGCCCCCGGATGCTCGCGGCCGTGCTCTTCTTCACGCTCCTCGCCGTGACCGCGCCCTCCGACGGGATGCTCTGGGCCCACACGGCCGCGGTCGCGGTGCCGTACCTCGCGGCGACGTCGTTCGCGAAACGCCCGGTCCACGGTGGGGGCTCGGGTCCCGCGAGCGGGCCCTCTGCCCCCACACCCCGATAGCCCCTTCCGAGACGATGTACTAGGGTCTCGGCCCCATGGCCTCCGGCACATTGCCTCCGCCCAAACCTCCCGCGCCCGGCGAGACCGACAGCGTCCCGATCCTCCCGCTCCGCAACTCGGTGCTCTTCCCCATGTCGATCGTCCCGATCAACGTGGGCCGCCAGCGCAGCGTGCGCCTCGTCGAAGATCTGCTCGGCCGCGATCGCGCCCTCGTCGGCGTGCTCAGCCAGCGCTCGCCCGACGTCGACGAGCCCACGTTCAAAGAGCTCTACCTGATCGGCACCGTCGCCCGCGTGGTGAAGGTGATCCGCATGGGCCAGTCGAACTACTCGGTCGTCCTGAACGGCCTCGGCCGCTTCCGCGTCAAGGGCGTGATGGCCAACGAGCCGTACATGCGCGCGCGGATCGAGCGCATCCCCGAGTCGCTCGTGCGCGACGTCGAGCTCGACGCGCTCGGCGCGAGCCTGCGCGAGGCCACGCGCGAGGTGCTCGGCCTGATGCCGAACCTCCCGCGCGAGACCGCGGGCATCCTCGACAACGTGCGCGAGCCCGGCGCGCTCGCGGACCTCATCGCGTCGAACTTCCCGCAGGCGCAGGCGAGTGTCGGCGACAAGCAAGAGATCTTGGAGGCGTTCGACGTCAAGGCGCGCGTCAAGCTCGTGCTCTCGATGGTGAACCGCCAGCTCGACGTGCTCCGCGTGAAGAAAGAGATCTCCTCGATGGTGCAAGAGGAGATGGGGAAATCGCAGCGCGAGTACATCCTGCGCCAGCAGATGAAGTCCATCCGCGAGGAGCTCGGCGAGGGCGGCGACGACGACGAGATCGAGGAGCTGCGCGAGCGCATCCGCCGCGCGAAGGTCCCCCCCGACGTCGAGAAGGTCGCCAAGAAGCAGCTCAGCAGGCTGCGCTCGATGGCGCAGCAATCGGCCGAATTCAACGTCACGAAGACGTACCTCGAGTGGATCGCGGATCTGCCGTGGTCGAAGACCACGGTCGACAAGCTCAGCGTCGCCGACGTCCGCCGCTGCCTCGACGAGGACCACATGGGCCTCACCAAGGTGAAGAAGCGCGTCGTCGAGTACTCCGCGATCCGCCAGCTCCGCACCGATAAAAAGGGCCCGATTTTGCTCTTCATCGGGCCGCCCGGCGTGGGCAAGACGTCGCTCGGCAAATCGATCGCGCGCGCGATGGGCCGCAGGTACGAGCGCATCTCGCTCGGCGGCGTGCGCGACGAGGCCGAGGTGCGCGGCCACCGCCGCACGTACGTCGGCGCGCTGCCCGGCCGCATCATCCAAGCGCTCAAGAAGGCGGGCACCAAGAACCCGGTGCTCGTGCTCGACGAGGTCGACAAAATGGGCGTCGATCTGCGCGGCGATCCGGCCGCCGCGCTGCTCGAGGTGCTCGACCCGGAGCAGAACTCCACCTTCCAAGATCACTACCTCGATCTGCCGTTCGATCTGTCGCAGGTGATGTTCCTCGCGACGGCGAACAACCGCGAGGGCATCCCCGCCGCGCTCTACGATCGCATGGAGGTCATCGAGGTGCCGGGCTACACGCGCAGCGACAAGCTCGGCATCGCGCGCGAATTCTTGGTGCCGAAGCAGCTCTCGTCGCACGGCCTCACCGACGAGCGGCTCGAATTCACCGAGCAAGGCATCGCCGCGCTCATCGACTTCTACACGCGCGAGGCCGGCGTGCGCGGGCTCGAGCGCGAGATCGCCGCGGTCTGCCGATCGTCCGCGGTCAAGCTCGCCGAGGGCGTCGACGTGAACGAGGTCGCGAACGCCGAGCACGTCGAGCGCGTGCTCGGACCGCACAAATACAAGCCCGAGAGCGCCGAGCGCGATCTGCTCCCGGGCGTCGCCACGGGCCTCGCGTGGACGCCGGGCGGCGGCGAGATCATGTTCGTCGAAGCGACGCGCATGCCCGGCAAGGGCAACGTCGTGCTCACCGGCAACATGCGCAGCGTGATGCAGGAGTCCGCCACGGCGGCGGTCACGTTCGTGCGCAGCAAGGCCCAGGATCTCCACCTCGATCCCGAGTGGCTCAAGAACATCGATCTGCACCTCCACATCCCCTCGCACGGCACGCCCAAAGACGGGCCGAGCGCGGGCGTCACGATGTTCACCGCGGTCTCGTCGCTCCTCCTCGGATGCCCGGTGCGCAGCGACGTCGCGATGACCGGCGAGATCTCGCTCCGCGGCCGCGTGATGCCCGTCGGCGGCATCAAAGAGAAGCTCCTCGCCGCGCACCGCGCGGGTATCAAGCAGGTGCTCATCCCCGAGAAGAACCGGCGCGACCTCGACGACGTCCCCACCGACATCAAAGACGACGTGAAGATCACGCTCGTGAGCACGGTGAACGAGGTGCTGCCGCTGGTGCTCGAGCCTCCGATCGCCGCCCCGGTCGAGGCCCCCGAAGCCGAGCTTTGAGGCCTCACGGTGGGTGACCTCGAAGGTCGTTCCCCCTCGCCGAACCTTCGATTTCGGGCGCGCGCGCCGTGGTACGCTCGGCACGAATGAGCGCGCTCTCCTCGGCAAAACCGCGCCTCGGCGTCCTCGCGGGCGCGACGCGATACGGCGATCCGCGCGACCGGAGCGTGCGCTTCTGCTTCGATCTCTTGGACCTCGACGAGGGCGCGACCGAGCCCCATCGCATCCCGCTCGACTTCTGGGCGCACGGCTTCGCGGTGTGCCCGAGGCGCCCGCACCGCGCCGCGCTGCTCGAAAAACGAGGCCCGGGCGGCGCGTTCGTCGACCTCGTCGAGCGCGCGGTCCTCTGCCCGATCACGCCCATGGATGGCCACCATTTTTATGGCCACGGGGCCTTCTCGAAGCGCGGCGACGTGCTCTTCGCCGTCGAGAACGATCTCGCGACCAACCAGGGCGTCATCTCGATCCGCGATGGCGAGAGCTTCGCCGTGCTCGATCGCTTCCCCACGTACGGCGAGGCGCCGCACGACTGCACGCTCCTCGACGACGGCGCGACGCTCGTCGTCACGAACGGCGGCGGCAAGCTCGGCGAGGGCTCGACGCCGAGCGTGACGTTCGTCGACGTCACGAGCCAAAAGCTCCTCGAGCGCTGCGAGGTCGACAACGAGCGCATCAACACGGGCCACGTCGCGCTCACACGAGATCGATCGTTCGTGGTCGTCTCGGCGCCCCGCGACGGCCTGCCCGAGTCCGAGCTCGGGGGCGTGTCGCTCCGGCTCGGTGGAGGACCGCTCCGCTACGCGAAGAAGCCCGAGGCCGCGGTCAAGCGCATGGTCGGCGAGTCGCTCAGCGTGTGCATCCACGAGCGCGCCAAGATCGCGATCGCGACGCACCCGTACGGCGATCTCGTCACGTTCTGGAACCTCGCGACGGGCGCGCTCTTCGCGTCGATCGATCTGCCCGGCCCGCGCGGCGTCACGTGTACGCTCGACGGCAGCGTCTTCGCCATCTCGTTCGGGCCGGCGGCGAGCTTGCTCCTCCTTCAAGCGAGCCCGCTCAAGCCGCTCAACCAAGACGACCCCGGCGCGCGCCGCTTCGGCGGCTCGCACCTTTACACGTGGGAGAGACCCTCGGCGTAGGGACGCTGCTTCGTCTCGCAAGATATCGCCGGGAAGGAACGTACTTCTTGGTGTGGAGCTCAGAGCCTCGCGGATGCCGATCGAACGACCTGCGCTCGCCACGATTGGCCCCTACGCAGCTGTCGCAAAGCTCGGCGAGGGGGGGATGGGCATCGTGTATCGCGCGGTGCACCGGGGCACCGGGCGCGTCGTGGCGGTCAAGACGTTGCGCTCGCTGCAAGAGCTCCCGCTCGCCGCGATCCGCAGGGAGATCCGCGCGCTCGCCGCGGTCGAGCACCCCAACGTGGTGCCGATCCTCGACGAGGGCGTCGAGGGCGGCGTGCCGTGGTACGCGATGGAGCTCATCCACGGCACCTCGCTCCGCGGCGTGCTCGACGAGGTGATGGCGCGCGTCACCACGCGGCAGGTCCACGGCGAAGAGAGCCTCCTCGGATCCTCGGAGACCACGCTCACGCTCGCGGGGGTGGAGCCCGCTCCCGAGCAGCCGATCACGCGGCCCATGACGCCTTGGTCCGAGGCGGGGATCGGCGAGACACGCCGCGTGGGTCTCCCCGTCGCCACCTGCCTCGCCCTCGCGTCGAAGATCTGCGAGCCGCTCGCCTACATGCACGGCGAGGGCTTCGTTCACCGCGATCTCAAGCCCGACAACGTGATGCTCCGGCCCGATGAATCGATCGTGCTGCTCGACTTCAACTTGGTCGCGCGCTTCGCGAGCGCAGAGGGGCGCGAGGTCCTCGACACCGAGCCGCTCTGGGCCGGCACGCCCGCGTACATGTCGCCCGAGCAGACGGCGGGCTCACCGGTCGACGCGCGCGCGGATCTCTACTCGCTCGGGTGCCTGCTCTACGAGCTCATCACGGGATCGCCGCCGTTCATCGGATCGCCGTCTGCGATCCTCACGCAGCACAGGCTCACGAAGCCCCTCGCGCCGTCGGAGGTCGTGCCCGGCGTGCCGGCCGACATCGACGCGCTCGTGCTTCGTCTGCTCGAAAAAGACCCTGCGAAGCGCATGGGGCACGCGACCGACGTGATCACCGCGGTGCGCCGATCGAGCCTCGCGGACGCGGTCGAGCGAGCCTTCGGTCCGCCGAGCTCCACGCCCAAGCCCCCGCCCAAGCTGTACCTCTATCGGCCCGGGTTCGTGGGTCGCGACGCGATCGCCGCCGAGCTCGCGCGATGGGCGGCGGCCTCGGGCACGGCCAAGCACAAGCTCACGCTCGTCGGCGGGAGCGCGGGCGCCGGCAAGACGCGGCTCATGCTCGAGGTCGCGCGGCGCGTTCACGCCACGAGCGTGCGCTCGTACGCGGGCACGTGCAGGCCGCTCGCGACGTCGCCTTCGACGCGGCTCCGCGCGGGCGCGCTGCACCCGTTCGCGGGGTTCCTCACGGGCGTCGCGGATCGCGCGCGCGCCGCGGGGCCCGCGGGCGCGGCGCTCTACTTCGGCCCGGCGTGCCGCGTGCTCGCCGAGGTCGTGCCCGATCTCGCGACGTTGCCGTCCGCGGAACAGTGGCCCGAGCCCGAGCCTGTCTCGCCCGAGGCCGCGCGCGATCGCCTCCTCGGAGCGCTCCTCTCGGTGCTCCGCGCCGTCGCGGTCGAGCGCGAGATCTTGATCGTGCTCGACGATTTGCAGTGGATGGACGAGCTCACGGCGCGCTTTCTCCGGGGCACGGTCGAGGGCCCGTACGCGGTGCCCGGCGTCACGATCCTCGCGGCGTACCGGAGCGAAGAGGCGGGCGACGACGTCCTCGCGCTCGCGGCGCTCCGCGGCGTGGAGAGCGTCCTCATCGATCGGCTCGATGACCGCGAGGTCGGCGCGATCGCGGGCGCGATGCTCGCCGTCTCCCCTTGCCCGCCCGCGCTCGCGTCGCGCATCGCAGCGCTCGCAGGCGGCAATCCGTTCTTCGTCGCCGAGGCGCTGCGCGCCGCGCTCGGCGGCGGGCTCCTCGATCGCTCCGCCGACGGCATCTGGACGCTCGCGGGCGTCCCGATCGATCGCGCGGACGCGCCCATCCCGCTGCCCGACAAGCTCCGCACCATCCTCGAAGATCGCATCGCGCGGCTCGACGCGGACGCGCGCGCGCTCGCGTCGGCGGCCGCCGTGCTCGGGATCGGGGGCGACGATCACGCGGTCGAGAAGATCGCCGCGCTCCCGCCGGAGAGGCTCGCGCGCGCGCTCGCGGCGCTCCGGCGCGAGCACGTCTTCGAAGAGGGCAGGCTCCGCATCGCGCACGACGCGCTCCGCGCGGCGATCCTCGACGCGCTCGATCCGCCCGCGCGCGCGAGGCACCATCGCCGCGCGGCCGAGATCCTCGGAGGGGCCGCGGGCCCTTCGCTCCTCGCCGATCATTGGGAGCACGCGGGCGAGCCGCTCCTCGCGATCGAGCACCTGGAGCGCGCCGCCGATCTCGCGCTCCGCCGCGGCGCCTACAACGACGCGGCCGCGTCGCTGCGGCGCGCGATCGCCGTCGACGCAGGCGCGCGCGTGACCGTCGTGCGGCGCGCGTCGTGGGACCGCAAGCTCGCGCAGGCGAGCCTCGCGCTCGGACGGTTGGACGAAGCGAACCGGCACGCAGAGGCGGCGCTCGCCGCGCTCGACGCGCCCGCGCCGCGCTCCGATCGCGCGTGGGGGATCGCGCTCGCGGGCGGGCTCGCGCGCCAGCTCGGGCACCTCGCGGCGCCGTCGCTCCTGCACGCTCTCGCCGATCCCGCCGAACGGGCGCGCCTCATCGAGCGCGCCGAGGCCTCGGGGACGCTCGCGCGCGCCGCGTTCTTCGAGAGCGACAAGCTCAAGATGCTCGGCGCGAGCGTCACCTCGGTGAACCTCGCCGAGCGCGCCGGGCACTTCGCCGTGGCCGCGCGCAACTACGGCGGCGTCGGGTTCATGTGCGGGCTCGTCGGCCTGCACGGCTTCGCGGAGCGCTACTTCGCGAAGGCCCGCGACGCCGGCGCGTCCAACGCGGACTTTCCGGGGCTCGTCTTCGCGCTCACCTCCGAGGCGGTGTACCTGCTCGGCCAAGGCAAGTTCGAGCGCGCGCGCGCGGCGCTCGCGATCGCGGCCGAGGGCGCTACGAAGACGGGAGATCCGCAGGACACGGAGCTGGTCGAGACGCTCCTCGGCCACGCGGATTTCTACGAGGGCGATCCCGCCGCGTCGCGCGCTCGTTACGCGTCCGTGCTCGCGTCGGCGCGCGCGCGGCAGAACGCGCAGAACCAAGCGTGGGCGCTCTACTGCTCGGCGCGCGGCGCGATCGCGATGGGCCTCCTCGACGAGGCGATCGCCGCGCTCGACGAGGCCGTCGCGCTGGCCGCGAGCGCGCGCGATCCGATGTCCGAGGCCGTCGCGTGCGGCCTCTCCGCCAAGGCGATGCTCCTCGCGGGCGATCGGGCCGGAGCCTCGATCAAGGCGAGCGCCGCGCGCCGGGTGCTCGCGTCGACCGAGCCCACGGTGTTCTTGATCGCCCACGCCTACGAGGGCATCGCCGAGGTCGCGATCGATCGCGCGGCGCGCGCGGCGGGGATCGTCGAGCGCGCGCGCGCCGCCGCCGAGGCGCGCCGCGCGTGCGGCGACGTGGCGAAGCTCGGCCGTTCGTTCCCAGTGACCGTGCCCATCGCGGCGCGGCTCACGGCGCGCCTCTTCGACGCGATCGGCCTCGACGCGCTCCGCGCCCGCGAAGAAGCGCGCGCCCGCGACGCCGCCAAACGCCTTGGAATGAAGGTCTTTTGAGGATCCTCAGCGCGGGAACGCCGCCGCGTTTCCGCCGTCGACCGTGATCACGCAGCCGGTCGTGGCCTCGGCCGTCGCGAGGTAAAGAAAGGCTTGGGCGACGTCGCCCACCGTGGTCTCGCGCCGGAGGAGGTTGGCCTTGAAGTAGTCGTCGGGCGAGAGGCCGCGCGCCTTGGCCCGCGCTTCGAGCACGCCGCCGCCGAAGAGATCGGTGCGGATCCGATCGGCGTTCACCGCGTTGGAGCGCACGCCGTACGGCGCGAGATCGATCGCGTATTGGCGCATCAGCGCGACGAGGCCGGCCTTGGCCACCGCGTACGGGCCGAAGTCCGGCCCGGGGTTGAACGCGCTCTTCGACGCGTTGAAGAGCATCACGCCGCCCGTGCCCTGCGCGATCATCACCTCGGCCGCGGCGCGCGCGACGTTCTGGTGACCGAGCAGGTTGATCTCGATGGAGCCGCGGAGCGCCGCGTCCCCCGCGCTCGTCGCGAGGTTGCCCTGCGGCGCGGTGCCCGCGTTCGAGACGACGATGTCGAGCCCGCCGAAGCGCTCGGCCGCGACCGAGATCGCGTCGCGGGCGTCGTCCTCGGACGTGACGTCGCAGCCCGTGAACCACGTGCGGCCGGGGAACTGCGGGTCGAGCGACGCGCGCGCCGACGCGACGGCGTCGACGTTCTTGTCGGTGAGCACCACGTGCGCGCCGGCCGCGCAGAGCGCGCGGCTCACGCCGAGGCCGATGCCCGAGGCCGCGCCGGTGACGAGCGCGATCTTTCGATCGAGCGGGCCCTCGGCGCCCGCCTTGCCGAGCTTCGCTTGTTCGAGGCTCCAATATTCGACGTCGAAGAGGTCCGTGTCCGAGACGGGCCGGTAGCTGCCGAAGGCGCTCGCGGCGTCGATCACCTGCGCGGTGTGCTCGTAGATGTCGGCGGCGATCTCGGCGTCCGCGCGCGTCTTGCCCGCGGTGAGCGCGCCGAGCCCGGGGAAGAGCATCACGCGCGGCCACGGATCGAGCGCCTGCTTCGTCACCTTGCGCGCCGCGCACGAGCGGCGGAAGTAGTCGATGTACCGTTCTGCGTACTGATTGAGCGCGGCCTCCACGCTCGCGCGAAACCCTGTCAAATCCGAGGGATCGGCGCCGGGGATCACGAGCGGCCTGGGCTTCGTGCGGATCACGTGGTCGGGCGTCGCGCACCCGATCTGCGAGACCTCGTCGAGGTCGTCGCGATCGACGAACGCGATGAGCGACGGCGAGACGCGCCACGAGAGGATCCACGATCGGCCGGACGCGCGGGCGAGCGCGCCGCGGAGGACCGGGCCGAGCTTGCCGTACGACGCGGGCGCGGCGGGCGCGCTGATCGTGCGGCGCGAGAGGCGCTCGCGCTCGGCCGCGATGTGCTCCTCGGCGAGCGACACCGCGCGGATCATGCGCTCGTAGCTCTCTTTCGCGGTGTCGCCCCACGTGAAGATGCCGTGCTTGTCGAGGATCATCACGCTCGCGCGGCTCGCGTTCGGTCGCGCGCGCCACACCTCGACGACGCGCCGGGCGAGCACGAAGCCCGGCATCACGTACGGGACGAAGATCGCGCCGTCGCCCCACACGCGCCGCACGATCTCCGTCGAATTCGGCTGATCGACGAGCGCGAGGACCGCGTCGGCGTGCGTGTGATCGACGAATTTCGCGGGCAGGAACGCGTGGAGCAGGGCCTCGACCGAAGGCGTGGGGCTCGACGGATCGATCATCTGCCCGCGCAGCTCCGACACCATCTCTTCGTCGGTCATGGTCGGCCGCTCGCACAGCCGGACGAGCCGCGCGAGGCGGCACGCGGGGAAGCCGCGCGGCTCGATCGTCGCGAGGTCGGCGCCCGAGCCTTTGACGTAGAGCACCTCGGTCACGTCGCCGGTGAGCTCGGTGACGCGTGACTTCACGCTCGTGTTGCCGCCTCCGTGCAAGACGAGCGAAGGGTCTCGGCCGAGCAGGCGCGAGGTGTACACACGCAGCGCGAGGTCTTCGCCTACGCGCGGCCCGTAGTGGTCGAGGTGGCGCTGTGCTTCGGCCTGATCGTAGAGCGATTCCATGGTGAAAGAGGGCGATTCTACGGTATGAGGGCGCATGTCGAAAAGCGCGTCCGGGCTCGATCCCAAGGTGCTTGTCGGGCAGCTCATCGTGGGTGGGTTCGACGGCCCCGCCATGCCCGAACGGTTCTTGAAGGCGCTCGCCGAGGGGCGGCGCGGCGGCGCGATCCTCTTCAAGCGCAACGTCCCCGACCTCGACACGACGGTCGCGCTCACCTCACGCATCCGCGACGCGGCGATGCGCGATTTCGCGCCGTTCATCGGCGTCGATCAAGAGGGCGGCCGCGTGACGCGCTTGCCCCCGCCGTTCACCAAGCTCCCTCCCATGCGGCTCTTGGGTGAGATCGGCGACCTCGGCCTCATCCGGCGCGCGGCGCGCGCCGTCGGATCCGAGCTCGGCGCCGCGGGGTTCAACCTCAACTTCGCGCCCGTGCTCGACGTGGACTCGAACCCTCAAAACCCCGTCATCGGCGATCGCGCGTTCGGCCGCGATCCGCGCACGGTGATGCGCTCCGCCGTCGCCTTCTTGCAAGGGCTCCAAGACAAGAACGTGCTCGCGTGCGGCAAGCACTTCCCCGGGCACGGCGACACCTCCAAAGACAGTCACTTCGAGCTGCCCGTCATCGCGCACGATCGCGCGCGGCTCGAACAGATCGAGCTGCCGCCGTTCCGCGCGGCGTCGGGCGCGGGCGTCGCGTCGCTCATGAGCGCGCACGTGGTGGTGAACGCGATCGAGCCCAACGTCCCGGCCACGCTCTCGCGCGCCGCGTGCGCGAGCCTGCTCCGCGCCGAGATCGGGTTCGAGGGCGTGCTCTTCTCGGATGATCTCGAGATGAAGGCCGTCGCCGCGCATTATGCGATTGAGGACGCCGCGGTGGAGGCCATTTGGGCCGGCTGCGACGCGCTCTTGATCTGCAAAGACGAGGACGCGCAGGACAAGGCCCATGAGGCGCTCGTCAAGAAGGTCGAGTCCGATAGCCGCTTTCGCGATCGGTGCGCCGAGGCGCTCGGCCGTTGTCTGCGAATTCGCAGGCTCGCGCCGCCTCAACCCCCTTCGTCCAAAGCGGCGCTCGCCGAGATCGTCGGCGGCGCGCCGAGCCAAGCCGTGATGGCCGAGATTGAGGAGAAGCGGAGAGAGATGGAGAAGAGCCTGAATTGAGATCAGGCAGGGTCTTTGGTCTTGCAGCCGAGCAAGATATCGATCTTGCCCATTTGATCGGCGCTGACCTTGGCGCACGTGGCGTCGCACAAGACGATTTGGGTGGGGCTCGCGTTGTTGTTGTAATACCACCCGTCCCCGTTCGCCGGGCAAGACGCCTTGTCGGGGTAATGGGGGAACACCTCGGCCGGCCCGTTGGAGGGCGTGTATTGCACGTTGACCTTGGTGTAATCGGGCTGCCCCATCGCGGGAACGGGGATGTTGTAGTTGCACCCGAGCGCCGCGCCGCGAATCTGATTCATGGCGTCGAGGAAGGCTTGGTTGACGTTCTGATTCGTATCCACGATGAACGCCGAGCCGCTCCCGCCCGCCTGCGCGACGCCGTTGAGCGCGCCGAGCGACGAGCCTACGCCGATGACGAAGGTGAGGATCTTGGGGTTTCCGTTGAAGCCCGCCGCGGCGACGCCATTGATGTAGTTCTGATCCGTGTTGCACTCGGTCGGGTCACCGTCGGTGGCGAAGACCACCACGACCGCGTGCCCGGGGTTCGCGACGGACCAGCTCTTTGCGTGCATGATCGCGCCTTCGAGCGCGGCCGAGGTGGGCGTGTTGGTGTTCGGCGAGTGCGCGTTGATCGAGGCTTTGATCGCGGGCGCCACGCCCGGCAAGGGAGCGATCTCGACGTCGGCCACCGAATAGTCGACGGGGTTACACGAGTCGCTCGCCGAAGCGCCGATGCAGACACCGGGGAAGATGCCGGGGAGCGGGCTAAAGCACGGTCCACAGGTGGGACCGCCGCAGTCCGCGTCGGTGAGGCACGGCGCCGAGCTGCACTGCATCCCGCCCGCCGGCAGCCCGAAGTATTGAATGCCCACGGACACGCCCGCGAGCGAAGGCTGATCGACGAACGTCTTGAGCGCCGAAGAGACCGCTTCCCATTTGGTCGGCCCCTGCGTCGTCGTCTCGTCCATCGAGCCCGATTGATCGAGCATGATGTAGATGTCGAGCGGGACCTGCTCTGCGACGTGGGGCTCGGCGGCGCACGCGCCCGCGTCGTCGAGCGGCCCTCCATCCGAGGAGCCGGCGTCGAAGCCGATGTCCTCGCCGCCGTGCCCATTCGCGCCGTGGCCGCTCGAGCTGCCCGCGCCCTGCCCGCTGCCGCCGTTGTTCGAGCTGGCTCCCGTGCCTTGGCTCGCCGAGCATGCAGCACCCACAGCCAAGCCCACGACGCCGAGCCCGGTCATCCAAGAGAATCGCGAAGCCATAACCCGCTCCTCGCTCGTCCGCGTCCGCCGACGATAGAAGTCAGCATTCTATCCGAGGTTTTTTGCACGGCGAAAGATCAAGATACGACAACGTATGTCGGGCGGAAAAATCCGGCGCGACAATCCGCTCGGCAGGGCGCGCCGTCTTCGGGTGTACGATGCGAGGCCTCGTGCCCTCCCGCCTCGCCACCGCTCTCTTCACCGCTGCCTTCACGTTGTTGCTGAGCGCCTCCGCGGGGGCGGAGGAGCCGTGGAGCGACGCTGATCCCAAGGACCCGCCGCACCGCTACGCGCTCAGCTCGTTCGGCTTCCGCGCGGGCGCCGAATACCGCGCGCAGTTCATCCACGTGAACCCGCTCGCGCTCGCGAGCGAGTCGATCCGATCGGCCACGTGGCTCGAGCACCGGCTTCGCCTCGACGCGGGCGCCGACTACCTCGACAAGATCCGCATCGTTACGTCCGTCGACGTGCTCGACGGTGTCCTGTGGGGAGACTCGGGCACCTTCGGCGACGATCCCAGCTCGAACAGCGGCGCCAACGCGAACGCGCGCAACCCCAACGTGACGAGGCCGTGCGTGCGCGCGATCCCCGGCGCGGATCCGCTCGCCGCCGACAGCTACACGTTCGGCGTGTGCAAGCAGAACGAGCTCACGCTGCGCAAGCTCTACGGCGAGGTGATCTTGCCGTTCGGCCTCTTGCGCGTCGGCCGGCAGCCGGTGAACATCGGTATGGGCGTGCAAGCGACCGACGGCGACGGCCGGGCCAACCGCTTCGGCGTCGCGCGCACCGGCAACATCGTCGATCGCATCTTGTTCGCGACGAAGCCGCTCGAAGCGCTCAAGCCCGCGAGCAAGCGGAGCAGCTCGCCCGAAGAGGGGCTCGTCATCGCGATCGCCTACGATCGCTGGGTCGGCGACGATCCGGTGAGGCCCTCGTCCGCCGTCAACCAATGGGACACGGCCTTTCGCTTCGGCATGCCCAAACACGCGCTCGGCGGCGATCTGCTCATCGCCGGCTATCACGCGTACCGGTGGGATGGGCAGTTCAGCACCAAGGTGCACAGCTTCGGCCTCCGCGCCATGTCGCGCTTCGGGCCTCTGTTCGCCGGGTTCGACGTGGCCGCGAACATCGGATCCACGCGCGAGATCGCCGAGGCGTACAAGGTCATCACCAACGATCCGGTCGTCGATCAGCCCATCCGCCAGGTGGGCGCGCGCGGCTCGCTGAGGCTCGATCAAAAATATTGGAGCGCGTACGTAGAAGTGGACTACGCGTCCGGCGACCCCGATCCGCAGACGCGGACGCCGCTCTCGCAGTTCGTCTTCTCCGAGGACACGAACGTCGGGCTGCTCCTCTTCAAGCACGTCGTCTCGTTTCAATCGGCGCGCTCGGCGGCGGCGGCGGTCGAGACGCTGCGGCGCCTCGGCGCGTCGACGTTCCCCGCCGAGTCGATCGCGACCCGCGGCGCGTTCACCAACGCGTTCGCGATCTTCCCCCAGTTCGACGTCAAGCCTCATCCTTCGGTGCTCCTGCGCCTCGGCGTGCTCGCGGCGTGGGCGCCGTCCAAGCTCATCGATCCGGTCGCGTCGCTCACCGGCCGCGACGGGCTCACCATCCAGGACGATCTCGTCAACTTCGCCGGCGGCAAGCCCGGGAGCTATTACGGCACCGAGATCGACGGGCGCATTCAATGGCGCTTCCTCAATCACTTCTTGTTCGACCTCGAAGGCGCGGTGCTCTTCCCGGGTGACGCGCTCAAAAACCAAGACGGCGCCGCCGTGCGCAGCGTGCTCGTGCAGAGCCGCACGACCTTCTTCTTTTGATCATGGGGAACCGCATGGCGCTCTCTCGATGGATCCCTCTCGCCGCGCCGATCGCGCTCGCGGCGCTCGGCTGCCAGACGTTCGACGGCCCGCCCGTCGTCTCGATCGACGGGCTCGATCAAGGCCAGCTCGCCGACGCGACCGCGCCCATCACGCTCACGTTCTCGGAGCCCGTCAAAACGTCGACGCTCAAGTTCGAGATCGTGCGGTACGTCGCCGATGCGGAGGGCAACCTCGGGGACGAGGACGAAGACCCCAACACCGCGCTCAGCGTCTTGTTCTCGCACCACCCGACCGAGGGTGACATCGGCGGATCGGGGCTCTTGAGCGACGATCGCAAGAGCTTCACGATCGTGCCCCTCGCCGCGATGCCCGCGGGCGCCAAGCTCATGTTGCTCGTCGAGCCCGGGCTCTCCGACGACGGCGGCGTGGTCACGGTCGCGCGCAGGCGCATCGCGTTCTCGTACAAGATCGACGTCGTGTGCGACGCGCCCGCCAAGGTCTTCAAGTCGGGCGCGTACTTCTTCCTCGCCGACGTCGTGAAGCCCGTGCCCCTCCAGGTGCAGCTCTACGGCGCGGTCGTCGTCGACGAGACCACGGGCAAGTTCCGCATCCAGCTCACCAACGCCGATCGCAACCCCGATCCCAACCGTTGCCCCATGCCCTGCCCCGCCGAGGACGTTTGCCGGCTCATCCCGATGCCCGCGTGCGTGAAGCCGTCCGAGAAGGCGGGCACGATCGAGGAGTTCTCCGACTACGTCCCCGTCGTCGCGCCGCCGACGGGCTTCACGTTTTACGGCGAGGGGTGCGTGGTCGATCAAGGGAGCGACACGTCGACGTTCGCGACGTTGCCGGTCGACACCGTCGAGGTGACGACGCCCGCGGTCACGCTGCGCAACACGCGCCTCATCGCGTCGTTCACGATCGGCGACGACGGGATCCTCCGCGGCTCCGGGTCGTTCACCGCCGACAGCGTTTTGCTCGGCCCGATCGCGAGCGGCAACGCCGAGGGTGGGCTCTCGGTGCGCTTCGTCCCGGAGGACGAAGCCCCGCCGGACATCCCCGAGCCCATGGGCCCGTAGCGATCGCCGCGAAGAGAGGGAGCACACGATGGATCTCGAAGGCCCTGCGCTCACGCGCATCTTGCAGCGCGCCTCGTACGAGTGGAACGCGGAGCTGCTCCGCGCCACCGACGCGCCCGATCAATGGCTCGTCCGCTTCTTGCCCGAGGACGACGACGACGCCACGCGCGAGGCGAGCTTCGCGTTCGATCGCGACGATCAAGGCCGCATCGTGATCCAGTGCGACGCCCCGTGGGACGAAGCGGACACGGCGGGCTACGCGATGCTCGCGCGGTTCCACCGCGATCTCGCGACGCGCTTTCGCCGCGAGGACATCACGTTCGACGACTACCACGACGTCGCCGGGTATTTGGTCGAGCACATCAAAGGTCGCATCAAAGAGGATTTCGTGGTGCTCGCGCACCGGGACGCGCCGGGCGCGCTCGTCTACGTGACGCCCATCCGCGTGGCGCGCGAGCCTTGGGTCTTCGCGTACATCAAGGTCGCGGACCGCGACGCGATCGATCCCGAGTGGGCGCTCGAGCACAACGCCTCCCTCGCCTACGCGAGCCTCTCGTTCGTGGGCGACCGCTGCGACCTCGGCTATTCGTTCCCGCTCGCGGGCTTGAGCGCCGCGCGCTTGCACGAGGTCATCGACGATCTCGTCATGTTACGAAGCGGCCTGCTCACGCGCTTGGTGGACGACCAGAGCGAAGAAGGTGGACCACTGGACGAAGACGCGTCCACGGCGGACAGCGACGAGAGCGACGACGAGAGCGACGACGAGCGCGACGACGACGCATGAGCGTCCAAGCGTGACGCACCGCTTGCGCAGATCGTTGCGCAAGTGAGCAAGCGATTGCGTGCGAAATCTTGCTCAACCCGCTTATCGACCACGCGACACCCCGGTCACGAGGATTGGCATCCTCCCTGCTTAGGTCTTCTTCGTCACCGCGAAGCGGCCGGTTTGGGTCGCGGGCAGGGTGGCATACGTTGTGTAAGGAGGTGCAGCCGGGCCTTCGTTTGGAGGGCTCGGCGCACCTCAATCGATCTCGGCTCCTCCGGTTGGGAGGGGTGATATCGAGTGAAATAACAAAGCTCCCTCGGGGGGGAGACATTCAATCACCAACACGTTGACGTGAAGCCCGGGGGCTGAAGGAGGGCTGGGGGGAAGAGCGGGGGGACGGGGGAGAGCGGGGGGACGGGGGTCGTAGACCGAGGGGGCTCGCGGGGAGCAAGGGGGATGCTCCAAGGGGGACGCGGGCCCTCTCGGTCGCTACGAAATCGTTCTCGCCGCCGGACGGCAGCTCGTGCATCCTTGGTCTCGCCGAGGAGGATGTATGCGCGAGCTCGCCTTGGGATGCTCGATGGCCATTGCGCTCTTCACCGCGTCGTGCGGCGCGTTCGTGGCGAGCGGCGAGCCTGCTCATCCGGCGAACGAGGCTCCCCGCGTCGCGAGCGAGCCGCTGCCGAAGAGCGTGCCGGTGGAGGCCGCGCAGCTCGCGCAGAAGGGGTACGTGGTCGTGCTCGTCAAGCCCGGCCAAGGCCCGATCGTCGTGGGCGACAACCTCCCCCACGCGCCGCCATCGATCGGCGACGCTGCGATCGTCGCGAATGCGATCGCGATTCCGGCGCCCTTGCCGCTCGCTCTTCACGCGCGCAAGGCTCGGCCTCTCGACGAGATGAACCCCTACGTGCGCAGGCCCATCCGGCCCATCGACGAAGCGAACCCTTATCGGAAGGGCGGCGTCATCGTGCCGAGGGAGCCGTCGCCGCGCGGCATCGACGAGGCGAACCCCTACGCTCCCCAAGATTGGCGCTCGCCCGCTTCATGATGGATGTTCAAGCCGACCAAGCGTGACCTCGCGCTCGCTGTTCACAAGACCGTGGCCGACGTGATCGCGCCCGGTCTTCGCGTTTTGTTTTGCGGCATCAACCCCGGGCTCTACACCGCCGCCGTGGGGCACCACTTTGCGCGGCCGGGCAATCGCTTCTGGCCCGCGCTCCACGCCGCGGGCTTCACCGATCGCGTGCTCTCGCCGGACGAAGAGCACCTGCTCCCGGCGCTGGGCGTCGGCATCACCAACGTCGTGGCGAGGGCGTCCGCCGCCGCCGCCGAGCTCGGCTCGGAAGAGCTCGAAGCGGGCGGCATCATCCTGCGGCAAAAGGTGGAGCGGTGGGCGCCGCGCGCGCTCGCGATCTTGGGCATCGGCGCGTATCGAGGTGCCTTTGGGCGGCCTGAGGCGAAAATGGGTATCCAAGGCGAGACCATCGGGGACACCGCCCTTTGGGTGTTGCCCAACCCGAGCGGGCTGAACGCTCATTACTCGGTCGCGAAGATCGCGGCGATGATGGCCGAGCTGCGCGCAGCCACGTTGTGAAGGGTGCATGCTTATCGCGGAGGGCACGCATGATGTGCAGCCCGCTGCACAATTTGTGTCGGACGCTCCCGGTTCGTGCGGGCCGATCGGCGGCATCCTCGCGCATCGGCCCTTGGCCCACCCCTTGATAAGAGCGAACGAGACGGCATAGAATCGGGAGACGAGCACATCAATAAGGCCCGTAGGCCAGTAGGCCCGTAGGCCAGCAGGCCAGCAAAAACCATCCCGACGGTGCGGAAATCGTGCTCGCCCATTGCCCTCAATGTGCCTAGGCGACGACCCTTATCGTCGACGCCACTATTTCTCTGCAAAGGCCACACACGCTGGGAGCAGATATGACATCTCGACCTGTTCGTTACGCCGCAACGCTCGCGGCGCTCGTCGCGCCGCTCGTCATCTCCGAGGTCGCCTCCGCCCAAACGCGCGACGTCCCGCGCTTCCGCGGCGGCATCGCGCTCGAAGGCGGCGCGATCGTGGTGCCCGGCTCCCGATCGGTCGGGGTCGGCGTGGTAGGCCTGCAAGCGCAGCTCGGCGTGCAGGTGAATCACCTCATCGGCCTCTACGTGGTGCCGAGCGTCGACGGCGTCGTCGGCAAGATCGGCGGGCTCAACCTGTCGGCCGCCGCGCTCATCGACTTTACGGTCCTGCGCGGCTTCGTCACGTTCGGCTTGGGGCCGGACTTCGGCTACTTCGCCGGGGTTGGCAGCAACACCGCGGGCGCCGGCGCGCTCTACGGCGCGCGGCTGCGCTTCGCGATCAACCCGCTGATCTTCATCGGAGCGGATGGCGCGCGCCGCAAAGCGCTGGTCATCGGCGCCGACGCGCGGCTCTTGGGCGGCGCCTCCGCGTTCTCCACCTCCGGCTCCACCGCCTCGGTGGACGTCGGCAAATTCGCGCTCTCACCGTTCGTGTACATCGGCTATCAAGCCTTCTGATACCCTCCCGCGCGTGACCATCGACACGCGCCTCACGCTCACCAACGCGGCCGAGCTCAAGGACCTGGGCGACGACGCGATCCTCGGCAAAGCCTTTGTGTTCTTGGGCCGTCCGGCCCTCGAAAAAGGCCTCCTCCGCTCGATGCAAAGGCTCTTCGGCGGCGGCGCTCCCAAGGCCCGCGTCGTGTCGCTCCTCGACCGCGCGCCCTTGGTGCTCCCCGGCGTCACCGTGAGCCCCACCGCGATCCCGCCGCTCTCGCTCGCGTCGGTGACGAGCGACAAAGCCCTTTATCGCGAGGGCCGCGACGAGGTGAGCCTCCTCGCGCTCGATCCGCTCGCGCCCGGCGCCGAGCTCACGCTCGTCCTCCGCGCGAACGGCGCGGACTACGGCCGGCGTTCGGCGCCGCTCGACGCGCAGGGCGCGGCGGTCTTCACGCTGCGCGATTTGCCGGTGGGATCGTACGAGGTCAGCGTGCTCGGAGCGCCCGACGACGCGCCCGCGTGCGCGTTCGACGTCGCGACGTACAAGCTCGCGCCGCTCGTCGCGTCGATGGCCGATCGCACGCTCGAAGGATCGAAGCTCCGCGCCGTGCTCCGTTTGGAGAGCTTTGGAGAGCCCGTCGACGGCGAGGTGTCGCTCACGCTCACCGATCGCGGATCGCGCGTCGCCTCGCTCACCGCGCGCGCCGTCGGAGGCCGGTGTGAAGTGGTCTTTTCGCTTCACGGCGAGGGGCCTCACGCCATCAACGTGCAGCTCGTCGTCGATCCGTCGCGCACCGCGACGGTGCCTATCGTCGGGAGCCGTGCAGCCGAGCGATCGCTCACCACGTTTTCGACGCTCGGCGCGGACATCCAAGGCTCTCTCCTGCCGAGCGAGGGATCGACCGCGGTGCGCGGGATTTACCTCCTCGAAGCGGGCCAGCGGAGCGCGCCCTTTCAGCTCGATCGCGCCGACACGGCCAAAGCGCGCCTGCGCGTTGCGGCGCCCATCGAGGCCGCCCGTATCGTGGTGATCGATCCGCGCGTCCCCTCCCCTCGCCCCGGCGCGCCGAGCCCCGATACCCTCCCTCACCCCGCTACCCAGGACGAGCGTTATCGCTTCGGCGAGAAGCTCTTTCACGACGGGAAATTCGAGGAGTCCCGGCGGTGCTTCGAGGACGCGCTCGCGACGCTTCAAAACCCCCACCCCAACTACGCGTATTACGTGGCCTGTTGTCACGCGCGCCTGGGCGACAAGGCCCGCGCCATGACCGCGCTCCGCGCGGCCGTCGTCGGCGGGTGGCGTGATATGGACTTGCTCGGGAGCGACCCGGATCTCGCGGCGCTCCGCGGATATCCGCCCTACGAAGACATGAAATCAGGGGGCGTGCGCGAGCTCGTGTTCGAGGACCTCGTCGCCGGGTCGCTCATCGAGATCGACATCCCCGCTCCCATGGCGATCCTCGCCGTCGGCGCGTTCGTCAAGAAGGCACAAGGCCCTTCGGATCCGTGGGAGGGTTGGGCCGCTGTCATCGCCCCTCCGCGCGAGGCTCCCCGCGTCATCGTGCCCAAGCAGGCGTCCCCCGGCGACGACGTCACCATCACCGTGGAGGCCGCACACGACAGCTCCGTGTACGTGATCGTCAAAGACGCTCGCCTCCTCACCGCGGACACGCCGCTCTCGCGGCTCGCCGGCGGGCTCAAGGCATGTGCCGAGACCGCCTCGCGATCGCTCGGAACGGGCGCGCCCAAGGTCAAGATCGCGCACGCGATCCCCCAACCGCTGCCTCCGCCGCTGCCGCCGTTTTACTACTCCTCACCTTTTGACGGCGCCATTCCGCCTCCCGCTCCAGGTGGGTTTGGGCCGCCTCCCCCTGCGTTTGGCGGGCCGCCGCCCCCACCACCGGGCTTTGGGCCTCCCACGGCAGGTCCGATGCCCATGGCTCCACCGGCGATCGCAGGTGGTTTTGGGCCTCCGCCGGCGCCAAGCTCGTTTGGGGCGCCGCCGCCCCCCATGGCCGCTCCCGCGGCGCGACCCGCGACGGGCGCTCCGCCTGCTCCCGGAGCCGCGCCCGCGCCGGCTAAAGGGGCTTCGCAGGGAGGGCCTTATCGCGCGCCGGTCGAGGCGCCTCCTCCGCCGCCATCCCTCGAAGAGCCCGAGGTGCTCTTTGCAGGGCTCGTGTCGCTGCGCGACGGCAAAGCCACGTTGATGGTCCATTTGGGGCCTGACTTCGCCGAATATCGCGTGGAGGCGTTCGCGATGACGGGCCTCGATTGGGCCTCTGCCGAGGCGCGGTTTCTGGCCGAAAAGAGCACGTTCGTGTCGCTCGACGTGCCCGCGTTCGTGGCCCAGGGCGACAGCGCGCTCGGCCGCGCGCACATCGGCGCTCGCGCCGAGGGGGCGAGGATCAGCGTCACGCGCGACGGCGCCCCTGTCCCTCTTTATCTCGACCAAAGGCTTTTGGGCCAAGGCGAGGCGCTGCCCAAGGGCCGTGTCGAGGTGGCGTTCGCCGCGTCGCCCGGCGTCTACGAGGCGCGGCTCATCGAGGCTTCGGGGGCCGCGGACAGCATGCGAAAGACGGTCGAGGCGCCGGGCAAGCTCCGGCGCATCGCGAGGACGGTGCGGTTCCTCTCGCCCGGAGAGCGCCTGAGCCGGAGCACGGATCCATCCATCGTGGGCCTCGCGGTGCTGCCCGGCCTTCAAAAGCCCTTTCGCGCGCTCGTCGACGCGACGGCCGATTATGGCCACGCGTGCTGCGAGCAGACGGCGGCCAAGATGCTCTCGGCGTGCGCGATGTACGCGCTCGCGGGCGACAAAAAGAAGAGGAGCCGGGCCGAGGCCATCATCCTCGCGGGGGTGAAGCGCGAAGCTTCGATGTGGCTCCGCGGCCGGGGCTTCAAGATGTACCCGGAGTCGTCGAACGAGCCCAACGACTATTGGGGGCAGAAGGCCGCGCGCTACCTCTGGAACCTCGGTCTGTTGCGCGAGCTGGGCGGCGATCGCGCGCCGAGCCGCTCGCTCGCGGGCGCGCTCGAAGAGGGCCTCTCCATGGCCGCAGACACCACACGTGCCTATCGGCTGGAGTGGCCCCCTCGGTCGCTCCGCTCCTCCGAAGATGCTTATCAAGCCGTTCGCTTCGGCGGCGGCTCGGGGCCCGCGGCGGTCGACGTGGCGCGGCGTCACCGCGCCTCGCCCGCGGGCGGCGCGGTCGCGATGCGGACCGAGACGGCGTATGCCGCGGCGACCTTGCTCCGCGCGGGATCGAGCGCGGACAGGACCTCTGCGCTCGGGCTCGCGAACACCGTGGTCGCGGCGCTCGGCGAGAACGGCAGGCTCTATTCGACGGTGGACTCGGTGGCGGCCATCGCGCTCTTCGCTGAGCTGGATGCGGCCGGGATCGTCGGCGAAGGCGCGGACGTGGACGTCGACGGAGCCGCGATGAGGGTCTCGGACGCTTGTCAGATCACCCGAGAAATCCAGTCGATCCAGGCGATCAACGGGGTCGTCTCGGTGGAGGTGCGGCGGCTCGTCGAGGAGGATTGGGACACGTTCCAGGCGGGCATCCCTGTGCTCGTCTCGCTTCATCGCGGCAGCGTCGCGACGCGGAGGCTGCGCGCGCTCGACGCGATCGACCTGCGGGTCAAGATCGAGTCGGGCTACAAACCCGGGGATCTGTGCTGGGTTTGTCTGCCCGACGCGCTCTCGCGGGTCGTGGGCGGCGGCCAAGTCAAGCAGTTCGCCGTGGACTTCGAGGGCAAAGACGAGGTGCGGATCCCGCTCGCGGCCACGTCCGTAACGACCGGTCCGGGCGGGAGCCCGGGCAGCGCGCGCTTTGCCGTGTGCGTGCGCAACATGTTCGAAGAGGAGCGCGGCGGAAACCCGGGGCTCATCGAGGTCACCGTCGAGCGCTGATATCTCTGCTCGCGCTCCCGGTTCTCGTTCTTATGCCTCCTCGCCGCGATCGAGCGGGAAATCCAGGGCGATCGCGGCGCGCGCGAGGCTCCTTTGGATCCGATCCGTCGCGAACGAGGTGCCGTTGCGCCGATCGAACATGGCCGCAGACGCCGCCGCCTCCCGCGCGAGGTAGTCGTGGAGCGCGGCCACCTCGTAACGAGATCCCTTTTGCGCGACGACACCCGTGCTCGGCCCAAAGGCGCTCTTCGGCAGCTTCAAGCGGAGGGTCGTCGTCCCCGACGCGGTGAGCAGCGACGTCAAGAGGAGCGCGTCGATCAAGAACGACATCCCGTCGAGGCGCGCGCGGACCTCGAGCGCGAACGGCAAGAAGCGCTCGAGCTGCTTGACGGCGCGGCCATGGTTGCCGGTGAGCGCGAGGAACGCGACGTGCTCGCCCGCGAATTCGAGCAGCTTCTTGCCCGGTTTGATGAGTCGGATGCCTTTGCGGTGCGCGGCGGCGGCCTCGTCCAAGCGGCCTAACCGGAGGAGCGGCAGGAGCACGCGCGCGAAGGTGCGATGAGGGACCTCGGCGCAGCTCACCTTGCCTTGGAGCATGGGCTCGGCGCTTCGGACGGCGGTGTCGTCATCGCCCATGAAGGCGTGGTAGTCCACGCGCTCGTCGGCCTCACACGCGCTGCAGTTCGAGAAGTAGTCGCGGGGCGTCGCGATCCACGCCGCGAAGTGACGGGCGGCCGCGCCCTTGTCGCCGCGCACCATGGCGAAGCGGCACCGGAAGTAGTGGACGGGGCGAAGGCTGATGTCGGCCTTGGCGTAGCGAGAGGCCATGTCGTCATAGAGCTCGTTGATCTTCTCGCGCCCGATGTGCGGGAAATTGACGGCCTCTTCGGCGATCCATTTGTACTTCCAATAGAGCGAGAACATCGCGCCTTTATCGGGTGAAAGGTCGTAGCGCGCGAGGCACCACGCGAACGCGACGATCATCCGATCGAGGTGGCCTGACCAGCACCCCGCGTCGACGAGGCGCATCCGCACCGAGAAGCCGAGCTCGGCGTCGCCGAGGGTGTCCGCGATCCTCACCGCCTCTTCGAGGAGGGTGACGGTGTTCCCGTCCTCGCGCGGGAGATTGGAGGCTTGCTCCACCAGCTCGCGGATGCGCTCTGTGCCTTCGCTCATTGCAAGACCCCTTTGCTGCCGCGCACGTCGGCCCCCCATTCGATGATCCCGAGGAGCCCCTCGTTGAGCAGCGCCATCTCGCGCGGGACGAGCGGGTGATGCCCGAGGAGCAGCGATTGAACGTAAAGGAGCTTGATGGAGAGCTCCAAGAGGCGGGCGTCGTCGAGCCCGGCGAGCTTGCGGATGAGCGGGTTATCGTAGTTGAAGCAGAGCTTGGCGCCGGGCGCCGCCGCGGCGGGGGCCGCGAGCCCGTCAAGCACGCCGGCCCAAAGGCCCGAGGAGGCGACCTCTTTGGTGCGCTCGACGCCGCGCCAAAGCCCTTCGTTTTCGGATCGGCTGTAGAGCGCGGGCAGCTCGCGCGGGCGGAACCTGCGCACCTCGACGGCGCAGCGGAACGGCTGGAGCGCCTTCTCGGCGGCCTCCACGAGATCAAACACGTGATCTTGCTCGGCGAGGCTCAGCTCGTCGAGCGCCTCCATGATCGAGGAAGCGCTCACCGCCTCGATCTCGACGCCTTCGAGCACGCGCGACGCGCGCTCCACGAGCGCGGCGTCATAGGTGTACGAAGCGTTGATGACGCAGAGGCCTTGGGACGCCGCGACGGCCGCGATCTGCCGGAATTCATCGAGGCTCGGGACATAACGGAGGAGCGGATCGCGGTCACGCGCCTCGACGAGCGTCATGGTGCCGAGCGACGTCTCGAACGGGAGGAACGGCGCGAAGAGCTCCAAACACTCGTCGTCCGCGGCGCAGAGCGCTTTGATGGCGAGGTGGTGAATCGCGATGATCGCGCGGAGGAGGGCGGGCTCGCTCCGCACCAAATGAAGGAGGTACGCG
The DNA here is from genome assembly GCA_964437785.1 of uncultured Polyangiaceae bacterium. GTDB lineage: Bacteria > Myxococcota_A > Polyangia > Polyangiales > Polyangiaceae > CAYTJL01. The sequence continues at coordinate 32,541 of CAYTJL010000080.1, forward strand.
CGGAGGTTGTCGCCCAATTTTTCACGCGCTGTCGCGAGGGCGTTGTCCTCATAAAACGCCTCGCGGGAGGCGGTCGGCCGGAGCGCGTCGGCGTTGACGACGCACTTGACGAAGAAGGCCCAATCGGGGAGGAGCCCCGGCGCCTCCTCGGCGAGGAGCATGCCTTTGAGATAGACGCGATGCGTGCGGCGCGCGGCGAGGCTCGGGGAATAAGGCAGCACGTACGCGACGCCCTCGACCGCGCCGGCGTCGGAGCGGAGCGGGACCGCGTCGAGGAACGCGATTTGAAACGTGCGTTCGCCGTAGTCCAAGAGCGCGCGCCTGCGCTCGGCCGCGGAGCCCTGCGCGCGCCAAGGATACCCGCTCGTGTTGATGGTGCGCTCGCCGCTCGGGCCCGCGACGCGCACGGGGATGGGCAAGAGACCGCCGTAATGCGTGGCGAGCCGCTCCACCTCCATCGGATCGAACAGCTCGTCGCTGCCCTCTTTGGCTTTGAGCGTGACCGACGTGCCGGGCTCGACGTGCCGCTCGACGGCGCGCACCGAATAGGTGCCATCCGGCCGGCCGCGCCACTCGACCGCGCCCGAGCCTGCTTTGGCCGAGCGGGTCACGACGACGATCTCGTCGCTCACCACGAAGCACGAGAGGAGGCCAATCCCGAATTGACCGATGAAGTCCGTTCGTGAGCCGTCGGCGCTCCGCTTCGAGCTCTCACCGATGGTGGCGAGGAAGCGGTGAATCTCGTCGAGCGTGAGGCCGATGCCCTCGTCGGTGACCACGAGCACGGGGCGGCCGTCGTCGCCCCGCGCCGCTTCGAGGCGCACCGAGCCCGCGCGCGCGTTGGCGTTGGGCGGCTCGATCGCAGCGCGCGCGCGGATGGCGTCGACGCCGTTTTGAAGCAGCTCGCGCACGTAGACCTGGGGCCCGCTGTAGAGATGATCCGAGAGCAGCGAGATGATGCCGCGTAGGTCGACCTGAAAGCGGTGCTCCATGGTGGGGCGAAGATATCTCCCCTGCCCCGCGCGTGGAAAGGATCTCGTTCGCCGCTGTGCCGATGCGCGCCAGAGGTGGCTCACTTAGGCGCAAAAACCTTATAAGCATAACCAAAAAGAAGGCAAACCGGCGGAGGCACACACATTGCCAAGAGGGATGGGCATGACCCTTCAAAGCTCTCTCCGATCTTCTCTTTTCGTGCTCTTCTCTCTTGCCTTGGCGGCGTGCACCGGCCAGGTGGACACCGACGACGGGGGCGGCGGCTCGGGCGGTGACGGCCAGGGGACGTGCGAGACCAGCGGAGAGGACGAGTGCACGGTCGGTGACGTGCGGGAGTGTGACTCCGACTTTCCTTCGCCGGACGGCAATGGCACGGTGAAGGGCACCCAGACGTGCATCGAGTACGAGGGGTGCGCGAGGTGGGGGGATGGCTGCGCGTACAACACCCCCATCGTGCTGTCGTTCGACGGCGCGGAGCCCCAGATGGTGGCGGACTCGTCGCATGGATTCGATCTCAACGGGGGTGTTGGCGTGGTGACCGATTGGGTGTCTGCCAAGACTCCTTGGCTCGCGCTGGATCGGAACAACAATGGATCCATCGATGACGGGAGCGAGCTCTTTGGATCGATGACGCCGCTCGTCGCGGGCGGGCGCGGGCGAAACGGGTTTGCGGCGCTCCGCGACCTCGACGCCGACGGCGACGGCGCGGTGACGCCGCTCGATCCGGGCTTTGCGAGCCTCGTGCTCTGGCGCGATGCGGACGGCGATCGGCGCTCGTCGGCGAGCGAGCTCGTGAGCGTCGCGAGCGCTCGTGTGGTGTCCATCGAGGTGGGCTTTGCGTCAGCGCCCGTGTGCGACGCGCGCGGCAACTGCGCGATCGAGCGCGCGCCTTTCCACTGGATCGACGAGCGCGGCGCGCTCCACGTGGGCTCCGCGATCGACGTTCACTTTGCGGCGCAGCGATAACGTCAGACAGCCGCTCTCCGTTGGGCGTGGCGCACGACATAGGCCACTTGCTCAGCGGTCTCGGGCCCGCACCCGCGCGCGGCCCGGAACCGTTCGATCGCGTCGATCGGCGCGACCCCATGATTGACCAAGAGGCATGACGCGAACACCCCTGCTCGGCCGCAGCCGGCGCCGCAGTGCACATACACTTTGTCACCCAACATGAGCCCTCGATCGGCTGCGTCGAGCGCCGCTTCGAACGGCGCGTCCGCCGGGGGGACCTCGTAGTCGATCACGTCGATCAACGTGAATCCCTCTTTGAAGCGGGCCTTCGCCTCCTCGACGTAGTCCGGCACGCGGTAGAGATCGTCCAGATCGATGGCAGGTAAAAGGCCGACCACGTGCCGAATCCCGAACGCGACGAGCGCTTCGAGCTCGCCGGCGAGCTTGGTGGCGCGGCCCGGGAGCTGGCCGACGAAGAGCTGGCCTTGCGCGCCGGGGACCTTCACCTCGACCATTTGAAAGACCGTCTCGCCCTTCTTGTTCGTGAGCGTCACGATGGCCGCGGGATCCGGCGAGCCTCGCCTCGCGTTCGCGAGCTTGACGATCGCGGGTGAGCTTTGGACGAGCGTGTTGAGCTCGTCTTTGAGGGCGCGGGGGGGCATGAGGGCGATGTGGGCGTCATCCAACATGGGTCGATCTTATGAAATCGAGGTTACTGCCGATTGCCCCAATGGGCAAGTCTGCAACTGCCGTTGCGCCCCTGGTGCGCCGTGCGATGGCC
>CAYTJL010000081.1:0-17967 GCA_964437785.1 uncultured Polyangiaceae bacterium
GCGTGCCTATCCGCCAAGAACCGCGCCTTCGGTGGTCCGAAGTCAGCTCAAGCGTCGTCGGCCTCGATGGCCTCTTTGAGCTTTCGCTCGAGCGAGTGGAAGATGTTGTCCGGCAGGAGCGACGTGTTCTCGTGAAAGTATTGCTCCTCGTGCCACTTGGCACCGCCGGCGTCGTCGCCGCCGCGACGGAAGCGAACCCGCCCGTCGCGCTCGATCGCCTCGTAGCGCACGTCGCCGACGATCACTTGAACTCGATGCTCTTTTACTCCAGCCACGAAACCCTCCGATCAACTCGCTCTACCACGAGACATCGTACATCGAACCGCCGGAGACGAAGCGTTCTTCGTTGTATGCTGCCCGGCCGATGCCCACCCCCTCCTCCCAGGCTTCTTCTCGAGGTCACGCGCCGGCGGGCGCGACCATCGTCGACGCCGCGGGGATCGGCCCAACGCTGGTGGTGCAAGAGGCCGGGTCCCTCGTGCGGGTGCCGCTCGGCCCGAGCCCCGTCCTCCTCGGCCGCGACGCGAGCTGCGACGTTCGGCTGACCTCGCGCTTCGTCTCCGCCCATCACGCGCGCGTCGAGCCCGACGGCTCGGGGCACCGCATCGTCGATCTCGGATCGACCAACGGCCTCCGCCGCGAAGGACAACGACTCCCCAAAGGATCGGTCACCTCCCTGAGCCACGGCGACGTGCTGCGCATCGGCGATCTGTCGACCGGCGCGTTCGTGACGCTCGCGTACGAGAACACCGAGAGCCGCGAGTCGACCGTCGCCGCGATCGTCCGCCGCTACTCGCTCACACAAAACAGGCCGATCATCACCATCGGCCGCGCGGGCGCCGACGTCGAGCTCCATAGCCCGCTCGTCTCGCGCCACCACGCGGCCATCGCGCGCGTCGGCGATCGCCACGTGCTCTCCGATCTTGGATCGATCAACGGCACGTTCGTGAACGGCCGCCGCGTGACGCGCGTGACGCTCGATCCCGGCGCGGTGATCCAGATCGGCCGCTTCCGCATGACGTACGACGGCCAAGCGCTGTCGCTCGCCGATCACCGCGGATCGATCCGCCTCGACGGCATCGCGCTCACGCAGGAGGTCTCGCGCGGCCGCGTGATCCTGCGCGACGCGTCGATCTCGATCGCGCCGCGCGAGCTCGTCGCGCTCGTCGGCGGCAGCGGCGCGGGCAAGAGCACGCTGATGAAGGCGCTCGCCGGTTACCTGCCCGCGAGCCGAGGCCAGGTGCTCGTCAACGGCGACGACTTCTACGAGCACCTCGACGCGTACAGGCCGCTGCTCGGCTACGTGCCGCAAGACGACACGCTCCATCGCGAGCTGCCCGTCGAGAGCGCGCTCACGTACACCGCGCGGCTGCGCCTGCCCTCGGACACGAGCGGCGCCGAGATCGACGCGCGCATCGCGCGCGCGCTCGAGGACGTGGACATGCTCGCGCACAAGGGCAAGCTCATCGCGAACCTGTCGGGCGGGCAGCGCAAGCGCGTGAGCATCGCGGCCGAGCTGCTCGCCGATCCGATGTTGTTCTTCCTCGACGAGCCCACGAGCGGCCTCGATCCGGGCCTCGAAAAGCGCATGATGTACACGCTGCGCAACCTCGCGGACGGCGGGCGCACCATCGTGCTCGTGACGCACGCGACCGCGAACATCACGCAGTGCGATCACGTCGCGTTCCTCGCGGGCGGGCGCATCGTGTTCTTCGGGCCGCCCGCCGACGCGCTCGCGTTCTTCAACGTCGAGAGCGGAGATTTCGCTGATATTTACGGCAAATTGGAGGGATCGAGCGATCCGTCGGATCGCGCGGGAAGCGCCATCGCGGAGAGCGATCTCGCGGCCGAGCTCGCGGCGCACCGCGCGCGCAATGGAGGCGAGGCGCCGAGCCTCGCGGCGCTCTGGGAGATGCGCTTCCGGGCGTCGCCCTACTACGCGAGCTTCGTCGGCAAGCGCATCGCGGAGATGCCCGCGCCGCCGACGCGCGCGCGGCGCCGCGACTCTGTCGGCAGGAGGAGCGGCATCTCGGCGCTGCGCCAGTTCTTCGTGCTGATGTTCCGGTATTTGCACCTGCACATCCAAGACAAGAAGAACCTCCTCATCTTGCTCGCGCAGGCGCCGATCATCGCGTACCTCACGACGCTCGTCGCGCGCTCGGACGCGATCGTGGGGGCCAAGGCCTTCTCGCCCGACGCGAAGACCGTGATCTTCATGCTCTCGACGATCGCGGTGTGGTTCGGGATCATCAACGCCGCGCGCGAGATCACCAAGGAGTCGGCCGTCTATCACCGCGAGCGGCTCGCGGGCCTGTCGATCCTCTCGTACGTGCTCTCCAAGGTCGTCGTGCTCACGCTGATCGTGCTCGCGCAGAGCGCCGCGCTCGTCGCCATCGTGACCGACTGGGTGCGCTTGCCCAAAAATGGCGTGTTTGGGCCTGCGATTTACGAGATCTTCGGCACCACGGTGCTCACGTCGATCGCGGGGCTCTCGCTCGGGCTCACCATCTCGGCGTCGGCGCGCACCCCCGATCGCGCGATCTCGTTCGTGCCGCTCGCGCTCATCCCGCAGATCCTCTTCTCCGGCGTGCTCTTCTCGTTCGGCAAAGGCTACTCGACGACGCGCATCCTCTCGTGGCTCACCATCAGCCGGTGGTCGACCGACGCCTACGGCGCGACCATCAACTTGAACAAGATCCCCCCGATCGAGCGGCTCGACGAGTACGCCTTCAACGCGCAGAACCTCGGCACCAAGTGGGGCATCCTCGGCGGCTACGCCTTCGGCTGCTTGGTCCTGTCGTGCATCTTGCTCGCGCTCCGCGATCGCGACCGGTGAGGGACGCGCGACGCGACCACGCGACAACGAGACGCGGCAAAAGCCCTTGCGCTCGGGCGCGCGGTCGAGTACGCTGCGCGCGTTGTTTCGGTGGGTATAGCTCAGTTGGTAGAGCACTGGATTGTGGTTCCAGTTGTCGCGGGTTCAATCCCCGTTACTCACCCCAAGAAGAGAAGAATCCCGAGAGAGCCAATCAGCTGCTCGCTGTTACACGTGCCGCCGCCGGGCTCATTCGTAGCGCGCGAGCGTGATCCCCGCCTCTTTGGCGAGCTTCGCGATTTGGCTCCCGACCGCGTTGAACGCCGCGTCCCCGCGCTTGTCCTCACCGGACCACCGCCCCTCGATCATCGTCGGGACGTCGGCGCGCGCGTGCGTCGTGAGCCGCCAATGCCGGCTCACCCCGTGAACCTGGTTGGGTGATCCTTTGGGGCCGCGAAAGGTGAAGAGCTTTTGCTTGTCGGCCTCGGCCCAAACCACTTTGGCCTTGGCGCACGGCACGTCCAAATGCACCTCGACCTCGCCCGGGATGTCGGGCAGCCCCTCCATGACCGCTTTGGTGCGCCGGATCAAAGCACATTGATGGGCCCCCTCGACGAGGATCACGTCTTCGCCGGATTGGCCTGTTTTGCCGCCCGAGGTGCTCAACATCAAATGTCGATTGGCCTCATGGAGCTTGAGCTTGGGCGGGAGCCCCTCGCCCTCGGGGCAACGGACTGGCCTCCTCGTCGGCGCCATGCACATCTTATGCGGCGGACACGGGTGGCTCGTGAGCCCAACGCAGCTCGCGTCGTCTTCGAGGATGAGCGCCTCGTGACCCTCCATCGCAGGGAGCGCGCCCTCGTCGCGTTGCTCGCGGACGATCGCGCTCGCCCGAATGGCAGCGTCCTTTTGAACGGGCCCATCGAACGTGATCGCGCCGATCGCTTCGAGCACGCACGCGCCGATCGCCGCGCTCGCCGTCCCTTCGGCCGAAGGCTTGAGCGGCTTGCCGCGCTCGTCCACGCCCATCTTCAGGACGAGGATCCCTCGCGCGCCCGGCGCCTTGTCGACGCACGCGCGCAGCGCGGGCTCGATCGCGCGAATGCGCAGCGCTGCGACGCGCGCTTCGAGCCCCGTGATGGAGAAGCTCGCGAACCGCGCTTCGACGGGCTTTGGTGAGGGTGGGGGAGGCGCGGTCAGGCTCGGCGCCTCGCTCGGAGATGCGCTCACCGAAGCGGGCGGAGGCGGAGGCGTCTCGTGCGGCTCGGTCGGAGGAGGCGCGGGGGAGCACGCGCCGAGCGCCGCGAGCACGAAGAGAGGGAGCGCGCGCATGCGCGTCATCGTATCTGCTTTACGCGGGCAGCGTGATCACCGGCTTCTTGGGGTGCTTGCGATAGATGAGGATCGTGCGCCCGAGGAGCTGCGCGACCTCGCCCTTCACCAAAGGGCCGAGGCGCTCGGCGACGTCGCGCCGATCGTCCGGGCACTCGGTGCCGACGCGCACCTTCACGAGCTCGTGCGTCGCGAGGGCTTGATCCACCGCCTGCGTCACGCCCTCGGTGAGCCCCTGTTTGCCGATCTGCACCACGGGATCGAGGTTGTGGCCGAGCGATCGAAGATGACGACGTTGTTTTCCGGTGAGCATGGCTTCTTGTTCTTCTCTCAAATCGTCAGGGTCTCGCGGTGCTCGCCGAACACGCCGCGGAGCACGTCGCTGATCTCGCCGACCGTCGCGCCCGCTTTGACCGCCGCGAGGATCACCGGCATCAGGTTCGCGCTCCCGCTCGCCGCGTCGCGGATCGCGCTGATCGCCGCGGCTTTGGCCGGTCCGTCGTGCGCCTCGCGGAAGGCGCGCACGCGCTCGACCTGCGCGCGCTCGACCGCGGGATCGACCTTCATCACGGGCACGGGGGCCGCGTCGCTCACGAAGTCGTTGAGGCCCACGATCACCCGCTTTTTGTCCTCGATTTCCAGCTGGTAGCGGTACGCCGACGCTTGGATCTCGCGCTGCACGTAGCCCTGCTCGATCGCGCGCACCATGCCGCCGAGCTCGTCGATGCGGCGGATGTAGCCGCGCGCGCCCTCCTCGATGCGGCTCGTGAGCGCCTCGATCGCGTAGCTGCCGCCGAGCGGATCGACGACGTCCGCGACGCCCGACTCGTGCGCGATCACCTGCTGCGTGCGGAGCGCGAGCGTCGCCGCCTCGGCCGTGGGCAGGCCGAGCGCCTCGTCGAAGCTGTTCGTGTGGAGCGACTGACAGCCGCCGAGCACCGCGGCGAGCGCTTGGATCGCGACGCGCACCACGTTCACGTGAGGCTGCTGCGCGAGGAGCGTCATGCCCGCGGTCTGGCAGTGGAAGCGAAGGGCCTTGGCGCGATCGGTCTTGGCGCCGAAGCGCTCGGTCATGATGCGCGACCAGAGCCTGCGCGCGGCGCGGAACTTGGCGATCTCTTCGAGGAGGTTGTTGTGCCCGTTGAAGAAGAACGAGAGCTGGCCGCCGAAGCCGTCGACGTCGAGCCCCGCGCGCGTCGCGGCCTCGACGTACGCGATGCCGTCGGCGAGCGTGAAGGCCACCTCTTGGATCGCGTCGCAGCCCGCCTCGCGCATGTGATAGCCGCTGATCGAGATGGTGTTGAAGCTCGGCGCCGCCTCTTGGCAATACGCGAAGATGTCGCGGATCACGCGGAGCGAAGGCTCGGGCGGGAAGATGTACGTGCCGCGCGCGACGTACTCCTTGAGGATGTCGTTCTGGATGGTGCCGCGCAGCGCGCTCGCGGGCGCGCCTTGCTCCTCGGCGACGGCGACGTAGAGCGCGAGCAGGATCGCGGCCGTCGCGTTGATGGTCATCGAGGTCGAGACCTCGGCGAGCGGGATCTCGCGGAAGAGCACGCGCATGTCGTCGATCGACGCGATCGACACGCCGACCTTGCCGACCTCGCCCGACGCGAGCGGATGATCGGGATCGCGCCCCATCTGCGTGGGCAGATCGAACGCCACCGAGAGCCCCGTTTGCCCGCGGCTCAAGAGGTAGCGATAGCGCGCGTTCGACTCCTCGGCGGTGCCGAAGCCCGCGTATTGGCGCATGGTCCAGTGCCGGCCGCGGTACATGTTGGGCTGCACGCCGCGCGTGAACGGCGGCTCGCCCGGAAAGCCGACGTCGCGATCGGGATCGAGCCCCTCGACGGATCGCGCGTCGTAGAGATCGGCCGCGTCCTCCGGCACGCCGCCGGGCATGCCCGCGAGCGTAGGGTGCCGCGGCCTCGCGCTCGCCTTGGCCTTTGCGAGGCGCGCTTCGTAGCGCGCGCGTCGATCGTCGCTCATGGCTCGGCTCCCTATCACCGCGCGAGCAAGCGGGCGAGCGCTTCGCCGATGGCCGCCGCGAGCTCGCTCAAGAAGCGCGTCCCCATCATCGTGTCCTCGAGCTCGTCCGCGAGCAGGATCATCGCGGTTCGCCCGCCCGCGCGCACCGCGATGACGGAGACGTCGTTCGACGCCTGCTCCATCACCGCGAGCAGCGCCTCGTGCGCCGCGGTCGCGGGGATGGGTCCGAGGTAGCTGCCCGTCGCGACCGCGGTCGCGAGCACGCTCGGGTGCTCGGCGGGCACCATCACGCTCTTCAGCGCCTCCGCGTCGCCGAACGCCGCGTTGCACGCCCAGCCCTGATAGCCGTCGCGCTTGACCGCGAACACCGCGAATCGCTGCGCCGCGAGGCGCATGCCCAAGAGCGCTTGCCGCACGATCGCGTCGCGCGACTCCGCCTCGCGGAGCGCCGCGAGCACCGCGCTCCCGTCGGGCGCGCGGAGGCGAGGCTTGACGGGCGGGGGCTCGGGATCGGGCTCCGAGGGCGGCGGCGGCTCGATCGCGGGAGCGGCGATCTCGGGATCCGGTCCGCTCGGCGCAGGCAACGTCTTCGACGTCGGGCGCGCTTCGGGCTGCGGATCCTGCGCCTGCGAAGACGGCGACGAAGGCGACGCCGCGGGCACGATGCCCAAATAAGGGAGCGTGCCGCGATCTTTGCGGGACTCCGCGGGCGCGACGGGGACCGGCGAGGTGCGATCGAAATCGAGATCGTTCGGCGGCGCAGCCGGAGATCCTGCGTTCCCCCATCGCCGCGTCGATGGAGGTTTGGGCATCGGATCCGGCGGTTGCGAGGGGAACGAGACCGTGGGCGCGCCCGAGGGATCGCGCATCACCACGCGCGGCGCTTCGGGCGCGCGGGCCGCGGGATCGCGCCCGACGGGGATCGTCTCGGTGGGCGCCGCCTGCTTGCGAACGAGCGGGATCGGCTCCTCGGGCGGGGGCAGCGACGACGCGGGCGCGCCGTGCGGGAAGGGCGGCGTCGCGCGGCGCGTGCGCGGGCGATCGAGCGGCGGCGAGGCGTCGTCGAGATCGATCCTCCTGATCTCCTCCTCGATGGCGGCGATCGGCGCGCGGAGCACGCGCACCGGCGCGCCGAGATGAAAGCCGAATTCGGCTGTGACGTGAGGGTCGAGCGGATCGGCGACGGCGACGTCGATGGTGCCCGTCACGGGATCGGCGCGCGTCGGGATCGCGGCGAGCCTCCGGCACATGGCTTTGGGGAGCCGCGCGAACAGATCCGGCGCGCCCGCGACTTGGCGGAGCGCGAGCCCGCCCACGCGGCCGAGCTCCTCTTCGAGGACGCTCGCCGAGATGGCGCCGCGATCGATGAGCGCGCGCGTGAACGGCACGCCCCGCGCGACCGAGAAGAAGAGCGCGGCCTCGATCTCTTCGGGCGACACCGCGCCGGACGCGATCAACCTGCGGCCAAGCTCGATGGACACGGCCGGGACGATACCAGAAGAACGACGCGCTCGATCAACGTGGGTTCGCGGGTCGCTCGGTCACTTCTGCGAGGCGCAGGAGTATTGCACGTACGTAACGCCGGCCTCGGTCCGCTGCGCGTACAGGACGCCCCCTTCGTCGAGCACCGAGAAGTCGCGGAACGTCTCTTCGGGCATGCTGTTGGCGGGCATGATCGCGCCGCCGATGGGCGCGCCGTGCGACGGTTCGAGGCACGTGAGGAGGACGAACGGAGCGCCGTCGTCGACCGCGACCTCCGACGCGACGTAGAGGGTGCCGCTCTTGTCCGAGTCGAGCAGCACGATGGTGCGGATGGACGCACCGAGGCGAAGCTCGCGCGTGAAGCGATGCTCGCTCGTTGTGCGATCGATCGCAGAGACGTATTCGCGGCCCGCGCCCGCGTCGATGATCCCGGCCTTGATCCAGAGCTTGCCGTCGCGGCTCGGCCGGCCCGGCACCTCGGTGCGCGGGACGGCAGGCACGCCGTGGATGTCGCCGATCTTTACGAGCGGCCCGTGCTCACGCTCGACGTACACGTCCTCGCCGTCGACGAACACGCCCGAGACGAGGCCCGTCTCCTCAATGCCCTCCCCTTGCAGCGGGAGCTGCCCGAGGAGCGCGCCCGACTCGCTGTAAAGAGCGACGGCTTTGTCGCCGAGCCGATCGAGCACGGCCATCGATCCGTCCGCGCCGACCGCGAGATCCTGCGGGACGAGGAGCTTCACCGGCGTGGCCCCCTCGGCCTTGCCGTCGGCGCCGTGGCGCACGATGCGGCCGTTGACCTGGTCGAGCACGAACGACCGGCCCTTGCGATCGGTCGCGAGGCTCATCGGCCCTTCGGGGTTGCCCTCCTGAGGCCGGTCCCTCCCAACCTGATCCATCGAAGATCCACCCCATGGAGAAAAAAACACCACCTTCGAGCTGACCGCCTCGGGACGAGGAGCGATGGCGCTCGCCTCCGTGGCGGGGGACGGAGAGCCGGTCCGCGAGGGTTGCCGAGGACGCTTTGAGGACGCGTGGGAGCCTTCTTTTTTAGGGTTTTTTGAATCCGTGGAGGGGGCGCTCCCACAGGCCTTGAAGGTCGCAAAAGCGATCAGGCCGAAAGCTCCTACGATGAAACCGATTGTCCTACCTCTGCTCACGTTTGTTTCCTATGCGGAGTGGGGATGTGCGTTGGGAACGACCATTGCTGAGGGGAGGGTCGTCCACCCGAATCGAGGAGTGCAAGAGGAATGTCAACCACCGCGCACCGCTGGGTCTCTCTCGCTGCCGTGGCAGCTTTTGGTTCGCTCGTCGCGCTCGGCGCCTGCGCCCCCGCCCCCGAGGACCTCGACACCGACGAGCTCAAGGGAGCAGAAGAGACGGGCTCTGGCAACGACGCCATCTCCGGCTCCGTCGAGGTCGGGACCAAGCTGACGGCGACCACCAACGTCAACCTCCGCTCCGGTCCGTCGACCTCGAAGTCGATCCTGCACGTCGTGCCCGAGGGCGCGACGGTCGTCGTGCAAGACGCGACGCCGCAGAACGGCTTTTACAAGGTGAAGCACGACGGGACCGTGGGGTGGAGCTACGGCCAATACTACAAGCTCACGAACCCCGACAACGGCGGCGGCGACGGCCTCTCCGACGTTCGCCAAGCGGCGTTGAGCCGCGCCAAGTCCAGCGTCGGCTTCTCGTACTGGTGGGGCCATGGCCGCTTCCGCCCCGAGGGCCCGACGTCGGCCAACAAGGGCTCGTGCTCGGGCAGCTGTCCTGATTGCTCGCACTCCGGCTCGTACGGCGGCGACTGCTCCGGTTTGGCCGCCAAGGTGTGGCAAGTGCCCTCGACCAACAACGATTTGACCGACGACGAGCACCCGTATTCGACGGTCAACTTCAACAAGGACTCGGACAAGTGGTCGACCGTGTCGCGCGGCAACGTGAAGCCGATGGACGCGATGGTCTACAACACCAACGGCGCCGGCCACATCTTCATGTATTCGTCCGGTGACGGCTGGGGCCAGATGTACGCGTACGAGTGCAAAGGCTGCTCGGCGGGCTGCGTCTACAACCTCCGCACGGCGTCGGACACGTACCACGCGATCCGCAAGACCGGCTGGTAGACAAGCGACATCGATCATCGATGTTCGAGCGCCCGCGGAGCCCCGCGGGCGCTCATCGCTTTGTGGCGTTGAGCTGCCTTTGGAGCTGCGGTAAAGCCATCTTCGCGAGCGGCCCTTCGGGCTCATAAACATCGGGCTCGCGGAGGGGCGGCGCCGGCGCGATGGGCTCGCCCCGCGCTACGCGCGCGAGATCGTCAATCAGCTCCGCCATGGATGGATATCGATTCTCCGGGCGCTTCTTGAGCGTACGGAGCACGATGGCGTCGAGATCCGCCGGGAGATCAGGCCGATATCGAGAGGGCGTCACCGGCGTGGTGAGCACGTGGTGCGCGAGGAGCCGAACGTCCTCGATGTCGTCGAACGGATAAACGCCGGTGAGCATGCGATAGAGCGTGACCCCGAGCGAATAAACGTCGGAGCGCGGCGTGACCCGATCGGTGAGGGCTTGTTCGGGAGCCATCGTGTCCGCGGTCCCGACGGCGACGCCGGTCGCCGTGAAGTTCCATTCGGAGAGCTTCGCGAGGCCGAAATCGAGCACCTTGACCGTGGATTTGCGCCCGGGCTCGCCCACCAAAAAGATGTTGTCGGGCTTCACGTCGCGGTGAATCACCTTGGCGGCGTGCGCGGCGCCGAGCGCGCTCGCGACGTCGATGGCGACGTCGACGGCCTCGCGGACGCCGAGCGACCCCTCGCGATCGAGCCGTTGGCCGAGCGGCTCGCCGAGCAGCAATTCGAGCACGAGATACGCGGTGCCGTCGGCGCGCTCGCCCTCGTCGAGCACCTTGACCACGTTGGGGTGGCCGAGCTCCATGGTGGTCTTGACCTCGCGCCGAAAGCGCTCGAGCGCGATGGCCTCGGCCTTGTTGTCGAGGAGCTTGAGCGCGACGGGCTCTCCCTTGACGAGATCGTCGGCGAGGTAGACGCGCGCCATCGAGCCTTTGCCGAGCAGCCCGCGGAGCGCGTAACGATCGCCGAGGATCGCCCCCATCTGTCCGCTCGGCGCCACCGGGACCCACGCCTCGGGCGGTTGCTTGACCAACGCGGCGCCGTCTTCGAGGCAACGTGTCGTGCCCGCGTGAAAGGTGCGGCGGCACGTCGGGCAAAACATGCGGCGGATCGTGCAAGCAAAGGGAGCCGTCCGCAACCCTCGTTGTCTGCCCCCTCACCCCGCCGCACAGGTAGACTGCCACGCGAGGCACGCGCATGAAGCACATGGACCCGCTCGAGCGCGACATGATCGATCGCGCGCTCGCATTCCTCCGTGAGCGCGAGCCCGACGTCGCGGCGGGGCTCGAGGGCGATCTCGCGCGCGTCGAGCACATCGCGTCGGTCGCGCACAGCTTCCCGTCGATGCTCGCCGAAGAGAGCGCGCCGAAGCGCGGCAAGCAGAAGAGCCTCGTCACCACGCTCTGCCAGATCGACTCGGGCATGAGCTCGTTCAGCCTGCCCATGCGCGCGGTGATGGGCGACGCGTTCCTCAAGGCCAAGGCGCAGCTCCTTCAAGCGTTCCGCGACGCGCTCCACAAACACGCGGACGCCGCGCCCGAGGGGATGATCCAAGCGGCCGAGCGCGAGGCGGCGCAGACCGTGTACACGATGCTCCTCGCCGAGCTTTTGTGGGATCTGCTCCGCAATCAAACGGTCGCGCTCGAGATCCGGCAGCGCGCGGCGCGGCAGCTCGTGACGCTGTGGGAGAGCCCGGACACGCTCGAAATCGACGATTTTTTCCCCGTCCTCGAAGCGGTGTGGAGGGCGCGCAGCCGCATCAACGTGCTCTATGGAACGCTCGCCGGCGTGTCGGAGCTCTTCCAGCTCCTGCGCGAAGAGTGCCCCGCCGACTTCGTCTCGCACTTTACGCGGACCGACGTCTCCGACGACGAGCAGGCCTCTTTCCGCGAGTTCTTGTTCGGCCTTCCCAACGAGGAGCTCGCTCGGCTCGAACAAGCCATGGCCGACAAAGGGCTCCAGGTCATCGATCGCGAGTTCGCCGAGGACACGCTCGCGCACGCGATGGGCGATCGCACGCCCGAGGCGCTCTACGCGTCGTACCGGCGAAGGCAGAGCGCGTCCAAGCTCCGGCGCATGGTGGGCGCGCCCGGCCCGCAGCGCACCGCGGAGAGCTACCTGATCCTGCGCTTGTTCGAGCCCGCGCCGACGGCGTGACGATCAGCGCACCGACGCGGCGATCTGCCGTCCGAGCGACGCCCACGACGAGGGCGCGTCGTTGCGCGTGTACGTCCTGACGACGACCTGGTTGCGATCGAAGACCATCATGTAGGCCGAGACCGAGACGGTGCTCGCGCTGTGATGGACCTCGATCGCTTGGCGATCGCCGAGGTTGATGCGCGCCGCGGGGCCCTTCTTGACGGAGCCCTTGGGGCCGCTCTCGTTCATGTCGTCGAGGAGCTGATCGAGCACCGCGCCCACCTCGTTCGGCTTCACCTCGGTGTCGAAGCGCGCCGCGATCACCTCGACGATCATCGACGAAGATCGCAGATCGCCGAAGGTGATGATCTGCGCGTTTTGAGAGGGCTTGGCGCTGACGTTGCCGGCGATGGTGGACGGCACCTCGATGGAGAGCGAGGTCCCTTCGAGCGCGACGCGCCGGAGCGAAGGCGCCGCGGCGAGCTCCCAAGGCCGGCCGCGCGCGACGCCCAGCGCGATCGACGCACCCATCGCGAGCACCGCGCCGATCGCGATCGCGTGGAGCCAACCGCGCGGCGTGCGCTCCGCGTCGGACACGACGGCGCGCTCGGCCATCGGCGTGAGATCCCGCGTGAGGAGCGCCGCCGTGAGCGCGAGGCCCGTCACGCCGCCGCCGAGATGACCGAGCATGTCGACGCGCGGTTGCAGGCTGTACGCGACGTTGACGACGAGCGGCACGACGACGCTCCGTTGCATCGCCGACGCGATGTGCGGAGGGATGAGGCCGCGCGGGCGGAGGGCGATGCCGAGCCCTGCGGCCATCACCCCCCAGATCGCGCCCGACGCGCCCACGCTGCTCCGCAGCGGATCCGCCACCGATCCGGCGAGGCTCGCGAGCGAACCGCCGAGCGCGCTCGCCGCGTAGAGCGCGAGGTAGCGGCGCGGGCCGAGCAGCACCTCGACGAGCGGGCCGAAGCTGTAGAGCGCGATCATGTTGACGAGGCAGTGGACGACGTCGGCGTGGAGGAACGCCGCGGCGAACAAGCGATAGAGCTCGCTGCGATGGATCGTGTCGATGTTGTTGGATCCGAGCCGATAGAGCGCCTCGTTGTGCGCGCCCCACGCGTAGCTCACGCCGAGCATCACGACGTTGACCGCGATGAGCGCGAGCGTCACTTGGTTCTGGCGCGGAGCGCGCTCCCTCGGCGCGCTCGGCGTGCGCTTGAAATCGAGGACGATGCGAGGAGGAGGCGGCGGGTCGTTCGGGCTCGCGGAGGACATCGGCTACGTCTCTTGGAGCCGCGCCCTCCGCGGAGCAAGGTCGCGTTGGATCAGTCGCAGGCGCCCGCTTCGTCGCCGTCGAGGACGCCGTCCTCGTCGCGATCGATGCCAGCGCGGATGCCCGAGCCGACAGGCGCACAGGTGAAGGTGAGCGCGCGGTTGCCTTGGTGGACGAGCGCGCGCAGGTCGCCCGCCTTGATCGGCGGCTCCGCGGCGCGATCGGAGAGGAACATGCCCGACCCGACGTGCGCAAAGCCGCGGCTCACGCTCGGCGACGCGAGGCGCGCGACGAGATCACACGAGCCTTGCTCGGCCATCGAGATCAGCAGATCGGCGCGCGCGTTCGCGTCTGCTTGGCTGTGCTTGGTGAGCGTCACCTGTTGGCCGACGATGGGCGCGTGGTTCGTGTCGAACGCGAGGAGGAACGACTCGATCTTGCGGCGCATCCCGTCGCCGCTCGGGTCGAGCGGGAAGCCCTCGGGGTTCAAGATCTGCGAGAAGATGATCGAGCGCTCGAAGCGGACGAGCGTGTCGGCGCTGCCGTCGTGCGCGAAGCCGAAGCCGCGGATTTGATCGCCCGTGAAATCGTTGTCGCCGGGGACCGCGATGGGCAGCTCGGGCAAGCCGAACATCCCGACCTTTTGATAGAGGTTGCGGAGGTGAGGGACCTTGAACATCTGCGGGAGCCCCTCGAAGACGGCGCCGCCCGAGGTGCCGAAGAAGCCGGGGCGCGCCGCGCTCGGGTTGGCCTTGGGGTCGAGCGCGTGACAAGCCTGGCACGTGTCGCCGTCGAACTTGCGCTGGAAGAAGAGCGCTTTACCCTCTTCTTGATCGGCGGTGAGCGAGCCGTCGAGGTTGCGAATCGGGTTCGGCGGATACGTGACTTGAAGCATGAAGTCCGCGAACGCCTCCATGTCGGCGGCGGGGAGCGGCGCGCCGCGGCCGAGCAGATCGATGAAGGTGCCTTGGAACTGGAGGAACGCGGCCCGCTCGTCGAAGCCGCCGCCGTTCGGTTGGAGGCTGGGATCGCCCGTAAAACCACCGTTGCGGTCGCCGCGCCAGTGCATCGGACCATGGTTGTCGAGCCCGCGGAGGCTCTGCGTGGACATAGGGCCCTTCATCGGGTGAAACGACGGATCGAAGGGGGCTTGTGAGATGGGATCGGTGATGCCCGTGAGGAACGGACCGGGGTTGTTCTTAATGGATCCATCGGGGTTGCCGAGGTCCCACGCGAGGCTGTCGGTGTCGCCGAAGACGTGGCACGTCGCACAGGCCGAGTCGCCGTGCCCGGAGCCGTTCCGCGCGTCATAAAGCACCTTGCGGCCGTGGCTCACGCTCGCGGGCTCGGGGCTAAACATGGTGACGTGGCCGATCTCGGCCCGGAGCTTGGTGTTGATGACGGAGATGCCGTTGTCGAAGCGCGTGCGCACGTAAAGACGGTTCTTTTTGTCGTCGAGCACGAGGCCCGTGGGGCCGCCGCCCGTGAGCTCGATTTGCGCGGCGTGGCTCGGAACGAAGGTGTCGGCCTCGAGCGCGGCGGTGTCGTAGATACCCACCTTGCCGGAGCCGAGCGCGGCGACATAGAGCCTCTTGCCGTCGTCGCTCACGGCCATGCCGGTCGGCAGCGCCAAGCTGAGCTCGCTCTCGGCGTTGGGCGGGGGCGCGGGCGCCGCGTCATAGTCGATGTGCTTGTTGAGGTGGCGCGGAGAGACGCCGTTCGAGCCGAGGACGGTGACGCGGTTCTCGGCGAAGTGGCCGCGCAGGCTGTGGCCCGCGAAGACCCCCGGGCCGTCGAAGCGATTGACGTTGAGCGCCTCGGTGTTGGAGACATACACCTTGCCGGAGACGGGGTTGACCGCCATGTTGTAGAGCACGGTGCCGACGCCGGAGAACGAGCCTGTCGCCGCCGGGGGGGTCGCCGAAGCGTCGATGACGAAGACGTCTTTGTCGGGCAGCGAGAAGCGCACGAGATCGTCATACGCGCTGCCCTCTTCATCAATCCAGTGCTGCCCGTCGAACTGCACGATGAGGCCGCTCGGGGGCGCGGGGAAGCCGTCGGCGTTGGTGAACGGAGCGGGCTTGAAGATGGGTGAGAACGGGAAGAACAAGCTCACGTTGAGCGTGGTCGTGCGGTTGCCGGAGTGGAACGCCGCGGCGTACACGTGATCGCCGTCGGGGCTCACCGCGAGGGCGCGGGGCGTGTCGGCGAAGAGCGTGAGGATGGAGAGCGGATCGCCGCCGCCGTCCGAGGAGCCGTCGCCGAGCTGGGTCGCGTCGAACACCCAGACGTCGGCGCGGCCGACGCCCGCGGTGGTGAGCTGAGGATTGACGGGGTTGTTTTGGCCGCGGTGCGCGGCGGTGATGAAGGCCCGTTTGCGGCCCGGGCCGGCAAATACGATATCTCGCGGCTCGTCGCCCACCTGGAGCGTCCGCGCGACATAACCGCGCTTGCCGTCCTCGACGAGCTTGACGACGCTCACGCTGTCGGACAGGTGATTGACGACCCAAACCTCATCGTTGGTGCGGGCCGCGACGGCCACCGGCTCGAGCCCGACAGGGATCGACGCGAGGGGCGAGAGCCCGTCGCCTTGGACGCGATAGACCTCTACGCGGTTATCCGGTGTGTTGACCGAGAACAGGAGCTTCTTGTTCGGGGAGAGGGCGAGAGGGCGCACCTCACCGCTCTCGAACGCGGTGAACGAAGGCGACGCCTCCGCCGTGGAGGCGCCCAGCGCGGAGAGCGCGGACAGCATCGATGTTGCGACGGCGAGACGAAGGGAGACACGATGGCGAGCCATGGAGGAACCTCCCGAGTGAATGCGCGATGTCCCGAGGCGGCTCTCTGCCGCTACGGGAGCTCCGGGGGATGGGGGGATCATCGCTGCGCCGCTCAACATCGCTGGCGACAGCGGGTGAGACTGACGGTGCACGTTGCGGGCCAACACGCCGGGCGCTCGTTTGCAGGTCGATTGTACGGCTCCGGCCGGGCGTTGCGTGGATCGAGCAACCCGTTGCGTAGCGCCGAAGACGCGGGCGTTGCGGGGTCGCGCCCTCGCGTCCTTGCGCGTCCTTGCGCGTCCTTGCGCTTCCTTGGCGCGTCCTTTCGCGCTTCGCGCGCCCCTCGCGCTCGCCTTTTGCCTCACGCCGGTGAGGGCTCGCCCGTATGTCCGAGACGAGAATGTCTCTAGCTTTTGTGGGGCCTTACGGTGTATCACGATAAGATGGTCTGGCCACGCACGATCGCAACGCTCTTCTCACCCACCCTGGGTAAAGACAAGAGCGAGGCCGTGGTCAACGATGCTTTGAAGCGGCTCGGGTTGCCCCAAGACGACCTCTCCCCCGAGCAGGCGACCAAGGTGCTCGACGTGCTCGCGTCCTCCGATGGGATCGTGGGCGCCGTAGGGCGGTTCGTCCGCACACGGACCGATTTCACCAAGGTTGAGCAGATTCGAAAGGCGACGCCTTCGCAGTCCGGGCTCACCCCACGGGCGCAAGCGCCGCGGCCGCTCCCCCGCGGTGCGCCCGGCGCTTCGTTTACATTCGAAGATATCGTGCCTTATTTTGCGGCGGTCCTCGGCAAAGAGAAGAGCCTCGATCTGCTGCTCGCGACCGCGCAAAAGCTCGGTATCACGAGCAAGCCGCTGAGCTTTCAAGAGGCCGTTGCGGTCTTGGACGAGCTGTCCCGCGAGAACGGCGTCCACGCGAGCGCTGCGCGGTTTGCCAAAGCAAAGCTCATCATCAGGGTCGGTGACTGACTGACCGTCAGGCCGCGCTCTTTCGGCTCGGCGCGCGGGGATCAAAGCCGTGCGCGCGAAGGAAGCGCTCGATTCGAAGGTTGACGAGCTCGGGGAATTCAATCGCCGTGTAGTGCGTGCCGCCCCTCACCACGAGCAGCTCCGCCTGCGGGATACGAGAGGCCATGTGCTCGGCCAACGAAGGAGGCGTCATCGCGTCGCGATCCCCCGTGATGACCAGCGATGGGACCGTCACGGACGGGAGCACCGGCGATGCGTCGTGCGCGCCGATGGCGGCCAGGTTGCGGAAGAAGGGCTCCATGTCGAGGTCGCCGAACGCGAGCACCAGCTCCGCGAACACTCCATCATCGAGCGTGTCGGCCATGAGGCCGAGGCGCTTGAACCACGCCGCGGCCTCGGGCAGCCCCGTCGCGCTCCTCGCGACGCGCGTCGCGAGCGCGTGCGCGTGCCGCGCGAGCTCGACGAGCGACGGCAACACGCGCGCCGCGCCGGGCACGGGGCTCAACGTGTCGAGGGGCCTTCCGAACGTGCCGTTGAGCAGCACGAGCGCGCGCGCCACCTCGCGGGCGGTGGGCCAGGCGGTCGTCTTCTTGAGCCCCGCGGGGCCCGCGGGGGCTGCGTCGCGATCCGCGCCGATGGCCTCGAGGAGCACCTGCACGCCCATGCTCCACCCGATGAACGCCGCGCGCTCGATCTTCTCTTGCCGGAGGATCGCGTGCAGATCGCGCGCGTGCAGAGGGATGGCGTACGCCTCGCGCCGATCGGGCGAAGGGCGGCCGGACGCGTAGAGACCGCGGTAATCCCAGGTCACGAAGCGATAGCGATCACCGAGGTAGTCGATGAGCGCGCGCCACGCGAGGTACGTCCCGCCGAGCCCGTTCGCGAGCACGACCCAAGGCGCCTCGGGATCGCGCGCGGGCGTGACGTGATACGCGATCTCGGTCCCGTCGAAGCTCGTGAGCCTTCGCGTCTCGATCGCCAGCGGGAGCTTCGGGGGCAGCACACGCTCGTTCTAGCTCGGCGCGCGCGCTCGGCCCAACTTTCGTCG
>CAYTJL010000081.1:18067-26713 GCA_964437785.1 uncultured Polyangiaceae bacterium
GGGGCAGCACACGCTCGTTCTAGCTCGGCGCGCGCGCTCGGCCCAACTTTCGTCGCGGCGGCGCGGTCATTGTTGGGCCGCGCTCGATTGCAACGGGAGATCGCCGTGCATCTGGTGCATCGAGAAGCGCCCGCGCGCGCCCGCCGCGACGAGCATTTGGCAGAGCGGCTCGTCGTCGCTCGACGAGCAGGTTGATGCGCGGTGAACCATTGGGCGAACGCCTCGTAGTCGGACTCTCTTGCCCCACGCACATGGATGAGCACGTTCGAGTCGCTTGCCACGCTCGGCCAACCATAGCAGAGTGACTCTTCGATCCTTGTTGTTTTCTTGCACCACAACACTCACCTCTGCGAGAGGAGGAGCCATCATGAGGAAACGCATCACGCAGCTCTTCGCAGGTCTCCTGTTCTTCGGCGGCTCCGCGCTCTTCGCGGCGTCGTGCGGCGGCGCCGGTCTCTTCGGGGATAACTGCTCGCTCGGGGGGAAGAAGTGCGAGTTCGGGTGTGCGCAGAACCTGGGCTGCGTCGATTGCCAATCGGACGGCGATTGCCCGCAGGCCGAGCCGTTCTGCATCTTGGGCAAGTGTGGTGAGTGCTTCGACGCGAACGACTGCGCCGTGAACGAGGCGTGTTATCCGCGCGAGCACGAGTGTCTGCCCATCTGCAACAGCAACGCGGACTGCGCCGACGTGCACGACGCGCACATCTGCGATCCCGACACGGGCGCGTGCGTCGGCTGCGTCGACGACACCGACTGCCCGGGCGACAAACCCATCTGCGAGCCCGAGCGGCAGCAGTGCGCCGAGTGCGCGTCCAACGCCGACTGCGGCGCGGCCGAGCCCGCGTGCGATCTCCAGAGCGGCGAGTGCCGAGAGTGCTTGATCGACACCGACTGCAAAGACGGCTTCGCCTGCGACAGCGATCATCACTGCAAGTCGGTCTGCACCGGCGACGAGGACTGCACCGATCCCGATCGGCCCGTCTGCAACGTCGACACGGGCTCGTGCGTGGAGTGCGGCGGCGACGTCGATTGCCCCGCGGGCAGGCCCACCTGCAACCCGAACGGGCAGTGCGTCGAGTGCCTGACCGCGGCGCAGTGCACCGACCCCGATCTCGGCGTGTGCAAAGACGGTGAGTGCGTGCAGTGCGACAAAGACGAGGATTGCCCCGCGGCCACGCCCAAGTGCAAGAACCAAGTATGCGAGCCGTGATCCGGCCCGCGCTCTCCGCGGGCCCGAATCGCCTCGCGCGGTGATAGAGTCCCGCTCCTCCCCATGCCGTCCGAAGCGCCCCCCAACATCCCGTCGGGCGATCACATCTTCGTCGACAACGTGACGAAGTCCTTCGGCAAGACGCACGTGATCAAGGGCATCACGATGCACCTCCGGCGCCGCGAGACCGCCGTGATCATCGGCGGATCCGGCGCCGGCAAGACCACGCTCCTGCGCATGCTCATCGGGCTCGAGCACCCGAGCACGGGCCACATCTGGATCGACGGCGAGGACATCGCCAAGATGGACGAGGACGAGCTCAACCGCGTGCGGCAAAAGTTCGGGATGGTGTTCCAATACGCGGCGCTGCTCGACTCGCTCACGGTGTTCGAGAACGTCGCGTTCCCGCTGCGCGAGCACAGAAAGCACCTCACCGAGAAGGAGATCCGCGACGAGGTCCTCAGCATGCTCGAGCTGCTCGGCCTCGCGGGGAAAGACGGCCGCATGCCCTCCGAGCTCTCGGGCGGGCAGCGCAAGCGCGTCGGCCTCGCGCGCGCGCTGATGCTCAAGCCTCAGATCTTGATCTACGACGAGCCGACGAGCGGGCTCGATCCGCTCACGAGCCGCATGGTCGACGATCTCATCGAGGAGACGCGCGATCGCTTCGACGTGACGAGCGTCGTGATCTCGCACGACATGGCGAGCACCTTCCGCATCGCGCACCAAGCCTTCTTGGTGGTGCAAGGGCTCGTGATCGCCTCGGGCAAACCGGATGATCTCGCCTACGGCGACAACGACGAGGCGCGGAGCTTCATCGCGGCCTCCGGCATCGCGCCCGAGAAGGTCTCGCGGGTGACGGACCAAAAGGATGGATCGGTGCGCTACCGCGCGCAGTGAGCCCCCTTTTGATCGCGCGTTGATGTATCATGCTCTCATGCGTCCTTCTCGTTCCCTCGCTTCTCTCGTGGTGCTCGTAGGGTCCGGTCTCTCGTTCGCCGCGTGTGGGCTCGACCCGAGCATCGACACGCTGTTCGGCGACACCAGCAACGGGACGGCGGGGGCCGGCGGCGGACAAGGCGGCTCGTCCTCGAGCTCGACGTCGACATCGACCTCCACGTCCACGTCCACCTCGACGTCTACGTCGACATCGACGTCCACGTCTACGTCCACCTCGACGTCGACGTCCTCGTCGGGCAACCCGCTGCCGGAGAACTGCGAAAACGGGGTCGATGACAACAACGATGGTCTGGTCGACTGCGCCGA
This sequence comes from uncultured Polyangiaceae bacterium, assembly GCA_964437785.1. Taxonomy (GTDB): domain Bacteria; phylum Myxococcota_A; class Polyangia; order Polyangiales; family Polyangiaceae; genus CAYTJL01. The sequence continues at coordinate 20,541 of CAYTJL010000081.1, forward strand.
CCCTCAATGTGTCGATTATACCTGCGTCGACGCGGCGCCCGCGGGCTGGGTGGGATATGGCTGGACGCATCTCGCCGGCTTCCCCGATAACCCCGCTCCGTGCGACGACGGTAACCCGGCGGTCAAGCTCTTTGTCGGCCCCGCGGGCGCCGCGCAGTGCACCCAGTGCACGTGTGGCGGGCCCCAAGGCGGCTCGTGCTCGCTGCCCAAGGTGGAGTGTTGGGCCGCCTCGGCGGGCTGCGCGGGGAACGCGATCGACGTGACCGCCACGTTCTCGGATGGCATGTGTCACAAGCCCACGAATCAGCTCGGCCAGCTCGGCTTCCCGCCGGCGCTCTCGTGTCAAATGACCGGCCAAGGCCAGCTCATCAACGCGGGCGCTTGCCCGCCTTCGGCCGTGGATTTCCCCAACAAGGCCACGTGGAACAACCAGCTCAACGTGTGTGTCTCCGACAACAAGTTCGGGGGTTGCGGCGCGGGCAAAGCGTGTATCCGCAAGGGGCAGGGGGACGCGGGGGAGCGCCTCTGCATTCGTAAGAACGGCACCGCCAACGTGTGCCCCGCCGGATGGGCCAACATCACACAGGCTTATCAGGCCGGAACGGACACGCGGAGCTGCACTGCGTGCCAATGCGGTAACCCGAACAACGCCACGTGCAACGGCGGCGACATGACCTTCTTCGACGCGGACAACTGCGGCGCCGCGGGCAACGATCCGCCGAAGACCTTCAATGCGACGAACGGCTGCACCGACGTCTCGAACCTGCTCGATTTCAACAGTTGGTCGGCCTCGGCCACGGTGCCTGTGCCCTCGGGCACGTGCCAGCCGGGCGGCGGGCAGCCGCAAGGCCAGGTGACGACGAACAACGCTGTCGTGTTCTGTTGTAAATAGCTATCTGCCGAGATCACGCCCGCGTGGATCCAAGGGGGGATGGATCTGCGAATATCCATCCGCCCCGGATAGGTAGGGTGTCTGCCCGCGATCTCCTTGGGAAACCGCAGCTCGTCGCGGTGGCGCAGCGCGTGCATTGCTCATCGCGGCAACCGCCATGGATGTCCCCAGAGCTCCTCTCGCGATCGTGCTCACTGCCATCTTCGTGGGGGGTTGCGCGGCGGCGCCCGCCCCGCGCGTGGCCGACGCTCAGCCTGTGAAGCAGGCCGTCGACCCGGGCCCGGCCTCGATCGAGAGCGAGGTTGGGGGCATGAGCGATTATGACGTGGAGCGGGCCGTCGAGCGGTTCCGCCCGGCGCTCGACGGGTGCTTCGGCGACGCGAGCGAGCGCAACGCCGCGCTCGGCGGACACCTCACGTTGAACCTGCGCGTGAGCAAGTCCGGCGCGGTGAAGCATGCTTATTTGAGCGAGAGCACCCTCGGCGATCGGGACACCGAGAGATGCATCCTCGACAAGGCCAAAGCCCGCGCGTGGCCCAAGCCGCTCGGGGGAGATGGCTTGATCGCGCAGCGCTTCGACATCGACGCGCGCACGGTCGCGATCGTCCTCGACGAGAAGCGCGTGCAAAGGCAGGTCTCGGAGGCCAGGCGGACGACGTCGCGCTGCCGCCGCGGGATCCCGGGTGGGTTCATGGCCACAGCCTACGTCAAGCCCGATGGCCGCGTGCTCGCCGCCGGGGTCGCCGTGCCCAACGAGCATGGTGAGGGCGCGGCCGATTGTGTGGTGGAGGCCATCCGCAAGGTGCGGTTTGCGGGGAGCCCCAAGGTGGCCAAGGTCAGCTTCGAATTGCGCTGACGCGCGCGCCCACCATCTCCGTGCGCCTCATCTCGCCCATCGAGGAGGCGCACGGCCCGCGCCGATGTTCGCCTGCCTTGCCGTACTACGCCGGATCGTGGGTCAATTGGACGCGGCGATTTCGAAGGAGGGAGTCGCGCGCCCATGTTACCGGGCGCCCGAGGGAGCTTTGAAGAGGGCTTATTCGTCGCCGTCGAGCGTGCCGTCGAGGTCGCGATCGAGGGCGATACGAAGGCCGGAGCCGGGCGGAACGCAGGTGAACGTGACGGATCTCCCAGGCCCGTTGGCGTGGGCGCGGAGGCTCGCGTCGGAGACCGCGGGGTGAGCGGCCTTGTCGGGGAGGAAGCTCCCGTTCGCGTAGAGATACCCACGCTCGTTGGAGCCTTGGCGCGTCTTGGCGACGAGATCGCAGTCGCCCGCGGCGGCGCGCTGCTCCAAGAGATCGATGCGGGCGCCGACGGACGCGGGCGAGCCCGCGGAGAGGGTGATTTGCTGGCCCACGATGGGCTTCATGTTCGAGGGGAAGGCGAGCATGAGATCTTCGAGCTTGCGGCGCAGCACGTCGCCCGCGGGCGTGATCGGGATGCCGATGGGGTTCACGCCCGGGATCTCGGCGAAGAAGAGGGCCGAGACGAAGCGGAAATCGGTGTCGACCGAGCCGTCGTGGAAGAAGCCGAAGCCGCGGACCTGGTCGCCTTGATCACCGTTGTTGCCGGAGATGATGCCGTTCGGGAAGTCGGGGTTACCGAACATGCCGACCTTTTGATATTGATTGCGCAGGTGAGGAATCTTGAGGATCTGCGTGATGAGATCGTTCGAGTATTTCCCGTCGGTGCCGAAGAGGCCCGGTCGGTCCACGCCATATTGCGCGTTCGCCGTCGGATCGAGGAGATGGCAGTCGCCGCACTTGGTGGCCGGAGCGAGGAACTGCGAGTTCGGAACGTCGTTGAAGAAGGCCCGCGCCTCGGCCTGATCCGGTGTATCCGAGTCATCGAGGTTGCGAATCGGGTTGGGCGGATAGACCACCTGAAGGATGAAGTCGCCGAACGCGGTCATGTCCGCGTCTGCGATGGGCGCGTCGCGGCCGACGAGACCTTGGAAGGCCACGATGAACTTTTGGAACGCGAGATGCTCGTTGAACGAGCCCGAGTCCGGCTGCGCGCTCGGCTCGTCGTTGCCGCCGGTGCGATCGCCGCGCCAGTGCATCGGGCCGTGGTTGGCCATGCCGCGCAGGCTTTGGGTCGTCATCGGGCCCTTCATCGGGTGGAAGTCCACGGTGCCGCCGGCCGCGACGACGCCGTTGGGATCGTTGTCGAAGGGGCCGGGGTTCACGACCATGTCGCCGTCGGGGTTGCCGAGGTCCCACGCGAGCGAGTCGAAGTCACCGAAGATATGGCAGCTCGCACAGGCCGAGTCGCCATGGCTGCTCGTGTGGGCGGCGTCGTAAAGGAAGCGGCGGCCGACCGTGATCGAGGGCGGCTCCGGGTTGAACATCGGGACGTGATCGATCTCGGTTTTTGCCGCGGTGTCGACGATGGAGATGGAGTTGTCGAAGCGGGTCAACACGAAGGCTCGGCCGTGCGCCTCGTCGAGGATGAGGCCGGTGGGGCCGCCGCCGCTCAGCGCGACCTGGTTGGCGGTGTCGGGCGTGAAGGTGTCGGCTTCGAGCGCAGCGGTCGAGTACACACCGAGCTTGCTCGACCCGAGCGCGGCGACGTAGAGCGTGTCACCCGCGCTGGAGACGGCCATCTCCGTGGGGAACGCGAGGCTCTTCGCGTTCTCGGCGTTGGGGATCGGCGCGCAGCAAGTCGAATAGTCGATGTGCTTGTTGAGGTGGCGCGGCGTGACCGTGCCTGTGCTCGGATCGAGCACCGTAATGCGGCTCTCGGCGATGTGGCCTTGCACGCCGCGGTGGCCGGTGAAGGTGCCCGGGCCTTCGAAGCGGACCTCGTTGCGCGAATCGAGGTTGGAGACGTAGACCTTCCCGCTCACGGGGTTCACGGCCATGTTGAAGAGCACCGTGCCCACGTGCGTGAAGAACCCCGCCGGGCCCGCGATCTGCGCGGGCGGGCTCGCGTTCGCGTCGAGGGTGAACACGTCTTTGTCGGGGAGGGAGAACTTCACGTAGTTGTCCCAGATGCCTCCGACCTCATCGACCCAGTTGGTGCCGTTGTACTTGACGATGAGCCCGGTGAGCGGCGCCGGGATGCCTTGATAGTTGGTGTACGGCGGGGGTTTGCCGGGCCCGCCCGGATCGCCGGCCGCGAACTGCGACAAGCTGGTGGTCTGGTTGCCGGTGTGGAAGCCGGCGGCGTAGACGCGCGCGCCGTCGGGCGTGACCGCGAGGGCGCGCGGCGTGTCGGTGAAGAGCGTGATCACCGAGAGCGGCGTGCCTCCGAGGCCGCCGCCGAGGTTGTCGGCGTCGAACGTCCACACGTCGGCGCGGCCCACGCCGGCCGTGGTGAGCTGCGGGTCGCGCCCGGTGTTTTGTCCGCGGTGAGCGGTGGTGATGAACGCGCGGCGCTTGCCCGGGCCGGCGAACACGATGTCGCGCGGCTCGTCGCCGACGAGGAGCGTGCGGGTGACGCGAGGCCGCTCGGGGCCGTGGCCGAGATCGATCACGGAGACGCTGTCCGAGAGGTGGTTCACCACCCAGACCTCGGACTCGCTCGGGGCCGCTACGGCGACGGGCTCGAGCCCGACCATCACCGAGCTGACGTGCCGGAGGCCGTGCGGCAGCACCCGGAAGATCTCGAGGCGGTTGTCGGGCGTGTTGGTCGCGAAGAGCAGGCGGCCGCTGGGGGATAGCGCGAGGGGGCGGACTTGGCCGCTCTCGAATGCGGTGAAGGACGGGCCGGACGTTACGGCGGCGGCGGTGGATGCGACCTTTTCCAGCTCCAGTCGCTCGGGCTCTTGGCAGGCCGACGCGGCGAGCGTGACCCCCACGAGCGTCGCGAAGAGCGGACCATGGATGCGAATCGACATGGGACCTCCAGGTACGATGACGCGTTGATGTAAGCGGGCTTGCCCCGGCCTCGGGGCCGGGGCACTTTCTCAAGAAACGCCCAGCCTCGTCTACTGCCATGGACGGACATAGGACAGGAAATGTCGTACCATTTTGTCGGGGCGGAAATGGGGCCGGCCGTTGTGCTGAGGGGCATCCCGGCGCTCCCCCTCCGTCCACTGCATTAAACAAAGACGCGAGGACCTTTATCGGAGGGCCTGAGCGATGGTTGCAGGGGCGATGTTCAGAGGTGGTGTCGCTCAAAGGTGTTGTGGTGGGCCCGTGCGCGCAGGTATCGTGTGGCTCCCTTTGAAGGAGCGTGCGTGATGGCGTGGGCTGGATGGCGAGATGTCGAGACGTGCGGCGTGCTGGTGGCTGGCCGGTCGTATGATTTGTCGGATCTGAACCGCGGTCAGGTCATCGCGTTGGGCGAGGCGATCGACGCGATCGGGGAGCGCGCGGGCGTCCCCATCGTGCTCGCGCCGGCCGACGTCGATCTGAGCGACGACACGTGCACCGACGATGACCCCGCGTATTGCAGCGGCTTTGTCGGTGTGCTCGTGGCCGAGGGCGGGACGTATTCTCCGCAGGTGGTGCCGCGCGAAGAGATGCTGTCCGCGCTCGGGCAGGCGCGCGCGGTGCCGAGCGCGGTGTGGGAGGAGATCACGCGTGTTTATCGCGAAGCGGGCGGCAAGCAGGAGCCCGGCGAGGAGATCGCGTTGCGGCTCGGCTGCACCGGCGGGCTGCCGATGGCCTATTTGGCCTACGGGGTCGAGGAAGAGATCGACGAGGACGGCGGCGGTGATGGCTTGGTGCGCGGGCAGTCGCCGGGGCAAGAGCCGCACGAGAGCGGCGTGCGTGGGCTCAAGCTCGCTGTCTGCTCTTATGATGGCTCGTCGGCGGGCCCGATCGACGTGAGCGACGAGGCGCACGCGGCGCGCGCGGCGAAGGTGCCGAACGGCGCGTATCACCTCATCGCCCGGTACGATTGAGCGCCGATCCCGAGGTGTGCTGACCGGGCATGCCCGCGTGGTGTAGGGTTCGGCTCACCCTTGGGGGATTGTTGCATCATGACCACCACGCCTCGTTATCACGCGTTCCTTTGTCATGCCGGTGCGGCCAAGCCCGCGGTGCGAGATTTGGCGGCCAAGCTCAAGGCCGCGGGCCTCTCGGTGTGGATCGACGAAGAGCAGATCCTCCCGGGCGACAGCATTATCACGTCGATTCAAGAAGGCCTCGCCGCGAGCGAGGTTGTCCTCGTGTGCCTATCCGCGGGCTTTGCCGCGTCGAGGTGGGCGCAAAAAGAGTGGCAGTCGGTGCTGCACCAGCAGCTCTCGGGCAAGCCGGACGCGGAGATCCCGCTCTTTCGCAGAGGTGATTGCCCAGCTCGTCTCCCAACCGGCTCCGCTCGGCGACGCCGG
>CAYTJL010000081.1:26813-34730 GCA_964437785.1 uncultured Polyangiaceae bacterium
CACGCCCAGCCCGGCACCGCGGCCCAACTTGGCAACCCCTGGCACCATCGCATTCGCCCCAATCTCCCTCGATCCTCGATGAAATCAATCATCAAGGCATCTGGCACGCGATCTGCTGGTCTCTTGTGGTCATGACGATCTCCCGTCTCCTTCCCTCCCTCTCGTTCGCGCTTGCTCTCGCCGTGGGCTGCTCGTCGGCCCCCACCGATATCGTCCCTTCGGGGCTCCAATACAGCGGCGCTGTCGTGCCGCCGCAGGGCGATGCGGCGTGGCTCGAGCTCTCCGCGCCGCTCTTCCCCGATGCGGTCGTGTTTCAGCAGTTCCAAGACCCCTCGCTCTACGCGGGGCTGTCCGACGCCGAGCGCGTCGCGCTCATCGACGACGACGTTCGCGTCTTTGAAGACCTGTTGACCCTCTGCGCCGCCGATTACCCTGCGATCACCCTTCAGACCGAGGGCGGCCCCGCGCTCGACAGCGAGCAGATCAAGGCCAACTACGATGAGGTCGCCCGCTGTGGATACGAGCTCTACGGCGCCAAGCCCTATTGGGTGCCTCACCACGTCTCCGACGTGGACGTCTGTGCGCGCAAGCTGGGCGCCGATTGGCGCCTCCCGACCGAAGACGACGTTTTGTCGTGGACCGAGGACGACCTCCAATTCTTCCAAGACACGCTCACGGTCCCTGACAACGGCGAGTTCCCCGAGCACTTTTATTATTCACTCGACATCTACGTACGCGCCTCCGATGGCAGCCTCGCGCTCGGCAACCTCGCGCCCGGCGCCGATCACGTGACGCCGCTCCCCGTCTCCGGCGCCGATCTCGACGCGCTCTACATCGGCAATGGCCGCCCCATCGGCCTCCGGTGCGTGCGCGGGCTCGACATGTGACGAGCGTAACGAGCGGCTTTGCCCCGCCGAAAATCCACCCGCCGGCGCGATGCTTGGGTAGTGTCGAGATCGCTCTCGCATGCGCCGATCTCTCTTCACCGTCCTCCTCATAACCGCGCTCGCGGCGTGCGCCGAGCCGCCCGCGCCCGCGTCGCCCGAGCCGCCTTCGCCGAGAGAGGGCTGCAAGAGCCCCTCCGAAAACCCCGCTGCGGACGTGGATAGGTGGTCGGCCACAGCGCTCGACCCGGGCGCGGTCCCCGCCGCGCGCGCCGAGGCGGTGAAGCAGATCGCGTGTCTCGCGTCCGCGACCAAAGCCTCCGAAGGGCGCGTGATCGCCGGCCTCCTCACGCTCGGGCTGAGCGAGCTCTTCCTCCACGGCTCTAGCCTCTTTGAAAAATCGGTCGTCCCCGAATCCAGCGGGAGAGCCGTGCTCGACGCGTTGTCCGGCGCGTATTGCGATCCGATCGACAAGATCCACGCCGCCGCGAGGCTCGGGCTCACGATTCAATCCAACAGCATCGCAGCGGTGGTGTTGTCGCGTTCGCTCGCGTGCAGCGCGGACGCCCGCGCTTTTGCCGCTGTCGAGGACATCGAAGAGAGGGCCTCCAAAGCCATCTGGATGGGGGAGCACAGCGTGAATTGGCAAGGGTATGAGCTGTTCGCGTCCGCCCTCCAACAAGGCTCCTCGAACGCGCGCCCCGCGGTCGCCGCGCGCATCTCCGCGGCGCGCACCAAGCTCGGTCAGGCGCTCGACGAGTGGGTCGGCAAGATGGCCTCTTCGTCCGACGTCGAGGTGCTCACGGTCTCGGAGCGAGACACGCGCGTCCTGGAGCTCCTCCCCGCGCTCCAGCGCGGCGCGCCGGCCTTCCGCGCGCGCCTCGCGGATCCGAATCCCGCGATCCGAATCGCGGCCGGACGCACCTTGGTGACGATCAAGGCCGAAGACGCTTCGGTCCTCGCGCAACGTCTTTGGACGGGCCTCCCCGCGCCCGCCTCAACGCGCGATCCCCAAGCCGCCGTCACGCTCCGCAACTTGCTCGCCCAACCGGCGCTCGACCAACGCAAGGTCCGTGATGAGCTGTTGCGCCTCGCGCGCCAAGGCCGCTCGTCCGAGCCTGCGTTGCAGCAAATCCGCGCGTGCTTTGCGCGACCCGAACAAGACATCAAGATCGCCGCCGCGATCGCGCTCGTCTTCGTCGCGGGCGATCGCAGCGTGCTCCCCACGTTGCGCGCGACCTATGAGCCCTTCTTCGCCGACTCCCCCTCTGCGTATGGCGGGCCCACCGGGCCCGGGGAGGAGATCGCGTTTGCCATCCTCTCGTTGGAGCCCGAGGATGCCCACGCGCGCCGGGCGCTCAAGCTCGGCCAAGGCCCCCTCTTGCCGATCGTCACCGCACGCGTCTTGATGGGGCACAACGATGAGTGGCTCATCACCGCCCTACGGCGCGACGCCGAGAACAAGACACGTTGACGGGGCGCGGTCGATCTTCCGGCGTGCGCGCAGGGTGTGATATGGCCGAGATCGTCATGAGGCTCACATGACCGGCGCGAAAGAGAAAATACCGGCTCTCGTCCTCGCCGTCGGCCTCGACGATCTCACCGTCAAAGGCCTCCAAGGCGCGGTTCAAGGGACCGAGATCACGCTCGAGACCGTGGGCTACAAGGGCGCGGTCGCGCGCGTAAAAGAGGAAGATCGCCCGGTCGTCGCGCTGCTCGACTGGACCGCGGAGCGGGACGAGCTTCAGGTGCGGCTCTGCACGGCGCTCCGCCGGGCGACGCGGCCGGGCCGCTGCGCCGTCATCGCGTTGGGCGGTCTCGCGGATCCGGCGCTCGCGCGGGCCTACGAGGGAGGCGTGGACGGCGTTTTGATCCGGCCCTTTGGGGCCGAGATCTTGTTCCGGCTTCGGCACGACATCCAGACCATGGAGTCGCTGCGCAGGGCGCGGGGGCCGGCGGAGGCGCTCGACGAGGCCTTGCAGAGCGCGTCCGGCGGAGAGGTCGTGGTGCGCGCCGGCGACGTGATCGGCCACATCCACGTGCAACAGCAAGGGATCGTGTGGGCAGACCTCTCGTCCGTGCCCGCGACGATGGCCGAGGTGGTGAGGCACGCCGGGGTCGAGCTCGACGCCGACGTGATCGCCGCGGCCACGGAGGAGTGCGCACGCACGCGCGCGCACTTCATGGATGTCCTCGTCGCGTGGAGCATCCTCGACGTCGAGCGCGCGAAAGATGCGGTCCGCGCGTTCGTCGCGGGGCGCGTGAAGCTCGCGTTGGAGCTGCCCGGCGCAGCGGCGATGTTCCTGCCCAAGCAGCGCGCCCACGCCGAGCACATGCGCGTCTCGATTGAGGACATCCCTTCGTCCAGACAGCAGACGTTGATGCACACGCCGTTTCCCACGGCGCTCCCCGGCGTACAGCGCCGGATGAGCGACATCACACCCATCTTCCGGGACGCCGCCGCGGTCGACGGTGTCGTCGGCGTGGCGCTCCTCGATCGCAGGACAGGGCAGAGCCTCCTCACGAACGGCGAGGGCATCGACGGCGCCGTGGCGTGGTCGCAGATCGGCCTGCTCGCGGCGCTGGGCCCGGACGCGGACGACGTCATCGCGTCCATCGGGCAGCGGGCCTTGGTGCTGCGGCCGCTCGCGGTGGATCCTTCGCTCGCGCTGTTTGTGGTGCTGGATCAGCAGAGGACGCCGCTCGGGCTCGCGCGCGCGCTCCTCAAGAAGATCGCGTCGCGCATGCCCGCGTAGCGCGACGGCGCACGATCACGCGGGCAGCTCGATCCAGAACGCGCCGCCGCGGGCCTTGTCGCTGACGCCGACCACACCCTTGTGGGCTTGCACGATCGCCTTCGTTACGGCCATCGCCATGGAGGTCGCGCTGTCGCCGCGGGGCGCGCCGGCGGGCCTGCGGCTCACGACCTCGAAGGCGATCCGGCGCTCATCGGCCGCGAGCGCGTCGCCCTCGTCCTCGAACGAGAAGCGGACTCCGTTCTGCGCGCGCGCCGCGCGCACGTTCACCGCGCGGCCCGCCGGGGATCGACGGACGGCGTTGGCGAGCAGGTTGTAGAAGACCTGCTGGACCGCGTCGCGATCGCCGCGCACGACGAGGTCGAGCGCGACCTCGACGCGCACCGCGACCGCGCGCTCCGCGGCGAGCCTCCGCACGTCGGTCTCCGCCGCGCGCATGAGATCGGCCGCGCGGAGCATCCCGGGAGCGAGCTCGTACACCCCCGTCTCCAGGCGCTCGAGATCGACGACGTGCTGCACCTGCTGGAGCAGCGCGTCCGTCTTGCTCGCCGCCAATTCGCAGAGCTCGGGAGCGGCGACGGCGGCGGCGGGATCGCTCAAGAGATCGAGCGCGCCGCGGATGGCCGTGAGCGGCGCGCGCATCTCTTCGGCCGCGGCGGTGATGAGCTCGTGGCGCTCGCGCTCCGCCACGATCCGGCCGGTGACGTCGCGCAGCACCGTGCGCGCCCACGCGGCGCGCCCGCCTTCCATCTTGCAGCTCGCGGCCCCTTCGACGTGCACGCGACGCCCGTCGCGTCCGAGGAGCGTCGCCGCGAGGTCGGACACGTGCTCGCCCGCGAGGGCGCGGCTCATCGTCGAGGCCCACGCCGCTTGGCTCTCGGGGGCGACGATCTCGGTGATGCGAAGCGACGCGAGCTCGCGATCCGAATAGCCCATCGCCGCCTTCCACGCGCGGTTGGTGAAGAGGAGCCGCCCGTCCGGCGCGACGCTTTGGATGAGGTCGTGCGTGCTGTCGAGGAGGTCCGCGAGCTGCTCGTTGGCGCGCGCGAGGGCGCGCGCGACGCGGCGCAGATCGAGGTTGGTGCCGGCCATGCGCGCGAGGCAACGCAGCGACTCGATCTGATCCGCGGTGAGCTCTCGCGGGACGCGATCGATCACGCAGACGGTGCCCGCGTTGAGCCCGCCTTCCATGCGGATGGGAGCGCCGGCATAGAAGCGCACGTAGGGATCGCTGGTCACGGAAGGGAGCCCCACGAAGCGCGCGTCGAGGATCGTGTCGCGGACGATGAAGACGTCGTCGCCCAAGATGGCGTGCGTGCAGATGGACTCACCGCGCGGCGTCTCGGTCGCCGTGAGGCCCACGCGCGCCTTGAACCACTGCCGATCAGCGTCGATCAGCGACACGAGCGCGATCGGAGCTTGGCAGATCGCGGACGCGAGGCGGGTCAGATCATCGAAGCGCTGCTCGGGCTCCGTGTCGAGGATCTCCGCGTCCCAAAGCGCGCGGAGCCTCGCTTCCTCGTTGGCGGGGCGTTCAAACGATGTCATCGAGGCTCCTCATGGGTTGATGTCGCGCCGTCGCGCCGGTCCCTCCAGCCGGCGTTGTCGGCGATGACCCCGAAGGCGTCCACGAGGGCCTGCAGCGAGGTCGGTATCGGCAAGAAGTGCTTCACGCCCAAGATCGAGAACCGGACCTGGCTGCCCGGGAGCGCGTCGGGGGGCGCGCGCACGATGGCCCGCGGGCCGAGCCCACGCGCCGCTTCGCGCAGCGCGAGGAGCAGCACGCGCGTGTCGGTGCCGGCGTCGTCGCGGAGCACCACGAGATCCGGCGGGCGCTCCGCCGCGAGCGCGAAGGCCGCGGCGGCGTCGCGCGCCTCTTGCACGATGAAGCGCATGCCGAAGAGCGCGATCTGCGCGGCGGTCGCGCAGATCCGGATCGACGCTGGATCGGGATCGATGATCAGCACGACGAGCTGCCACGGGCGATGGCCGGCGCTGCGATCCGCAGAGGGCGCGACGACCGGCGCGGGCAGCGCGGAAGGGACGTTGCCGGCGAGGTCGGCCATCAGCGCGGCGCAGCTCTCGTGGCGATCGCCCGATCGCACCGCGAGCGCCCGCGCGAACACCGGATCGAGCCCGCCCAGATCCGGCCTGCGCGACGACACGCGCGGCGAGACGCAGAGCTGCGCGCCGAGGATCGCCGGCGTCGAGCCTTTGCCAAAGGGCGCGGCTCCCGTGATGAGCTCGAACGTCGTGGCGGCGAGCCCGTAGACGTCCGATCGAACCGTGATGGGATCGTCGGTGAGGCCGCCCTGCTCCGGCGCCATGTATCCCGGCGTGCCGCCGCTCGTGGACCGATGGTGGCGCGCGGGCACCGCCACGCCGAAGTCGATGATCACAGGCCGCCCCGTCTCGTGCTCGATCATGACGTTGGAGGGCTTGATGTCGAGGTGGAGGACGCCGGCCGCGTGGATCGCCGCGAGGCCCTCCGAGACCTGCTCGACGATGCGGAGGAGCTGCGCGAGCGGGACCAGCTCGTGGGCCTTGGCGTGGGCTTGAATGAGCTCGGCGAGGCTCGCCCCGCGGACACGCTCCATCGCGAGGTAGAGGGCGCCGCGGTGCCAGCCGACGGACAACACCCGCACGACGTGGGGGCTCTGCACCGACGCGAGCGTAAACGCCTCTTGGAGCAGCGAAGACTCGGCGTCGGCCGCGCGCGCCCACTCGGCCGTCGCCATCTTGAGCGCCACCTCGCACACGAGCTCGACGTCCACCGCCGCGTACACGACGCCAAAGCCTCCTTGTCCGAGCTGTCCGCGCAGCTCGTAACGGCCGTCCACGACCGGCGGCGCCGTGATGTCGGAGTCGGATGAGGGAGGAGGCGTTACGTCGTCCATCGCGCGCCTCCGAAGCTCTCTTGGGCGAGATGAGGCCGAGCGAAGGTGATCGCTTTTGGCCGAATGCCTCCGCGGCGGGTCGGCAGATCAGGCTCCCAGCGCCGCATCATACAGCCAAGAGATCACAGCGCGTCCGCGCCTGTCAACGACCGTCGTGCGGGCCGCAACACCGGGGCATGGATGGCTATAACGATTGTCCAAACAGCTCCGCGTTCTGTCGAGCCTCGATGAGAGGGGCCATTGACACGCCCTGTTGCGGCGGGGGAGGAGACCTCGTACGAGGCTCTGTATGCTCAGACACTATGGGATCTCGATCGTGGGAGCGGCAGCGCTCATGGCCCTCGCCGCTTGCTCGGGAGGCGGCCAAACCGGCTCGGGCGGCGCGTCGGGGACGAGCAGCTCCGCGGGCACGGGCGCGCAGGGCGGAGGCGGGCAGGGCGCTGGGGGAGGGGGATCGCCGTCCAAACCGGCGGATCTGGTCTCGTACCTGACGGGGGACGACGCCGACAAAGACGTCGCTCCCCAAGGCCCGGGCCTCATTTTGATGGGCGGCGGGGTCGACGTGGACGATGCCTTCGTGTGGTGGAAACCCCTCCTCGCCGGGGGCGACGTGGTCGTGCTCCGCGCGTCGGGCTCGGACGGCTACAACGATTATCTGTATGCGCAGATCGGAGGAGCGGATTCGGTCGAGACGTTGATGGTCACGTCCAAGGCCCTCGCGGAGAGCGATTATGTGGCGTGGCGCGTCTCCCACGCCGAGGGCGTCTTCATCGCAGGTGGAGATCAAGCGGTGTACGTCGAGATGTGGAAGGGCACCGCGCTCGCCTCGGCCCTTCAGGCGGCGTGGGCGCGGGGCGCGGTGATCGGCGGCACGAGCGCGGGCTGCGCCGTCTTGGGAGAGGTGGTGTTCGCGGCGACCAACGGGACGGTGTATTCGGACGAGGCGCTCGCCGACCCGTACAACGTGTTTATGGCGTTGGACCGCGATTTTCTCGCGTTCCCGCCGCTCCAAGGCACGGTGATGGACACCCACTTTGCCGAGCGCGACAGGATGGGGAGGCTCGTCGCGTTCGTGGCGAGGATGGAGAAGGATGGTTGGGCTTCACCGGCGCAGGGAATCGGCGTGAACGAAGAGACGGCGCTCGTGGTCGGGCCTGACGGGCAAGGCACGGTGCTCGGCAACGGCGCTGTGTACTTGGTGCGCCCGAGCGCGCCGCCCGTCACGTGTGAGGCGGCCAAACCGCTCGAATATCCCGCGGTGCCCTCGTTCAAGCTCGTCGAGGGAGATACGGTGACGTTGCCCTTTGGGCCCACGACGGGCGCGGCGCTGGCGCTCTCGGCGAGCATGGGTGTGCTCTCGCCGCCGAACCCTTATTGAGC
>CAYTJL010000082.1:0-34613 GCA_964437785.1 uncultured Polyangiaceae bacterium
TCGCAGCCCCGAGCGCCTTCGCCGTCCCAACCATCCAAGAGCACACGTGCCCGAACGGGCTCACCGTCCTCGTCGCCGAGGACCACGCCCTTCCGCTCGTGAGCATCGAGATCGCCGCCAAAAATGGCTCGATGACCGAGAGCCCCGAATTCAACGGGCTCTCGCACCTCTACGAGCACATGTTCTTCAAGGCCAACCGCGCGCTGCCGACGCAAGAGGCCTACATGGCCCGCGCCCGCGAGCTCGGGATGTCGTGGAACGGCACCACCAACACCGAGCGCGTCAATTACTTCTTCACCACCACCACGGACCACCAAAAAGACGCGATGGTGTTCATGCGCGACGCCATCCTTTATCCCCTCTTCGACGAGAAGGAGCTCGCCAAAGAGCGCGAGGTCGTCGTAGGCGAGATCGACAGGAACCGCTCGACCCCGGGCTACTTCCTCTGGCGCGACGTGCAACACCGCGTCTTCTGGAAATATCCGTCGTACAAAAACCCGCTCGGTGACGCGGTGACGGTCCGCAAAGCCACCAAGCAAAAGATGGAGACCATCCAGAAGCGTTATTACGTGCCCAACAACTCGGTGCTCGTCGTCACGGGCGACGTCAAGGCCGCCGAGGTGTTCGCCGAGGCCGACAAGCTCTACGCCGATTGGAAGAAGGCCCCCGATCCGTTCGTCAAATTCCCCCTCGTCAAACACCCGCCCATCCCGCAGAGCGAGGTGGTGATGGTGGTCCAGCCGGTCAAGAGCTTCACGGGTGAGCTGGTTTGGCACGGCCCCTCCACCGTCCCCTCCGAGCTCGACATGACCTACGCCGCGGACCTCTTGGGCGTCGCCCTCAACGAGCCTTCGTCCAAGTTCCAAAAGGCCCTCGTCGAGTCGGGCGCCTGCCTCGACGCGAGCTTCACGTGGTACACCCAGCGCAACACGGGCCCCATCACCCTCGCGTTCTCGGCCACCGAAGAGAACATCGAGGCGTGCGTCAAGGCCGCCGTCGCCGAGCTGCCCAAGATCAAAGAGGCCTCGTACCTCTCCGACGAAGAGCTGAAGAACGCCGCGCGCACCCTGGAGGTCGACCAAATCAAAGAGCGCGAGCGGCCGAGCGCCTTCGCCCACACCCTCACCTTCTTCTGGGCCACCGCGAGCATCGATTATTACCGCGGCTACGTCGACAACGTGAAGAAGGTCACCCGCGCCGACATCGCGCGTTACTTGGACACCTACGTGCTCGGGAAGAGCTTCGTCTTCGGCGCCATGCTCTCCGACGGCGCCGTCCAAAAAGGCTTCGATCAAGCCCGCTTCGAACAGCTCAGCGGCGCGCCGCCCGCCAAGAAGAAGCCCGCGGCAAAGGCCCCTGCCAAGGCTCCTGGCAAGAAAGGTGGCAAGTGATGAAGCGCGTCATCCTGCCTTGGCTCGGCGCCGCGCTCCTCGCCCTCGCCGCGTGTGATGGCGAGCCCGCGACTCCCCCGCAGCCCCCGCCCCCTTCTACGTCCGCGGAGCCGGTCGCGCCGCCCCCGCCCGCCGATCCCGCGCCCGTCGCCGACGGCGACATCACGGTGGGATATGCCCATGGCATCAAGGTGATCGTCAAGCGCCTCCCCGGCGCCGACCTCGCCGCGATTCAGCTCTACGTCCGCGGCGGCGCGCGCACGTGGACCGCCGCCGACGCGGGCATTCAACGCCTCGCGCTCCAAGCCGCCGTGTCGGGAGGCACCAAGTCGCTCGACAAAGACACGTTCGCCCGCAAGCTCGCCTCGCTCGGGAGCGAGATCAACGCGGGGACGCGCGGCGATTTCTCCTCCATCGACGCGAAGATGCTCAAGGCCCATTGGGAAGAGACCCTCTCCCTCATGGCCGACACGCTCCTCCACCCCGCGATGCCCGAGAAAGAGATCGAGCTCCAGCGCGGGCAACAGCTCGCCGCGCTCACGCGTGAGACGGAGCGCCCGGACAGCCATCTGGGCCTCTTGGTCCACAAAGAGGCGTACCGCGGCCACCCGCTCGAGAACCGATCGATCGGCACCGCCGAGAGCGTCAAAGCCCTCAAGCCCGAGGCGCTGAACGAGCACTTGGCCAAGCTCCGCGAGACGTCACGCCTGCTCCTCGTGGCGGCGGGCGACCTCGACGCGAATCAAGTCATCGAGAAGACCAAAGCCCTCTTCGCGGGCGTCCCGCGCGGGAGCTACGTTGAGGCGCCTTATCCCGCGGTCCACTTCGACAAGGCGCGCCTCCTCTCCACCGAGCGAAAGATCGAGACCAACTACATCGAGGCGTTCTTCCCCTCGCCGCGCGTGGCAGAGCCCGACTACGCCGATGGGCTCGTGACCATGAGCATGCTCCGCCATCGCCTCTTCGAAGAGGTGAGGACCAAGCGCAACCTCTCCTATGCTCCGGGCGCGGGCGCGGGCGGCGGCGGCGTCCCCCTCGGGTATCTCTACGTGACCGCGGTCGACCCGACGACCACCTTCCGCGTCATGCTCGACGAGGTGAAGAAGCTCCAAAACGAGAAGGTCTCGGACAAAGAGCTGCTCGGCACCAAGTCCACCTTCTTGACGCATCACCTGATGGAGAGCGAGTCGACCAACGGACAAGCCACCATGGTCGCGATGGCCGAGATCCTGGGCGGCGACTACAAGCTCTCTCGCACGCTCCCCGATCGCGTCCGCGCGGTCACGCCCGACACCGTCATGGCCTTCGCCAAAAAGCACCTCGGCAAGCTCCAGGTGGTTTATCTGGGCGACCCGTCCAAGGCCGATAAAGCCCTCTTTGAATCGCTCTGATCCCTCCGCGCCCGCGCGGCGCCGCCGGGGCCGACTCCCGCTCCCGGCGTGACGTTAGGGCAAATAAACGAGACACCGTACGTCGGGGCCGGGGCATCCCTACGGGGCTCTTTTGTCTTCCCCTGCGGGGCCGATTTGGCAGATAGTGCCGGTTTCTGCCCTTTGCTCAAAGGGCACTTTCACGCTGCGTAATCCTTCAATCGGAGGTCATCCCCCATGGGTTATCGTCCCCGCGCTACGTCGCTCGCCGCGCTCGTCTGCGCGCCTCTCTTGATCTCACTACTCCCGGGCTGCGCCTCGGCGCCGGAGCCCAGCATCGAAGAGCGCCTCGTCGCGAGCTTCCCCGAGCACGCGGGGCGCGTGCTCGCCACGGAGGCCGCGTTCATCTCGACGTCCCACGGCTTCTCGCTGGCCACATCGGATCTCGCGTTCCGGGGCGTCTCGGCGGATCTGCCCGTCACGGGCGATGGGCTCGTTCGCCTCACGTTGATGGACGGCAGCGAGATCCGCGTGCGCGAGCTCGGCCTCACCGGCGACGCGTCGCCGGTCAAGGACGCGATCGCGTACCGGCGCGCGGGCGGCACGTCGTTCTGGACCGCGATCCCCGGCGGCGTCGAGGAGTGGCTCCACCTCGAAGCAGGCGCGCTCGGCGCGGACGGGCTCGCGGCGTCGTGGGAGATCGAGGGCGCGCTGCTCCATCAGCGAGGCGACGTGATCGAGGTCGTCGCGCCGGGCGGGCTCGTGAAGGCGCGCGTCACCGCGCCGGTCGCGTACGCGGCGGGCGGCCGCGAGATCCACGCGCGCCTCGTCGCGCGCGGCACCGCGATCGATCTCTTCGTCGATCCGACGAGCGAAGAGGTCTTGATCGATCCGGTGTGGAGCTCGGCCGCGTCGATGATCACCGGCCGCAGGCTGCACGCGTCGGCCAAGCTCAACGACGGCCGCGTGCTCGTCATGGGCGGCTCCACGTCGGGCGGGTTCATCACCGCGTCCGAGATCTACGACCCCACGGCGAACACGTGGACCGCGACGGGCTCGCTCGCCGTGCCGCGCAGCCAGCACGCCGCGGCCGCTTTGAACGACGGCCGCGTGCTCATCGCGGGCGGCCTCACGACCGGCGGCTCGTACCTCACCACGGCCGAGATCTACGACCCCGCGACGGGCACGTTCTCGGGCGCGGGGACGACCGCGCGGCGCTCCGGCCACACGATGACGAAGCTCGCCGACGGCAAGATCCTCATCGCCGGCGGCTGGTACAACGGCATCCTCGCGACCGCCGAGATCTACGATCCGTCGAGCGGCACGTTCAGCGCCGCGGCGTCGATGCCGCGCGCGCACCAATCGCACACCGCGACGCTCCTCGACGACGGCCGCGTGCTCATCGCCGGCAACTACTCCTCGGTCTTCGCCGACATGGCGATCGCCGACGTGTACAACCCCGCGACCAACACGTGGGCGATGACGCCGCTCATGACGAGCGCGCGCTACTTCCACGTCGCGGGCAAGCTCCAAGACGGCCGCGTGATCCTCGCGGGCGGGACGAGCGGCGTCGTCAATTCGAGCGCCGAGATTTACAACCCCGCGACCAACACGTGGTCGGCCGTGCCCTCGATGAGCACGCCGCGCAGCGGGCCGGGCGCGACGATGCTCCCGGACGGCACGTTCCTCGTGCTCGGCGGCTACACCGGATCGTCGTACCCCGTGTCGAGCGAGCGGTATAACCCCTCGACCAACACGTGGTCCTCCGCGGGCAACATGCCGGGCGCGCACTACAAGCCCGTCGTCGAGCTCTTGAGCGGCGGGAGCGCGATCGCCGCGGGCGGCTCGTCGCAGCTCAACTCGACGCTCGCGACCGCGGACCTCTACTCGCCGCTCGGCGGGCTCGGATCGCCGTGCTCGAACGCGAGCGAGTGCGGCAGCGGCTTCTGCGTCGACGGCGTGTGCTGCAACAGCGCGTGCGCGGGCGGCACCACCGACTGTCAGGCGTGCAGCGTCGCGGCCGGCGGATCGCAGGACGGCACGTGCTCCGCGATCACGAACAACACCAACAACTGCGCGCCCACGTGCGTCACCATCCAGCGCGGCACGTTCGGCGGGGTGAGCGACGCGCACATCTCGCAGGGCTCGCCGAACAACAACTACGGGACGTCGAACGCGCTCTCGATCGGCCTCACGAGCTCCGCGCGCAACGGCCTCGTCCAGTTCGATCTGTCGAGCATCCCGTCGAACGCGGTGATCGCGTCCGCGACGCTCACGCTCCGCGTGATCGCGGGCGGCGGCTCGGTGCTGCGCGCGCACCGCGTGACCGCGGCGTGGAGCGAGAGCACCGTCACGTGGGCGAGCTTCGCGGACGCCTACCTCGCGGCCGTCGAGGCGACGGCGTCGCTCTCGGGCTCGGACTACACCGCGGATCTGACCGCGCTGACGCAGGCGTGGGTGAGCGGATCGTTCACCAACAACGGCGTCCTGCTCGAGCGCGATCTCACCGCGGCGACCACGCTTCAATCGAGCGAGTCCGCGACCGTGAGCGTCCGGCCCAAGCTCACCGTCTGCTACATGCAGGGCCCGTGATGATCCCGCGGCGCGCGATCTACTCCGCGCGCCGATCCCCGAACATCTCCGCGTAAAACGCGGCCACGTCGTCGATCCGCTCGGTGCGCCTCGCGGGCGGCAAGCTCGCGAGGAGCGCGCGGCCGTAGCTCTTCACGACGAGCCGCCGATCGAAGATGGCGACGATCCCGCGATCGGCGCGCGTGCGGATGAGCCTGCCAAACCCCTGCTTCAACGTGATCGCGGCCTCGGGCACCGCGAACGAGAAGAACGGGCTCTCGCCCGCGGCCTCGATCGCCGCGCTGCGCGCGCGCACCACCGGATCGGTCGGCACCGCGAACGGGAGCTTGTCGATCACCACGAGGCGGAGCGCGTCGCCCGGCACGTCCACGCCCTCCCAGAAGCTCATGGTCGCGACGAGCACGCCGTCGCGTTGGCTCTTGAAGCGCCGGAGCAGCGAGATCTTCGGCGCGTCTCCTTGCACGAGCAGCGGCATCGGCGTGCGGCCTCGGAGGAGCGACGCGATCGCGCGCATCGATCGGTTCGAGGTGCAGAGCACGAACGCGCCTCCTCCCGTGATCGCGATGAGCTCGGCGATGCGATCCGACGCGGCCGCGGAGAAGCGCGGGTCCGCGGCCTCGGGCAGATCGCGCGGCGTGTAGAGCAGCGTGACGCGCGGGTAGTCGAACGGCGAAGGGACCACGAGCTCGTCGAGCGGCGCCGCGATCTCGCTGTCGAGCCCGAGGCGCCCGCGCAGATAACGGAACGCGTTCTCGTCGGATCCGGTGGTGAGCGTCGCGCTGGTGAGCACGGTCGTGCTCGTGCGATCGGCGACGTAGTCGCGGAAGATGGGCCCGAGGTCGATCGGCGAGGCGCCGATCGCGGCGCTCCTGCCGCGGAGGTCGACCCACGTCACGCGGTTGTCACCGCCGCGGACGATGATCGCGAGATCGGATCGGATCTCCTTGGCGCGCGCCGCGACGAGCCGCACGGCCTCCTCGCGGCTCGCGGTCTCGGAGAAGCTCGCGAGCGCTTCGATGCGCTCGTCGACCTTGACGTACGCCTCGTGGAGCGGCTCGCCCTCGGCCCACACGTCGGGCGAGAGCGGCGCGCGGCCTTCGGTGTCCGACGGCGCGGCGCTCATCGACGCGGCGCGCGCGAGCGCGGCGAAGAGCTGCGACGTCGCCTCGCGCACGATCTCGATCAGCGCGCCGCCTTCGCCCTGCGCGCGCGGCGGCGCGTCGCCGAGCTTGCGCTGCGCGCCGCGCATCACCACGAGCCCGGCCGACGCGAACGATCGCTCCGCGTCGCGGAGCATCGACGCGACGCGCGCCTCGGTCACGCGCACGCCGAAGAACTCGGTCGCGATCGACGGCAGCTCGTGCGCCTCGTCGAAGATGACCGCGTCGTACGGCGGCAGCGCGCCCGCGCCCGCGAACCCGCGCGCGGCCGACGCGATCTTCACCGCGAGGTCCGCGAAGAAGAGGTGATGGTTCACGACGATGATGCGCGCGCGCTCCATCTCGCGCTTCATCTTGGTGACGAAGCACCTGTCGAAATACGTGCAGCCCGAGCCGATGCGCGTCTCGCTCGACGAGCAGATCTCGCGGCGCAGCGGGTCGCCCTCGGGCAGCGTGGTGAGCTCGGCGAAGTCGCCCGTCTCGGTCGCCTCGGCCCACGCCTCGACGATGGGCAGCGATCGTCGCACGAGCGGATCGGCCGCGCTGATGCTCGATCGGAGCTCGTTGTAGCGGCGCAGGCAGAGGTAGTTGCCGAGCCCCTTGCCGAGCACCACCTCGGGATCGAGGCCCAGGTGCTCGGCGACGAGCGGCACGTCCTTGACGAGGATCTGCTCTTGAAGGGCCTTGGTCGCGGTCGACACGATGACCTTCTTGCCGCTCATGATCGCGGGGACGAGGTACGCGAGCGTCTTGCCCGTGCCCGTCCCCGCTTCGCAGAGGAGCACGCGATCCTGGTGGAGCGCGCGCTCGACCGCCGACGCCATCGTGAGCTGACCCTCGCGCTCCTCGTACCCTTCGAAGGCGCGCGCGAGCGGCCCGCTCGGTCCGAGCAGCCGCGCGGCGCCGCCTTCCATCACGAAGCCGTGCGGGCGGCGGCCTTCTCGATGCCGAGCGCGTAGCGCGCCTCGGTGATCGCGGCCTCGAGATCGGGCGTGGGCTTCTCGTAGAGGACCTCGCACCACACGTCGATGGTCCGCTCGCCGTTGCCCGGATCCATCACGCGGCGCACCTCGCGGCTCGCCTCGCGGTAGCCGCGCTCGACGGCGTCGTGCGCGAGCGACGCGGCGCGCTCGAACAGGCGCTCCTCGGCGTCGTTCGGGAAGTCGGATCGCTGCGCGCGCACGAGGAAGCTCACCTTGGTGGTGCTCGCCTCGATGAGCACGCCGGAGTCCATCAAGAGGTTTTCGCGCACGCGCTCGGCCAGATGGACCACGTCCCCACGGGTCCTATAAATCTCGAAGCCTGCTGCGACGAAGGCTTTTTTAAGCTCGGTAGGGGTGGGCATCCTAGGTACTGCCGACTCGAATGAGGCTCATATCGACCTGACCCTCGTTGCGCGTCAAGGCCCTCCCTCACCGTCGTCGCCGTCGTCGGCCGGATCACGCTCGGCGTCTTCTCCGTCCCCGCCTGTGCCCCCGAACATCATGGACAGCTCGTCTTCGCTCCTGCTCATCGCGTTGGCGAGGTCGGGCGCGGAGATATCGATCGAGGCGTCGAGGTCAATCCCGTCGGGGGCGGAGGAGAGGCGCTCGACGAACTGGACGCCGACGATGACGCCGTCTTGCTCTTCTTGGCACCACACGACGCGGCCCTCGCGGGCGAGGGGCTCGTCGCCGAGCTGGATATTGAACTCTTCGCCGAGCTCGACCGGATCTTCGAGGATGGCGCGGAGCCCGCCGCGGCTCACGTTGAGCGCCCACCCGGGCAGCTCGTGATCGGGCTTGTCTTGGCGCGTGAACGTGACGCGGTAGCTCACGTTGTGCCTCGCGCCGCCCACGCGGCGAACCTGCGGCAAACCCGGCTCTTGGGTCCCTGGGGACGGGGTCAGGCTTCTGCGCTTCACGAACGGTGCGGCAACGTTATCACGTCACCCTCGCGCTGCGCGACGAACCTGCTCTCCCCTATCCTCGCCGCCATGACGTTCGCGCAACAAGCCTCCAGCCTCTTGCCCTCGTGCTCGGGCCCGCTCTCGCACGCCGCCGACGTGGCGGCGCTCATCGCGGTCACGCTCGTCGAGCTCGCGAGCTTCACGATCGCGCTCTTCTTTGCGGTGCGGAGCGCGCGTGAGGGCGCGGCGTTCGCGCTCATCGCGGCGGTGAGCGCGGCGGACGAGGCGGCGGCGTATCGGGCGCTCGGGCGCACGGGGCCGATCCGGCGCGCGCTCGTGACGAGGACGATCCGGCGCGCGATCCGCGAGGCGTGGGCCGAGCTGCCGGAGGGCACGGCCGAGGTCGACGTCTTTCGGCGAGCGGCGGTGGCGAGCGCGGGGCGAGCGAGCAAAGGAGCCTCGACGGAGGATGCTTTTGCCGCGCTCGCGGCGCGGCTCAAGGCCCCTCCAAAGCCCTCTCGCGCGCTCTCGTTCGTGCTCCTCGGCGCCTTGATCGCCGGCCTCTCGGGGGTCGGTCTGTGGTTCTTTCAAAACAGGGATGACAGCGCGCTCCGCGCGATCTTCAAGCAGAGGACCACGAGCTATCGTATCGAGCTCAACAATCGTTTGATCGTGCGCGAGGGGGACGCGGCGGGCGCGGTCGACTCGGCCGTCAAGGTGTCGCTCGACAAGAAGGCGGACGCCATCGCCGCCGACGTGAAGAAGACGAAGCTCGGCGAGCGCGGCGGCGCGGCGCTCTTCGGCCTCCTCGCGGCGGCGCAAATCGCGACGACCTCCAAGGACACGGCCGTCGAGCAAGAGAACGAGAAGCTCGCGGCGAGCGCGGCGCAGCTCAACAAGCTCCTCGCGGACGCGAGGGCGCGTTACCTCGTCACGACCGACGTGACGTCGCGCGGCGGCCGGCGCACGGTGCAGATCTTCTCGTTCGAGGTCGAGGAGCGAGGGGCGGTGTGCGTCGAGGGCAGGAGCGTGCCTATCGCGCACGTGCGGAGGATCGATGAGGTCAATTGGTCCATCAACGGCCTCTCGCTCGTCTTCGACCGGCAGGGGATCGTGGTGGTGAGCGAAATTGAGTCGCTGCTCGTGCGCCGTATTTTGCCGCTGCTCGCGCCCGAGGCGGTCTCGGAGATGAACGAGGTGGAGAAGGTCGCGGTGCGCGAGGAGATGGGGAGTCTGTCGGGGTGGGACGCGAAGGAGCTCGTGGAGGTGGGCCAGCTCATCGCGATGCGGAGCGCGATTTTGAGCCGGATCTCGCGTGACGTGGAGACGTTCCTGAGCGGGATTCGGTACGACACGTGGAAGGGCAGGGCGCCGGACGGCGATTTGGCGGAGCTCGTCCGCATCGAGGAGAAGCTCGAGCGCAGGATCGATGGATACAAGTCGATCGAGCGGGCGTTCGCGCTCGCGGTGGAGGCTTATGCGGCGAGCGCGGTGCGCATCACCGAGCCCGACAGCAAGGTTGTGATCCCCGCAGAGCTCACCGCGCTCACGGGCGACGCGCCCGCCCTCGCGCCGCAGGTCGCGATCATCGCGCGTTGGATCGCCTCGGACTTGGCCGAGCTCGGCGCGAACCCCGGGTGGCCCCGCACGCAGCTGGCGCTCATGTCACGTGCCTTGTCCGACCCGGGCAATTTTCAGTGGTACGCGGGCACGGTGGTGATCGAGGCGCTCGCCCGCGAGCTGGGGATCGCGATCGAGAAGGGGAGTCCGAGGAGCGTGCCTATGGCGCGTGACGCCTTGATGAAGAAGCCGGCCGCGGCGATCAACGAGGCCGCCAAGAAGGCGCGGGCGAAGCTCTATGGGAGCGACGGGGGGATCGTTGGGAGGTGCGGGGGGAGGGACGTTTTGTTTGGGCTCGGGACGTGCCGGTGATCACGAAGATCGCGCCGCCGTCACAAATATAAGACCGCGGGAATAGCGCGCGAAACGGCTCGCGTTCGGGGCGCCTCTTTTCCTGGGGTCGTCCAAATGCGCAACGCATCGCCCTTCATTTGCCTCACCGCATCTCTCTTGATGGCCGCTTGCTCGGGGGCCATGCCGGTCTCACCGGCGCCCAAGGCTCCTCCCCCGGAGCCCCAAACGCTCCTCTCGCCCACGCCCCCCGAGGCGCCGCGGCACGCGTGCGCGCGCCCGCAAAACGGCGGCGGCGCGAGGCCTTTGGCGCCCGTGGATCAGAGCGGCTCGGTCGCGCTCGCGACCCATGAAGGCCGCTCGATCGCGTATGCCGCGGACGAGGACAGCGGCGCGATCATCACCTTCGACATCGAGGCGCGCCGCGCGATCGCGACGACGCCGGTCGAAGACGGGCCGGCGCACTTGCTCGTGCTCCCGGACGGGCGTATCGCCGTCACGTCGAAGATGGGCAATCGCCTCTCGCTCTTCGGCTCCGGCGCCTCGCCCGACGCGCCGCTCAGCCTCCTTTGCAGCGCGCCTCTGCCGGCCGAGCCCATCGCCATGGCCATGGCCCCGGGCGGAGAGACGATGTTCGTGACGAGCGGTTGGGGGCACGCGCTCACCGCGATCAAGACAGGGGATCTCGCGCTCGTCGGATCGGTCTCGCTGCCGCGCGAGCCCCGCGCCGCGGTGGTCGACGGCGAGGGCAAACGTGTCTTCGTGACACACGCTGTCGGCGGGCGCGTCTCCGTGGTCGAGCTGGAGGAGGGAGGAGCGATGAAGGCGAGGCCGACCCACACGCCGACGCCGAACGGCTTGCGGATCCATAACCCCGGATCCCACGCGCACGCGATCCTCCGCACGGGCAAAGGTCGCTTGTTGATCCCCATGGTCGCGGTCGAGCCGGGGATGGGCCTCCAATCACAGAAGGTGTATGGGGCGGCGGGCGGCAGGCCGATGATGCCGTTCGTCAACGTGATCGCCGAGCGCACCGAGATCCCGTTGAGCCGAAACATCGCGGATCCCGGCCTGAGCGGGCCGCTCGCGGACGTCGGCGGGAGGGAGAAGGCTTGTATGCTGCCCAAGGCCGCTGCGCTCGACGGGGATGAGATGCTCGTCGCGTGCCTCGGGATCGACGCGCTGGTCGTGCTCGAAGCGCGCGCGCGTGATCCGATGAGCGCGGAGGTGCGCCGTTACAAGCTCCCCGAGGGGCCCACGGGGGTCGCCGTGGACGCGGCCAAACGACGCGCCGTCGTGTATGCGCAGTTCGAGCACGCGCTCGCGATCGTGGCGCTCGATTCGACCCAAGCACCTACGGTGATCGCCCAAGGCCCCTCCCAACCGGGTTGGCCGGACAAGGCGCTCGCGCGCGGGAGGGTGTTGTTCCACAAGACGTCGGACCCTCGTATCTCGGCGGACGGGCGGTCCTGCGCGGGCTGTCACCCCGATGGTCGCGATGACGGGCTGAGCTGGCTCACGCCCTCGGGGACGAACCAAACCATCATGCTCGCGGGGAGGCTCGGCGGTACGGCGCCGTTCGGTTGGATGGGGGAGCGCCGCGATCTCAAAAAGCACATCCACGACACCATGCGCAGGTTGGGCGGCCGGGGCGCGCTCTCGGACCGCGATCACGAGGACCTGGACGCGCTGGTGACGTACGTCGCCTCGATGCGCGGGCCCTCCCTCAAGGGTGCTTTGGGCGCGCCCGACGCCGCGCTCGTCGCCCGAGGAAAGGAGCTCTTCGAGAGCGACAATCAGAAATGCGCGAGCTGCCACCCCGGCGGCGGCACCGACGGAGCCATGCACTCGGTCAAGAGCGGTTTCTTCGGGGATCTGCCCCTCGACACTCCCTCGCTCCGTTTCATCGGCGGCACGGCGCCTTATTTTCACGATGGGCGGTTTTCGACCTTGGACGAGCTGCTCCAAAAGGTCGATGGGAAAATGGGCCACACCGCGGCGCTCACGGCGGACGATCGCCGCGCGCTCGTCGCGTACCTGGAGACGTTGTGATGCGAGCTTCAAAGCACCTTCTTCGCGCGGTCCCTCCTGCGTTGTCGCTCGCGCTCGCCGCGTGCGGCGCGGCGCCCGAGGCGCGCAAAACCCCTTTGGCCGCGCCGCCGCCCGCCCTCATCGCTCCTCCGGCGGTGCTCGAGGCGCCTTTGGAAGCCCGGTTGGATCCGCCGCCCGCGCCGCCGGCCCGCGCCGCCGCCGGGAGGCCCGATTTGCGCGGGCTCGATCTCGCCAAGGTGCCTTTGGTCGAGCGCCGGCCCGCGCCGCCGCCCAAGGTCGCGGACGCGATCGCGCGGGCGCAGCAGGAGGGGTCTCCGCACGTGGATTACAGCGCGAGCCCGATCGTGCGGCTCAGCGGGCGTGAGGAGCGGCGCGCGGTGAGCGTGATCCTCACGCACGCTGTCCTCCTCCATCAAGAGAAGGTCGACGCATGGAGCTTTTATCAACACAACCCCGAGGTCCCCCCCGTGCGGGTGAGCTGCGGCGGGGCCGAGGACATTGACCGCGTCGTCGAGACGCACACCGTCGCTCCCGGCGCCGGGGACGATCTCGTGTATTCGTATCACGCGTACGTCTTCAACTTCTTGACGTGCAAAGGACGCTCGCTCAGCGCGTTCTCGACGCGGGCCGTGCCCGTCGCGGGGAGCCTCGCGTACGTGTTCCGGGCGCGCTGTCCCTCCTGCGACGAGCGGCGCCGCGATGAGCTTCACGTCATCTCCCCTTCACCCGGATCGGGGCGCACCATCAACAGCCTCGACGGCTTCTTCACGGATCGGCTGACGTACCGGACGCTGCCGCTCGTCGCCGGATCGGCCGCGACGCTCGTCGCGAGCTTCTTCCCGGCCGACGTCCGCTCGTGGGATGGGGTGGTGAGGGCAGAGCCGCGCGATTCGTTCGTCAAGGTTCGTATCGAGACCTCGTATGCTCCCGGGGAGGACGCGCCGAGCGTGACCGCTTGGCGGGAGTGACCGGCGCACCCTTCCCAAATCCGCCCGCTGCGCTATGCTCGGGCGCCGATGTTGACAGCCGCCCTGTGCACCCGCTGCGGAGCGCCGCTGCCCCCCGTGCCGCCGGAGGGGGTGTCCTGTCGTTATTGTCACACGTTCTTCGTGCCTCCGCGCGCCTCGATCGTCATCACGGGCGGGAGCGACGACGACGATGACGACGACGACGAGGACTTCGACGAATACGAGGTCATCCCGATGACCGACGATGGGGTGCTCGGTTACCTCAAGCAACATCTCTCCGGGCACGATTCGGTCTACGTTTATCCGGGGCTCCCCCAAAAGAAGGAGCGCAACGTGCGGCGCGTCCACGCCGCGCACCTGCCGCCCAACGAATACATCCTCGCGATGCGCGACGACACCGTCTTCGGATCGGCCGAGGAGGGGTTCGTGATCACGTCGAAGCGCCTTTGCTGGAAGAACATCGCCGAGTCGCCCCTCAGCGTCGATTGGCACTACATCGATCCCGACGACATCAGCCAAGACGACTCGTATCTGTGCCTCGGCTCGCGCAGGATCCAAATCACCGGCGACCAGGACGGGCTCATGGACGCGTGTGAAGAGGTGTTCCCCGTGCTCGCGTATTCGGCCAAGAAGGCCCTCGCCCCCGCCAAAAAAGCCGAGGC
This sequence comes from uncultured Polyangiaceae bacterium, assembly GCA_964437785.1. Classification (GTDB taxonomy): domain Bacteria; phylum Myxococcota_A; class Polyangia; order Polyangiales; family Polyangiaceae; genus CAYTJL01. The sequence continues at coordinate 13,995 of CAYTJL010000082.1, forward strand.
GACGGTCCCGTGCCCGAGCTGCGCGCGCCCCAACCCCCCTCGGTACGAGCGTTGTTTGGGCTGCGGGGCGCCGCTCTCCGCGCCGGCGGCGTCGAGGAGGGCGCCTCACGCGCTCCCCCAGGGGCAAGGTGGTTATCCGCAGGCGGGCTATCCGCAAGGGCAGGGCGGCTATCCGCAGGTGGGCTATCCGCAGGGGCAGGGTGGTTATCCGCAGGCGGGCTATCCGCAGACGCCTCATCCTCAAGGTGGGTATGGCCCGCCGCCCTCGCAGCCGGTCTTCGGCTGTTGGCACTGCCGATCACCCTTGCACTGGCAGGCTCCGGCCTGCCCGCGCTGCGGCGCGCGCCCAGCGCCCCAGGGCTGGCCGCGTTTGGGGTGAGCCCGTCGATAGCGCTACTCCAAGAGGCCTTGACGCGCGAGCGCGGCGCGGCCCTTCGTCATGAGCGCCTTCACGATGGGCTCGAGCAGCGCCGGATCGTTGATGCGCTGCCCGCCCAGCTCCAAAGGCACGCTCCCCGACATGATGTCTCCCATGAGCGCCCCCGTGAGGTCCTCGTCGGTCAGCGCGGGATCGTTCATGTGGCGCACCAGCGCCGCGTCAAAGCCTTTAGGCACGTAGCGCGTGTGGTACGGCGTCGTGAGCCCCTCGCCTTCGCCCGCCTCCATCCGCGCGAGCGCGTGGAGCTTGGCGTTGCCTTTGGGCGCATACGAAGGCTCGTGAAGGTGGAGGTCCACGAGGCCGCGCGCGTGGAGCGTCCAAAGGTCCTGCGCCACGCCCGCGACGAGCTCGTCGTCCGGCGCCCCCTCGGCGCCGTCTTTGTGCAGGAGCGCGACCGCCTCGCCCATCAACGCAGCGAACGAGAGGGGTTTGGGCCACGCGTCGCGCAGCGCCAAGAGAGATGCCTTGAGCAGCGGATCCACGCTGCCAATCCGGCCGCCCTCCGGCGTCACGAACGGCTCCTCGATCCCGGGCCCGAGCCGGACCGCGTTGCTGATCGGCACGAGCGGAGAGGTGATGAGGAGCCGATCGAGCGCCTCGATCCCGGGCCGATCCGCGACGTGAACGCCGGCGCGGCAAAAGATGGATGCGCGCGACCTGCGGTAACACAAGATGTCAATCGCCTGCTCCAAGGCCGCTCCCGAGGCGCCCCGGCTCATCAGCTCGGCCCGCAGCGCCTCGAAGACGCTCGACTCCTCGCGCTCGGCCTCGCACACGAAGTGGAGCCCCGCCTCGGCCGCGATCGCCGCCACGTCGCGAAAGAACCGCCCAAACGAGGGGGAAGGCGGGTATCGGCGCGCGATCTCGCCGTCGGAGAGGGCGCCCGCGCCGCCGCTGACCGCCGCGAGCTCGACCGCGATCAGGTTGGGATAAGGGTGGCTCGGCTGCGCGATGATCTCCCGCATCGCCGAGGCCGCCGCGCGCACCCCGGCGGGGCCCTCGGACGCGCTCGGGAGCGCGCGACAGAGCTCTCCCACGAGCGCGTCCATGCCTGCGCCCGGGAGCACCGGATAATCGATGTAGACGAGGCCTTGAGGCGCGACGAGGCGCGCGGCGAGCGCCATGAAGGCGCGATCGCTGCGATCGTCGTCCCGCCCCACCGCGCCGCGGACGAGGACAACGTCAAAGGGCCCTTCGCCCGGCGGCTCGGCCGCGAATTCGACGTTGGTGACCCCCGCGGCCGCCGCCCGATCGCGCGCCCGCTGCAAGCGATCGGGGTCGCGCTCGACGCCCAGATAACGCGCGCTCGGTTGACGAGAGGCGTTGTAAAACGCGAGCGGGATCAGGTGCTCTCCGCCGCCGCAGCCGATCTCGATGACCGAAGAGGCCTCGTCGCCGGGCCCGCCGTGGAGCCATGAGCGCAGCGCGACGTTCGCCGGGCTCGCGGAGGGGATGGGGGGAGAGGAGGAGACGTGAGGGGCGGGAGATGCCTTGTCTTCGGACATGTCAACCGAGGGTGATCTTCTTTGCGTTGGAGAACGCGACTTGCCCCGCTTGGAAATTCCAGGCGTTCGCGGTGAAAGCAGCCTTGTTGGTGCCGTCGGAGATGTGGATGGAGTTGTCGTTCTTGACGCGGACACCGGCCTTGCCGTTCCACGAGATGCTGATGCCCTCGGCGTCGAGCCGGACGCGCGCGCCGGACGCGTCGTCCTCTTCGTCGGCCTTGACGGTGAGGGTGATCCCCTCCTCGTTGAGCATGATGGCCGGCTTGCCTTTGTGCGCCCACTGCGACGTCGCGAAGTTCTTGGCGTCGGCCGGGTCACGCATGCTGATGATGATGCCCTCGTCCGTCATCGTGTCGATGGCCTGCTTCTCGGCCGTCGCCTTGGTCTTGGCCTGCGTCGCCGCGGGGATGTCGACCGTGTTGATGGCCGTGATCCGCGCCACCCATTGATCGTATTCATCCCACTCGGGCGAGAACAACGGAGCCATGAAGTCCGCGACCTTGCCTTGAAGGGTCTTGAGCTCCAGGCCAAAACCGTCGAGCTGCTGCGTGGCGTTGTCGATCCGGCCCTGCGCCGCTTGGCTCGCGTTGAGCGCTTTGTCGGCTTGCTTCGCCGCGCGGAGCTGGACCATGTATTTGCCCACGACGATGCACGCTTGATCCGCGGCGTGCATGATGACGCTCGCCGTCTTGGCGTGGGGGTGAGGATCGTTGGGCGTCCGCCACTCCGCGGGCCAACCCTTGTTGAGCACCGTGCCCGTCGCCGCGTCGGTGCGATCGCGCAGGCCGAACGCGGCCTCTTTGGCGTCGATCTCGTTGTAGCCGATCGCGATGGTGTGCCCGAGCACCTCGACGCGGCCCGGCTCGGTGCCGTGCGCCGGGTTCAAAGGCTCTTGGCGCGCCGCGATGGTCACCTTCTCCTGCGCCGCGATCTCGACCGCGTACGACGCCGCCACGCGCGCGACGCCCGATCCGATGACGTCGTTGTTGGCGTCTTTGTGGCGGCCGAGCGCGAGCAGGTTGGCGGTGTTGCGGGCGATGAGATCGGTCGACGTGTCGCTGTAGGCGCGGAACCCGAGCGACGGTTTGGCGAGCTTCTGCTCGTAGGGTTTGGCGAAGAAAGGCGCGAGGAGATCAGCGCCGGTGATACGGTTGATGATCTCTTCGAGGATCACGTATTTGGCTTGATCCGGGATGCCCGTGCCGCCGTCGGCGATGAACACCACGCCTTGTCCGCCGGCGCCCACGATGCGATCGGGCGTGCCGAGGCTGATGCCTTTGCTCGCCACGATGCCGACAGCGCCCTTGGTCTGAGGCAGCTTGAGGCCGAGGATCTTGATGGCGGCCTTGAACGCGCCGACGGTCTTCGTCACCACGCCGGTCGCGTTTTTGTAGAGCAAGATGGCCGGTCGGACGAGCGCCGCCGTGTCGTCCGGGATCTTGAGCAGCTCCTCGTCGAGCTTTTGAAATGAGTCGAGCCTGCGGCGATGGACGTCGAGCTCGCGGACCTCGTCGTATTTGCTCTCGCCCCGGAAATCGCCCTTGAAGTCGAACGAGTCCACAGGACCGTTGCTCACCCGCACGAACGCGCCGTCGCCCTCGGCCTTGCTCGTGAAGACGATTTGCCCGTCTTCGGAGGTGATGTCGATTTTGCCGTCCCACGGCGGCGCCGGAGAGGTGGTGGCGGGCGCGACGGGCGGATTGGCCGCGTTCCACGCCGCGGTCCATGCGGCGATGATGGTGTCCGCGGTGAGCGCCGCGCTCGGGTCCGTGCCCGCGGCGGAGACCTTCTTGAGGCCCAAGAGGCCCAACGTGGAGTCGGGATCGGCGCGGAGCTGCACCTTGGAGAGCGTGCCCGAGATAGCCGACGTAAAGGTGATTTGGCCGTTCGCGACGGCGGCCCTGCCGCTCATCCCGGAGGCGTTGGCGATGAGGTTGAGGACGTTGGTGATCTGCGTGGCGCGATCGGTGACGAAGTGAGGCGACGCGAGCCCTTGATCCGCCGTCGTCGCGGCGGCGAGCGATTGAATGGTGGGGTTGCCGAGATCGACCTCGATCCAGTCCTCCGTCGTGTCGAATTTGACCCTGAGCTTACGGTTCGAAGTGTGCGCCGTCCAAGCGTCGGTCGGAGCGGAGCCCGCGATCGTCGCGGCGGTCGCGGCGCCCACGGTGATGGCGGGGAGGTCGAACTCTGCGCCGTTGGTCGCGACGTGCATGGCCGCGATGGTGGCCGTCGGAGGGGTCGTGCCCGGCGTCGCCGTGAGCGTGCCGAAGAACCCTTTGGTCTCGCCGGTGACGAAGTCCTTCTCGGGGGCCTTGGACCGCACAGCCGCCTTGACCGTGGTCTTGGGCGTCCAGTCGTGCGCGAGCTTGTTGCGGATGGCGATGCGCTTGTCCCAGCCCGACTCCCGCTCATCGGTGAACTGATCGCCCAGATTGCCGCGCGATCCGAGCGCGACGGCCTCCCAGACCTCGTATTGGCCGCGGGCCGCCTTGATCGCTTGAAAGCCCGCGTCGACCGCCTGCCACGCCGTGACGACGAGCTTGGAGAGCGCGTTGTCTTTGAGGAGGCTCCCGATCTTGTACATGACGTCGACCGTGCGCTTGAGCCGAACCGTGGCGTTGTGAAGGCGGGTGATGACCTTCATGACGGCGGTGTAGATGGGCCGAGCGGGGTTGTTGATGTCGGGGTGATCGGGGTTGATGAGCGCGTACGGGTCGAAGCGAGAGAAGTAGTTGCTGAAGCCGTAACGGAGCTGCTTCTCGGTCTTGGAGGGGTCGCCGATGACGTTGTGCGCGGTGTAGCCGACCGAGGTGGGGTTGCCGCGGATGTCATCCATGTTGCCGAAGATGTCGTAAGGAGCGGGCTTGGCCTTGGCGTCCGCGGCCCCGTTCGGGTCGAACGTGAACTGCTTGTTGCCATAGAGCGCCTGCCACGCTTTCTCGGCGATGGCCTCGAAGCCGCCTTTGAGCTCGGCCTCGGGGTCGGCGAAGGTGATGACCTTGTTCACCACCTTGCCCACCTTCTCTTCGGCGCCGCTCTGGCTGCGCGCGTTGCCGCCCTTGTCGGAGAGGGGGTTCAGCGTAAAAGACCCCTTCTCGGCCGAGTTGAACGAGGGGTCTTTGCGGAACAGCCCTTCGAGGAGCTTGCCGAGGAAGCTGTCGGAGTTCGCGGGGTAGTCCTTCTCGCGCCGGCCGCGGAAGAACTCGAAGAGGCTGTTTTGCACCTCCTCGACGCGATAATGGAGCTGGAGGCTGTTGTACGGATAGACGTCGAGCGAGTCGCCGTGATCGAGCGTCCACGTGGGGGCTTGGCCCGCGCCCGCCGCGATGGTCATCACGCCGTCGGCGCCGAGCGTGGCGTTGTCGGCCGTGGCCATGAAGAGCGCCTTCTGCGCGCAGTTGAACCAATCGGTTGTCTGCACGGTGAAGCCGCCGCGGCACTGGAGGTACGTCGATTTGACCACATCGACGAACATGTCTTTTTCGGTCTGGATCGAGACGCCCGCGTAGCCGAATTTGGGGCTCTGGACCTGCCCTTCGCGCCGCTGCCAATCGCCCAGGTTGATGCGGGCGAGCGGCTTCGGGACGTAGATGCTGTATCGCGTCTTGAGGTCGGCCGTGACGTCGCCCATGGTGGTGCGCTCCTCGAAGAACGAAAAACACCAAATTAACCTTGGATTGTCAACGGTTTTCGGCGAATTCCAGCAGGTTGTGCGAGCTCAGCTTCGCGATGAAGCGCGAGGCGACGGCGCGCAGCACCGGCTCGACCACCGCGCGATCGGTGATGGCCGAGCCGCCGAGCGAGAGCGGCGGCGAGCCCGCGGCGACGCGCGCGAGCAGCGGGGGGAGGATCGCGTCGAGGCTCCGTTTGCCGTCGAGGGCGGACACGATGAGCCGCTCGACGTCGCTCGTCGTGATCGTCGTGTGGAGCGGCGACGTCAAGAGCCCTCGCCGCTCGGCCTCGAAGCGCGCGAGCGCCGTCGCCGCGGGCAACGGCCCTTCGGCCGGAGCCGCTCGCCCGAGAGGCCCGGGGACGATCCGCAGCTCGCCTTGCCCGGCGCGAAAGAGCAACATCAAATCACGGCGGAGCCGCTCGGCGTCGGCCTGCGTCGGCGGCGCGGTCACGCCGTGATCGCGCAGCAAGCCCGACGAGAGCGCGACGAGATCGGGGAACGCGACGCCCGCCGGTGACCGCGCGGAGAGCACGCGAATCGCAGCCTTGGAGAGCGGAGAGGTGATGTTCACCTCGGCGTCGTCGGTGCCTTTGTACGTCTCGGCCTCGCCGGGATCGAGCTTGGGAGGGGCGTTTGGGACCGCGAGCGCGCTCGCCGCGTAGAGCTCGCTCACGATCGCGAGGCCTGGTCGCGGCCCGGCGGAGGAGCCTTTGCGGCGGAGCACCGAGGCGCGGAACTGCCGGTTGCCGAGCACGTCGCCCATCTGTTGATCTTCGACGCCCTCGGCCTCCTCACGGCGGTTGAGCGCCTCACCCACGTAGTCGAGCCCGTGGGAGCGCGCGAGATCGACGAAGTCCGCGAAGTAGATGGGCTCGTTCTCCTCGCTCAAATATTCGTGCACCAGATAAGGCACGCTCGCGCGGAGGACGATGTCGAGCTCGCCCGCGAGGAGCGCGGGATAAGGGTGCTTGGCGATCGCCTCGCCGATGGCCCCTTTGAGGTCGGCCGCGCGGGCGCGCGCCCGCCGCGCCCGGTCGCGGAGATCGGAGCCCCCTTTGGCCGCGCGGAGCAGCACGTCGCGCACGAGCCCGCGCATCTTCCAACCAGGGTGGGTGTTGTAGCTCAGATAGCCGAGCCCGCCCTCGGCGAGATGGCGTGAGAACGCCTTCCAAATAGCGTCGCGCGCGTCCTTTGGCACCCACGAGTACACGCCGTGCGAGGCCACGTAATCGAACACGCCCGTGACGACCCCGTCGAGCCGGCGCACGTCCTCGGCGATGAACCGCACGTTGGTGAGCCCGAGCGCCTTTTGGCCCTCGACGGCCATGTCGATTTGCACCTTGGAGGCGTCGACCCCGACGAAGGTGCTTTGCGGGTTGTGGAACGCGAGCGGCAGGAGGTTCGCGCCGTCGCCGCAGCCGATCTCCAGCATCGAATAGCGATCGACGGGCGGCCTCGGCCCGCCCGCGAGCGCCGAGATCAGCCCGAGATGCGGGGGCGCCGTGAGCGGGATGGGCGCGCAGTCATAAGGCAGCTCGTCGTAGACGGTCCTCGCGGTCATTTGGCCGTCGCGATGGCCGCGAGCTTCTTCAGGAGCTCGGGGGAGAACGTGCCTTGGCCGAGCCGGATGATGGTCTGTTTGAAGACCTCGGCCCATTTGGCGCGCTCGGCGTCGGTGAGCTTGATGACGGTCATCTTCTTCTTGAGGCGCTCGAACGCGGCGGCGTCCTCGGCGCGGATCTTGGCGGCGAGCGCGGCGCCCGCCACCTTGCCCGTGTCGAGGAGGATCGTGCGGAGATCCTCGGGCAGCGCCTCATAACGCTTCTTGACGAACACCATCGCTCCGATCGCGAACACCACCGACTCTTCGCTGATGTGATCGAGCTTGGGGGCCCACTGGAGCTGCTCGGCGGCGAGCGAAGGAGCGCTGATGACGTTGATCGCGCCGGTCCCGAGCGATCCGAGCACCTCGGGCGCCGACTGCGGCACGGGGGTGACGCCGCCGATGATGCCGTAGACCGTCGGGCCGATCACGTCCTCTCGCCAGGTGAGCGGCTTTTTTCCGCGGAGATCTTCGGGCACGCGGACCGCGAAGCCCTTGGACATCCCGTGCATCGCCCCGATGTCGCCCCAGCCGCCGAGCAAGAAGCCCTCTTGCGCGAGGCCCTTCTCGAGCTCGGGGCCCACGGCGGCGCGCGCCGCGTCGAGCCTCTCCCACGATCGAAAGAGGCCCGGGATTTGAAGGGCCAAGATGGGCTTATGGATCTTGGAGAGCCCCACCGACGTGAGCGTGGCCGCGTCGAGCTGGCCTGTCTTCATCTTGGCCACCATGGTGGCCTCGTCGCCCTGTTGCCCGTTGTAAAAGACGGAGAGCTCGAGCCGCCCGCCGCTCTTCTTTTGCACGGCCTCGGCCCACACTTTGTAGACCTGGCCCCACGGGCTCGACATGGGCGCGAGCGTCCCGATGCGGATCACCTCGGCCGCCTCCGCGGCCCCCGGCGCGACCGCCGGCACGATCGCGATCAAGGCCGCCGCGAACGCTCCATGGATCCATCGTGCCATACGGCGCCTCATCCCTTCTTGAAGAAGGCGTTGTGCTCGGGATCGTTGAATTTGGCGTAGTCGAGGGCGAAGGGGTGAATCTGCGTGACGCCGTTCTCATAGACGATGGAGAGGGCCATCGGCGTCACGTCGCGGTAGTTGCTGTGCGGGGGGAGGTCCAAGTTGCCTTTGCCGCCCGCGGAGAACAGCGTCATGAGCGTGGCCTCCGGGTCGTCGTACACCTTGCGGAAGCCCTCGATCACGCGCTCGTGGCCGCGGATCATGGTGGTGACGCCGAGGCGCTCCAAGAACGCTTTGAGCTGCTTTCTGCCGAACGGGAAGCGCGCCGTCTGCTTCTGCAGCTCCAGAGGCACGTTGTCGGCCTCGCTCGGATCGCTCCACAACATCTGGAATCGGATCTCGGGGTCGTTGAGCGACGCGAGGCCCTTGAATTTCTCGGCGAGCGTGTCCTCGCGCGGGATCCCCGCGTGGACGAACAACGTGCGATCGAAGACGAGCATGTTGGGCAGGTCCTCGAAGAGCCTCATGTACTCGGCGATGAGCTCTTTGGGGGCGACGCGCGCGATGCGGTCCATCGCCTCGGAGGGCCGCACCGGCGCGAGCACACGGCCGTTGAGCTCGACGTAATATTCGTGGTTGCCGCGGAGCACGCACACGTGATCGGGCGCCGCGGCGAAGAGCTGGAGCGCGGCGCGCAGCGTGCCTGCGTAGCTGAACCTGCCTCGATCGATGTAGTCGCCGAGGAACACCAGCGTGACGTTGGGCTCTTTGTCGGGGTTCTTGTGGTACGCCTCGGCCTTGTGCAGGAAGTCGGATTGGAGGAGGGCGGCCTTGAGGCACGAATAACAACCGTGCAAATCGCCGAGGACGATGAGCTCATGGCGCTTGCCAGGCGCGGGCGGGTGGACGTACACGTGCCCGTCGAGGAAGCGCTCCCCCTCGAAGTCGGAGAAGTCATAAGCGCCCGCGAGGCGGCCTTTGCCCTTCTCGCGCTGCGCGGCGAACAGCTCGCGCACGCGGTGGATGAGCGCGAGCTCGTCCTCGACCTGCTCGGCGAAGGTCTCTTTGTCGTCGGCGTGATCGCGCTCGAGCCCGCGGAGGAACTCGTGATCGAGCGCGACGGGCGCGAGGGCCTTGGGCTCGCCGACGATCACCGCGCCGGGCTGCACCGACTCGATCTCGGTGTCGTCGAGCTCTTCTTGGTGGAGGTCGACGCTCGCGTCGACCGGCGCGTCGAGCAGCGCGAAGAGCTCGTTTCGGAAGCGCTGCTCGTTCGGGTGCGCGACGCCGTCGGCGAGCATCAGCGCGTCCACCGCGGAGAGCAGGCCCTCGCGGTTCTTGCTGTCGAAGCCCTGAAACAGCTCGAAGCAGCGGAGCTTGATCTTCGCGAGCACGAACTGCTCGCTCGACTCGCCCTCGGACACGCTCTCGGTGAAGAGGTCGGCGATGGATTGATCGACCTCCGTCGCGACCTCCAAGAAGTGCTCCTGCCAGCGAGCGACGGTGTCCGCGTACGTCGCGAGATCGGCGCCGAGCGCGTCGCGCGCGCGCTGCTCGACCAGGCGCTTGATGTGGTCGCGCACGAACGTGCGCTCGCGCTCCTCGAACTCGCCGTCCACGTAGCCGAAGGCGGTGAGGTAATAGATGAGGGCGTTCATCTGCCGTTCGGCGACGCCCGGGTCGGTGCTGAAGCTCAACATGCGGGCGAGTAGGCTAGTCGGACGAGCGCCCTTTGGGGCAGAGATTTTTGCTCACGGTCGCTTGGGCACGTGTGCGTCGAGCCACGCGAGCAGGTCCTTCGTCACCTCATCTCGATTGGTCTCGTTCACCATCTCGTGGCGCCCGTCGGGGTAGAGCTCGAGCGTCACGTCGCGCACGCCGGCGCCCCGGAGCTGCTCGGCCACCCAGCGGGGGCCTTTGCCATTTTCGCCCACCGGATCGCGGTCGCCCGCGAAGACGTAGACGGGCATGGCTTTGGGGATGCCTTCGAAGGCCGCGGGAGATGCGATGAAGTCGAGCCCGGCCAAGAGGTCAATCCAAAGCTGGTTGGAGCAGCGGAATCCACAATGGGGATCCGCCACGTATTTGTCGACCTCGGCCTCGTCGCGCGAGAGCCAGTCGAAGCGGGTCCGGTTCGGGGCAAAGGGCTTGTTGAAGCCGCCGAACGCGAGGTTGTCGATGATGGCGCTCTTGCCCGCGGGGCCGAGGCGCGCCCGCTCGATGCGCGCGACGAGCTTGCCCGCGAGCGCGAGCGGGCTCGGCTTGCCGCTCGTGGCGCTGAGGATGGCCGCGTCCACGTCGCCGCCGTGGCGGGCCAAGAACCCGCGCGTCAGGTACGAGCCCATGCTGTGGCCCATGATCACCATGGGCGCGCCGGGGTGGCGGCCCTTCTCGGAGGCGATGAGCTCGACCAGATCGCTCACGACGCGCTGAAACCCGCCGGGCCCGCCGAAGTGACCGAGCTCGGCGTCGTTCCGCGCGGTCTTGCCGTGACCGCGGTGATCGTCGGCGTAGACCGCGTAGCCCGCGGCGGTGAGCGACGCGGCGAGGCGCGCGTAACGGGCCCCGTGCTCGGCCATGCCATGCGCGACGTGCACGACGGCCCGCACGCTCACGCCCTCGTCCGGCAAGAAGCGATACACGTGGAGCTGTTTGCGATCGTCGGCCTTGAACGAGAACGAGTCGGAGCGCATGGCCGGCGCACCCTAACACGAACGCGCGTGCGTTACTTCGGCTCCACCACGGTGATCGTGCGCGCGGGCGCGACGCCTCGCACCGCCTCTTCGAACGCGAGCGACGCGCGCGCCTCGGGCACGGTGACGACGCCCGCGAGCCCGAAGCGCACGGGGACCTCGACGAGCAACGGCGACACTCCGTGGATCGGCCTGCGCATCACGAGCGTCCCTTGGATCTGCTGGATCCCTTCGACCTGCGCCGCGAGCGACGCGCCGGGCGGGAGCGGCACGCGCACGTCGATCGTCGCGCTCCTCGAGTACACGTAGCGCACGTCGAGGCGCAGCACGCCTGTCTTGCCGGCGATCTGGCCCTCCGGCCAGCGCGCGTCGATCGCCACCACGCCCGGCGCCGACGGCGGATAGTCCCAGAGCCGGATCACGGGCCGCTCGAGCCGCGCGACGAAGCCCTCTCCCCCGTCGGACGCGACAACGGCGCTCGTCGCGCCCTTGGGCAGCGGCACGATCACGCGATCCGACGGGCCGACCTCGACGGTCCTCTTCGCGTCGCCCGACGTGATCGTGACGCGCACGACCTTGCCCTCGCCGGCGTCCGACGCGAGCAGCGCGCGCACCGCGGCGAGCGTGGCCGAGGGCGATCCGTAGCCGCCGTCGGCGTCGCGCTGCACGAGCAGCCACGCGGCGATCCGCGACGCGGGCGCGGGGCTTGGTCTTCCGAGCTTCGCGGCGCGGAGCAGCGCCGCGAGCACCATCGCGCGTGAGGCGCGATCGCGGGCTTGATCCGCCGCGAGCGCGATCGCGCCCGAGGGCCTCAGCGCGACCACCTCGCGCAGCCGGTCGGCGAGCGCCGCGGCCGTCTCCGCGCGGTGAGTCCGCTCGGCGAACGCGATCACCGCGCGCGCGAGGGCGACCGGATCGCGCTCGCGCTGCACGTCGTCGATGGTCTCGGAGACGAACGCGTCCCAACACGCGAGCGCGGCGCCGGAGAGGAGCGCCGCCTCCGCGTCGAGGATCGCAGGGCGATCCGTGCGCAGGCCGCTGGGCGGGCAGCTCGGCGAGGGCACCTTGCTCGACGGCGGCGCCCAGAGCACGAGCCGCTCCTCCGCGAGCTTCGAGCCGGTCTTTCGATCGCGGTGCACGTTCAGCTTGCCGCGCGCGCGCTGCACGATCTCGGCGGCGCGCGCCGCGATGGGCGCCCACGCCTCTCCGCGCGGCTTGGCCCAGCGCTCGATCCGCACGCCCGCCTCCAGCGCGTCCGCGAGCGCGTCGGCGCCGCTCACGCGATCGGGGTCGAGCGCCTCGAGCGCGCCCGCGAGCGCTGTTTTGTAGCCTCGTTCGAGCACCACGCGCGGCTCGCCCACGAGGCGCGATCGGCTCAGCACGTCGGCCGGCGCTTCGAGCTTCGCCTCGCCCTCGGCGCCGTCGATCCAGCGCGCGTTCGTGAGCGCGGTGAGCTCGCCGGGCGGGAGCACCTGCCACGTGTGCGTGACGTGATCGTCGGGCGCGCCCGCGGCGCGCACGCGCGCTTCGAGCTTCGCTTCGCCTGCGATCGGCGCGCGCACGAGGGCCGTGAACGTCGACGCGGAGCCCGCGGGCACCTCGACGACGCGCGACGCGTCCTTGTCGAGCGCGAGCACACAGGCGCCCGACGCGGCGAGATCCACACGCGCGTTGACGGCTTGTTTCATGCGGTTTCTCACGATCACCTTGGCGCGCACGAGATCGCCCTCGACCCACGTCGCGCCCGTGTCGAGGCGCACCGAGAGCGGCACCGCGCTCGGCACGTCGAGGTGCGTGGTCGCCGCGCGACCCCCGTCCGCGATCGCGATGAGCGCGACGCGCCACGTGGTCTCCGCGTCGCCGATGGGGATCGTGAAGCGCGCCCGGCCTTTGTCGTCGGTGCGCACCGGCTGCGACCAGAAGCCCACGCCGGTCGCGATGCCGGTCGAGAGGCGACCGAGCCCGATGCCGTAGCCGTGCCCGAGGCCGCCCCCGCCCGAGCCGACGCCGCCGAGGCCGAGGCCGCCCGCGCCGAACGATTCGCCGAGGGCGCTGCCCGTGAGCTCCTCGATCAAGCTCTGCCACGAGCTCACCGTCTCTTCGCTCACCTCCATGTCGAGCTTCGCGTCGACGAGCCGATCCTCCTCGACCGCCTTCGCGTACGGCGTCCCCGACTTGAGCACGCGTTCGAAGGGGTCCTTCACGTCGTCGGCCGTGCCGATCTTCCCGTCGGGTCCCGGCGCGCGCAGCTCGTGGCCGCGCACCGAGAGGAACGGCATCACGGGCCCTGTCGCCTTCACGAACGTGAGCGTGCCCCCCCACGGATCGAGCAAGCTCGCTTCGGTGAGCCTCCCGGCGCGCACGAGGCGCCGCAGGATCGCGTTGGGATCGCGCAGCATCGGCTCGTCTGGATCGAGGTTCTTCTCGCGCCGGAAGCGGCGCATCTCGGCGAGCACGCGGAAGAGCTTGAGCCTCGTGATCCTGCGCGCGACGTTGTCGAAGCTCACCTGCGGATCGATCTGCATCAGATCCAAGAGCGCGATCGGCTCGCCGCCGGGCGTCGTCGGCGGCTCGTTCATCGCGGCGGTCACGAGCGTCATCAGCTCGGGGTTGAAGCCCCAGCCCCTCGGCCCTCTGCGCCGCACGTCGCGGCTCTGCTCGGGCGACTGCGACGCCTCGAAGACCGCGCCCTCCAGCGATTTGAGCACCGCCGCGAACGTGCGCCGCAGCTCTTCGCGCGCCGTGCCGCCGGGATCGTTCGAAGCGGCGAGCGCCCCGCCCGCGGCGCGTCCGAGCTCACCGCGGCGGAGCGCGTCGAGCGCGGGATCGCCGTCCACGAAGCGATCGCAGCGCGGCTCGTCGATCCCGAGCCTGTGACAGAGCGATCGCCGCGTGTCGAGCGCGTCCAGGCCGCGCGTGGATCCTCCTCCGTGAAGATCGATCACGAGCGCGGCCACGGTGCCGGTCACGCCTTTGCCGAGGCCGTCGGACAGGTCGGCCGCGACGTCGATCGATCCGCCCGGCGTCGCGCGCCCTCCGGTGATCGACGCCTTGAGCGAGGGCGCGACGACCGGCGTCACCACGATCGACGCCTCGGCCTTGATCGCCGCGCGGTTCGGAGACGGGGACAACGCCGTGATCGTCCACACGCCGGGCGCGCCGGGCGGGATCGTGATCGTGCCGCCCTGCTCGCCGTCGTCGATCCACGCGCTCGTCGCCGTGCGCTTTTGATCGGACCGCAGCACCACGCTCCACGATCGCTTCGGGCCCGCCTCGCGGCGCTTGCCGCGCGCGACCGGGAGCACCTTGAAGCTCACCGCCTCGCCGATCTTCGCGGTGGGCCGCGCGAGCTCGATCTTCGCGCCCTCGTCGTGCGCGTCGCGCTGCACGGGCACGCAGAGCTGGAACGGATCGCGCCGCGGCGCGAGCTCGTCGCCGAGCGGCCTCACCACGACGGCCGCTGCGACGCCCCCCGCGCACGGCCCCACGCTGCGCTGCGCGCCCAGATCGTGCGGCGGATCCCACGTGATCTCGGCCTCGCCGTCTTTGTCGGTCGAGGCCGTCACGGCGAGCCCGTCGCCCTCGACGCGGAAGCTCCCTTTGACGGGGTTTCCGCGCGCGTCCATCACGCGCAGGAGCACGCGCTGCGCGATGCCCGGCACGATCGACGACGCCTCGGGGAGCAGCGAGACCTCCGCGCTCGGCGCGCCGACGGTCACGATCGCCTGCGCTTCGAGCGGCTGGCCCTCGACCTTGCCCTTGATCACGACGCGCAGGTGCGAGGGCGCGCCGGGCCGCACCGTCTTCGGCGCGTCGAAGCTCCCCTCGATCTCGCCCTGCGCGTTGGTCTCGGCGCGCTTCGCGATCGCGTCCCACGCCTCGTCCGTCTTCGGGGGCTCGGTTCCCTTCTGCCCGACCCAATACGTGATCGGCAGGCCCGCGATCGGCTGATCCGTCGCGTCGCGCACGTGCGCTCGGAACGTCGCGCGATCGCCTGCGAGGACCGAGGGTTTGCTCCACCCGACGGTCATGCGCGGGGCGCCCGGCGTCTCGTCGCGCAGGCCGAGCGTGAGCGCGGACTCCCCGTGCGGCAGGCCCGACGGGCGCATCGATCGCGCGCGCAGCTCGAAGGTCCACGAGGGATCGTCGAGCGCCGGGATCGGCACGCGCGTCATCGCGGTGCCCGCGGGGTCGCTCTTCAGGACGACCGTGTGCCGCGCGATCCCGCCTTCGAGCAGCGCGATCTCGACGGGCGCGCCCGCGATGGGATCGCCCGTCGCCGCGTGGCTCACCGTCACCCACGCGGAGATGGCGCTCCCCGGCACGACGCGCCTGTCCGTCACGTGCAGCGCGACCTCGTGCAGCGCGCCCCGGTGCACCTTGGCGAGCCGCGTCCGCGCGCGGCCCTCCGCGCGCGCGCCGACGAGCAGCGTGAGCGCGCGCGCGTCGCCGTCGGGCATGGGCACGCGCAGCGTGAGCCTGCCTTTGTCGTCGGTGGTGCCCGCGACGGGCGGCGGCGCGCTGGTCACGTTGGGCCCGAGCGACTCGGGATCCCAGACCGCCTCGATGGGCGCGTTCGTGAGCGGGGTCAACGTGGTCGCGGTGGGGAAGCCATAGGCGAGGATTTGCACGGGCACGAGGCTCCCGGGGGCCGCGCTGTCGGGCATGTGAAGGAACAAATCGATGCCTCGCGCGGCGGGGCTCTGGCCTTGGCTCTGCGCGTCCGAGGGGCGGCTCGTGAGGGCCGCGAGGGCGCAGGTCAGCGCGAGCGCAGGGAGGAGCCTTGTGCGCTTCGTGGAGGAGCGGATCATAGGACCCCTGCGACACGCGCGGAGGCGCGAAGGTTCCTCACGCGGCGGTCAAAAGGCTGCCGTCAAGGGATCTGGTCGTGAGGCGCCGAGGGGCTCCGCGTAAAGACCAGATCATCGGAGATGCGATAAATACCCCGCATCTTCACCTTGGGTGGTTCTCCGGGCCAGCCGTCCGCGGGGAGGTCGACGGGCCACGGCGCGCCCCAGAGCAGATAAACACTCTTGTACTCGAGCTTCGGGCTGTTCTTGGGCCACGCGACCGCGAAGCAGGTGTCGCCGACGGCCGCTGTTTGTTGCGGATAGACGCGCCGGAAGCTGCGAGATCGGCGCTCGCAAGACACGCTGAAGCGGATGGAGCCCGCCTCGGGCCAACGCTGCTCGACCCAGCTCTGGAGCACGTCCACGGCCTCATCGGTGCCGTTGATGAGGGAGTACGCGGGGACGTGCCCCGGTATCGGCTCCTCGTCGCGGCGCAGCGAGAGCCCTTTGGGCGCCGGCAACGTCCTTCGGATTTCGATCGTGTGGAGATGCGGGCGCTCGGCGCCGGAGATGAGCACCTCGACGTCGACCCAAAGAGGGAGCCCGCCGAGCGGCACCACGGTGCGGCGGCCGCTCACAGGGCCTAAGCCGGGCGGCAAATCGAGGCCAAAGGCGGTGACCTCGGCGGAGTCCCCGTTCGCCTCGCAGCGCGCGCGCCCGCGCTCGACCGACGGCGCGCACTGCGCGACGACCTTGCCGTCCGCGGCGAGCAACATCGGCCTCACCTTGGCGGCGGGGGCCTCCATCGCGGCGTCCAACCAACGCATCGTGAACATGAGCTCATAACGGATCTTCCCGCCGGGCGCGGCGTCGTCGCTCGGCGCGATGGGAGGGGACACGATCCTGATGGGCGCGCGGGGCGGCGCCGAGCACCCGAGGACGAAGAGACCGATCGCGAGCGCGCCCCTCATGGGTTTGGCGGCCTCAAGGGCAGATCCGCGATTTTACGTAGCTGTCCCACAAATGGCCGAAGAAGAAGGCGCCGAAGCGCTCCAGATACACCACCTGATCGACGCCGCGGGGGCAGCGCCGCACGCGGAACGAAGAGAGCTGCGCGATGAACTCTTGCACCGGGAGGTGGAGGACGCCTTGGGCGAGGACCGGCCCCTGCTCGTCACCCTCGTAGAGCGTCGTAAAGAGGGTGGTGTTCTCGGCCCAGATGCCGACCTCGACGTCGGCGCGGATGTCTTTGTGGCCATAGAGCGTGTAGAGGCGGTGATCGTCGCCGCGGAAGCGCAGGCGATAAATCATGCGCTTCTCCCCGGCGGCCTGGTCGATCACATAGAGGTTGAACTTGCCCTCTTCGATGACGAGCGACCGGCCGAGGCGCTCGCTCTCCACGTGCCCGAGGGCCTCGGCCTCGTGCTCCTTCGATTGGATGAACGTGTCGATGTCGTCGATGAAGATGCGCACGCGGAAGCGGAGCGCGCCGCCTTCGTCGCGGCCCTTTTGCTCGGCGGCGAAATAGTCGCTGTGCTTGGCGGCCCCTTTGACCGACGTGGCGACGAAGCCGCTCAGCGCCTCGGTGAATTCGAGCCCGACGCGCAGCGGTTTGGGTGTCGGCGCGAGGAACGGGTCGGTCCATGACGAGGGGCCGAGCCCCGCGGCAGGGTCCGCCGGCTCCTCGCCGAAAGGCACGATCGGCGTCGCGTGCTGGGCGACGAAGAGCGCCGCGCTCCGCTCGGCGAGCGCCGCGATGGTGGCGAGCGGGTTGACGCCGAGCGACGTCGGGAGCACCGCGCCGTCCGTCACATAAAGCCCCTCGTGAAAGCCGCCTTGGGGGTTGAAGACGTGGCCCCGGTGGTCGACGACCCCGTTGGACACGCCCTCGCCCATGGGGCACCCGCCGAGCGGGTGAACGGTGATAGGCACGTTGGTGAACCGCTTGCTCCACCGCGGGCTCTCGTAATAGGTGCCCCCGAGGTCGCGCGACAGCTCGGCCATCTCGTCGCTGATACGGTTGTAGGTGGGGTGTTTGCCGGCGCCGTCCCAAAGCACCTTGGGCTGCCCCTCGGGATCGAGCACGATTTGCCCTGCTGCGCCGTCGTGGCCCATCGCGAGGTACACCATCGAGTGGTTGACCGCGCCGTCGCGCGTCGCGGCGAGCTGGTCGCGGACCACGCGCGCGAGCCGCTCCACCCCGGCGACGACGCCGTCGTCGACCGCCTCGCCCGTCACCACGCCGAACCAAGGGATGTGGTGCCGAAACAGGTTGACGAGCGCGCGCGGCAACACCCCATCCTCGACGATGAGCCCCTCGTCGCTCCGGCGGTCGATCATCGCGGTGATCGACGGGCCGACCTTGTAGTCGAGCGGGTCCCGCTGATAGTCGACCCCCGCCGAGTCGGCGCGAAAAGGGGTGTTGTAGTTGAACCCGGACAAGTCCCCATTGGCGCTGAACCCCGTGCCGAGGCGCGGTGAGAGCGGGAGCCCGCGCTCCCTCGATCGGAGCAGGATCCCCGTGGAGCCGGGCGAGCCGGCGGCGAGGATAACCACCTTGGCGTGGAGGTGGCGTTCGGTCTCGGCGCCGTCGTCGGCGCGGTGTTTGGCGTAGACGACCCAACCCCCTTCGGGCGCGGGAGCGACGAAGTCGACCTCGATTTGGGTGAAGATGGAGGCGCCGCTGTCTTTGGCCATCTTCAGGTAATTGACGGTGAGCACGTTCTTGGACCCGACGTTGCAGCCGGTGACGCAGTTGCCGCACCCGTTGCAGGGTCTTTGAGAGACCCCCGCTTTGTTGGGGGTCGCCTCGTCGCGCCTCAAGTTGACGGCGATGGGCAGCCGTTCGAACACGAGCCCTCGCTCCCTCGCGCTCTTCTCGTGGAGGTCTGTCTTGGGGAGCATCCCGGGGCTCACGCGGTCGACCTCCAACGTCTCGTCGACGACGTCGAAGTACGCTTCGAGCGCGCCATTCTTTGCGTCCTTGCGGACCTCCTCGGGCCAGCGCGGGTGCTCGAGCACGCTGGGCAGGGGACGGAGCACGACGGAAGCATTGATGAGGGACGTGCCGCCGAGCCCCGAGCCGGAGAGGACGTCCACGTCGCCGACGACGTAATCGAAGAGGCTGAGGGGGTTCTGCGAGATGGCTTTGATCTCCTTTCGGACCTCGCTCTCTTCTTGGGGCAGCGCACC
This sequence comes from uncultured Polyangiaceae bacterium, assembly GCA_964437785.1. GTDB lineage: Bacteria > Myxococcota_A > Polyangia > Polyangiales > Polyangiaceae > CAYTJL01. The sequence goes on from CAYTJL010000082.1 coordinate 32,852, forward strand.
GAGCGCCCACTCGCGACCACGCTCCAAGAGCGTCACCGTGTGCCCTGCCTTGGCGAGCCGAGCGGCCATGATGGATCCGCCGTACCCGGAGCCGATGACGATGACGCCGTGACGATCGCGGAGATCCCCGGTGGGATTGGCAAGAGGCATAGGGTCCTTTTTGCGCGCTTTGAGAGAAGGAGGTTCCTCGAAGGAGCGCGCCACGCTACCATGGCTCGTTCGACAGATAAAGGAGTCTCCCGCCCATGGATCCCAAGCTCGCTCGCAAGGCGCTCCTCGCCGCCGTCAACGAGATCGCCGCCGGTCTCAAGGGCCTCGATGGCCTTCACCTCTTCCACGCATCGTACGTCGATCTCGTGGTCGCTGCAGAGTCGCCCCGCGGCTCACTGACGCTCGTCGCCGGCAACCACACCGCGCACTTCCCGTATTATGGCGCGGAGCCTTGGGACAACGCGCTGCTCTACGTTGGGGCAGAGGGGTATACCTTTACGGGGCGGGACCCCGGCGCGGCGCTCGCGATCACCGTTGATCGCGACGTCGTGGACGGGACTGGCTCCATCGATTTCAAAGGGGAGATGCGGCGCGCGGCGAGCGGCGAGGCGGTGAGCGTCGAGCTTCACCTGCCCATCACCACGCGGCGCTTCCCCGAGCGCGCGTTGGGCGAAGCGTACAACATCCTCGACATCGAAGGGCTCATCGGGATGCGCTGGATGCCTTGGTCCATCACGGGCGGGGAGGGCACGCTCCGCATCGCAGGGGAGGAGATCCCGCTCACGCTCGCGCGCGGGAGCGCCGAGCGGGGCGCGCTCAACAACCTTCGCGCCGAGGAGCTCGCGCTCCGGTACGACTACGTCGCGTTGTCCAAGCCGGGGAGCAACGGATATGGGCTCATCTATCTCCAGGGGCACGCGCTCCATCCGGGGTCGATCGTGGGCAACATCCTCGATACGTATCTGTCGGCCACGACCACGGCGACGATCACGTTCGCCGGCGACGCGATGATCGAGGGCAACCCGCGCGGCGTCATCGTGCCTCCGCCCGGCGACGCGGCGGCGCTGCTCTTCGAGGACATCGTCGACCTCGGCGCGGCGAGGCTCCACCGGCAGATGGTCAAGACGTGTGATGGGGCGGGGGAAGCGCTGTTTGGGTTGAGGGAGATCTTCGTGGCGAAGGGGTGAGCGGTGAGAAGAGCCGGAGTTTAAACGCAAAGGCGCAAAGGCGCAAAGAGAGGGGAAGGGGGCTCTCGCTGCGCTCGCCGCGCGGGGGGTTGTGGAGGGCCTTTATTGGCAACCGCCGTTGCCGTTGCAGTTGGGCGTCCCGCCGCCGCACTCGTTGTCCGGATCGGTGCCGGCGGTGATGAAGCCGCACGTGCCGTTGACGCCGCCGGTCTTGGCGCCCAAGCACGATTTGCAAGTCCCTCCACAGCCGTTGTTGCAGCAGACGCCGTCGACGCACTTGTTGCTGATGCAATCACTGTTGCCGGAACAGGGGACTCCATTGGCGTCATCGAAGGTGATGCAACTCCCGTTGTTGCACCCGTCGGGGCTGTTGCACATGCCCGGATCCGGGTAGCCCAGCGGAACGTTGGAGCACGTCCCCAAGCTGCCCGGGATGTTGCACGCCTTGCACGTCGTGTTGCAGATGTTGTTACAACAATACCCATCCACACACGTGTTGTTCGAGCACTCGTTGTTGCCGCCGCACGCTTGTCCTTGGCCCTTCTTCGCCAAGCACGCACCGCTGGAGCAGTAATTGCCCGAGA